>NZ_CAJWCF010000134.1 GCF_913020055.1 uncultured Paraglaciecola sp. | reverse complement strand
AACTTCAAGGCAAACGCCTCGGTATCCAAATAAATGACCTCAGTCTCGAGGACGTATGAAAGATCAACAGCCCCTAATGGAGGATAAAACAATTGATCTTCGAATACTAAAGGAATCAAAGGTTTGCTTCTGAAACAAATATTTAGGGTTCGTATTTTTAAGCCATACATATTTCATCTGAAAATGTATGGCAATATTGATCAAAAAAAGGCGCCTTATCTGGCGCCATTTTGTTAATACTAGTATGTTTTTTTTACCTATCCATGCCTTTGACCTTTCTTGCCGCGCTTATGCTTTTCGGATTTTTCTTCGGCTTTGGCTTGTTGTTCAGGCGTCATTAGATTCCAAATGTCATGTTTACTTTTGGCTTTTACAATCCCCATAGCTATAAAGTCAGCGTGATATCCAGTGTTTAAAGTTTGCCAAGCCTCAGGGCTAAAGTTCGCACCTTGGATAAGTGCCCGCTCCGCTTGTTTATAACTTTTAAGTTTAGTTTTTATTTCTGCGCCATTTTCTTTAGCCGCAGTTTTGATGGCTTGGACGGCCGCAAGTTGTTCTTCAGTAAAATCTAGGCGTTTTAGTTTTTTGTGTTCCCTTTTACCTTTAGAACGTGTTTTTTCGCCCTTGGTCTTACGGAATTCTAACTGGGCTACAAATTCTGCTTGTTGAGTTTCAGTTAACAAGTTCCAAACTTGGTGCTTGTTGCTGGCTCGTTGTAATGCTTTTTCTTGCATGAGAGCTTGGCGCTGGGTAATCGCACTCTCTATCGCTGCTTGATCCCATTCAGAAGAGTGTACTAGGCTACGTAAATCTGTTCTTAGGGATTTTTCATCCGTATTAAACAGGCCTCTGTCTTCGCGGGTTTGTTTTAAAATTTGTTTGATATCTTGCTTTTGTGTATTGGTTAGCGATAACTCAGACAGAATTTGACGCATACCATCATGTTTTTGATGATGCCCTTTTTTGGCTATTGCAGGTACGGCGATGGCAAGGGTAAGACAAAGCGCAATGGGTGTAAGTGTTGTTTTTATTAAGTTTGTAAATTTTGACATTTTTTTATCCTCTTTATGAATTGCTAATAAGTCTAGCGAATGCAATGCAAAGAAACGCAAAGGCAATGTAAAGCTTGTGTAAATGCGCCATGCTGGACAATATGTACTGAGTTATAGTGTGCTAAGTGTTAATACTATCCAAGGGAACGTATGTCGTCTAAAAACATATTATTGATCGATGATGACTTAGAGTTAACTGAGTTACTTAGAGAATACCTCACTCCGCAGGGTTACGAACTCGATATTGTACATGATGGAGAAATGGGGTTGAGCCTAGCGACGTCTAGTAAACATTACGATCTTATTTTGTTAGATGTGATGTTACCTAAACTTGATGGATTTGAAGTGTTAAAAAAATTGCGTACTAGTCATCTTACCCCCGTTTTAATGCTGACCGCTAAGGGTGACGACTATGACAAAATTCTCGGCCTGGAAATGGGCGCCGACGATTATTTAGCGAAACCTTTTAATCATAGAGAGTTATCGGCAAGAATTAAGGCATTGGTGCGCAGAATGGCGTTGTTACCTAGTGGCACTGTTCAGCAAAATTTAAAGGTGGGTAATGTGGAACTCTCACCTTCAGCACAACAGGTTTATTGTGCAGACAATCTAGTGGAGATGACTGGCACCGAATACTCTATCCTGCATCTTTTAATGATTAATCAAGGGCATTTAGTCAGTAAGCAGGATATCAGTGAAAAAGTATTGGGTAGAAAGCTAGCGGCTTTTGATCGCAGTATAGATATGCACGTAAGCAACCTTCGTAAGAAATTGGCGGTCTTTAGCCTTGAAGAAAAAATTAAAACGCATCGGGGTGCGGGTTATCTTTATTTGGTGTCCGCATGAGTGTATTAAGTCGGTTTAATCCCGCTAAAAGTCTATTCTTTAGAGTGTTTTTGTGGTTTTGGCTGGCAACCTTATTAATTGTTATTAGTTCGGTTTGGTTAGTAAATCAACTTGGCTCTGAGGCTAAATACCGACCACTAAACCCTCAGCAGCAAAAAGACTTAGTGACTGCAACTCGTAAGTTACAAAATCAAATTGATTCGCGAACTGCCAACGTCTTGATTAAAAGGTTGCTTAACAATGTGGGGAAGCGCAATCGTTTTGGTTTGATTTTGGTTGATTTATCTACTCGAGAAGTGATTCACGGTGTTCCCAGACACAGACGATTCAAAAACGAAGTATTTGATGATTTTGACCAGCAAAGTTCACCATTAATGCTGCAGGTAGGAGGTGTTTCCTTTGTTGGTCCAGGTCTGTTACAGGCGAATCAAACGGATTATATGCTGTTTTTAGTTGCCCCCAGACCAGGTGGAAGTTTACGACTCATCCGAGATGAATACCCTGGCTTATTTATTACCTTTCTCATCTCTATCAGTATGGGCTTATGTTACCTATTTGTTCGGGGCTTGCTTAACCCTATTTCTCAACTCAGAGAAGCATCTAAACAAATGGCAACAGGTGAGATGGGCAGTCGAGTTGGCTCCGCAAGTAGGCGTTTAGATGAAATTGGTCAACTGGGACGTGACTTCAACTACATGTCTGAACAAGTTGAAAGAGCAATTAATAATCAGAAACGATTATTGGCTGATATTTCACATGAATTACGTTCGCCCCTTACTCGTTTGCAGTTGTCTATTGGTATTGCTTTACAGCAAAATGAGTCTGAAGTATCAGTTAACATGCTTGCTGCTTTGGAGAGAATTGAAAAAGAAGCTCTGCAAATTGAAAAAATGATTGCCCAAGTTTTGTTGTTATCTAGATTGGATAATCAACAACCCATTCAAAATTTACAAACTGTTAGCCTTGAACAATTGATGACGCCTATTATTGCCGATGCTAAGTTTGAAGCTGAACACAAAAATAAAGAATTGTCTTATCAAGCAGATGACAATATCAATTTGCATATAGATCCCCAGTTATTAGGCAGCGCTATAGAAAACGTCCTACGTAATGCGATTCATTATTCTAACCGTCTCATTCAAGTTTCGGTGTCGGTACAAGACAAACATATCGTCTGAGTGATAGAAGATGATGGTAGTGGCATTGATGAAAGTCAGCTAAGTAGAATTTTTGAAGCCTTTTATCGTGAATCCACTGCCCGAGACAGAAATAGTGGTGGAGTTGGTTTTGGTTTGGCCATTGCCCATCATGCAGTTAGTAAACACCAAGGCTTAATTCAAGCAAACAATAAACCCGATGGTGGGTTGCGGGTCAAAATATCCATACCTTTTGTGCGGGCTTAATTGTTAATTAAGTATCTGTAATAAAAGATAAAAATATGATTTCAACTGTTGTGATCCTTTATTAAGTTATGTACGTTTGTAGCTCTAATATGACACATATCTTTTTCTTGTCAGTAAGAGAAGTATACATTCAAAAAGAATGGGGTTTCGACATTGGATGCATATGAAGATTGTTAATAATTTATTTCAAATAATTAGGAGTAATCTATGCAAACTAAAAGACTTAAAGTGAAACGACTCATCCTTGGAATGTCAACTCTATCCGTTTTGGCATTTAATGCACAAGCTGCTGTATGTGAAGGGTTTGGACCGCAAACACCTCGAGATATCGATCAACTTCATGGTGAAAATACCCGTATTACTTCTTTAGCTCCATCTAGTTCTGAAATGAATTTATGTAATATCCATTTTCACAAAAATGCAGAGCATAAAGCCAAAGACTTCTCACTGTATGCGGGTGAAGGTGACAAGGGGTATGGTGGTGGTTATATGTGTGGTATCAGCAAAGAATTAACCGCAGCAGAATTGACTCCGACCAAAAGCAAAGTGTGTAAAGGTTTAAAGCCAGGCGATACTGTTGAAGTACATTGGGTGCATAGTTCAGCTGATGTTACTCCAGGAAAAACCCTAGGTGCCTGTCTTAGTGATAACCAAATTAATCCTGATTTACGTGTTGAAACTCAAGTCTTCACGCTTGTTAATGACAATAATGCCATGAATTTTGACGACTTGGATTACGATCGCACAGTTCGCAATGGCTATCATCAAGCTCAATTTATCCCTGACAACACAGGTGCACCAGTAGAATTTCTTGGTTCAACAACGGGTCCAAGCTACACAGAAGAAAAATGTTCACCAATAGATGTCACTTGGAGCGTTCGCCCTCAATGTGCAAAAGTTGATATCAATAGTTTAGCCAGTTGGTGTGAAAGTAATGAGTTTGGTGAAGAGCATGCCCACGGTGTACGTAAACTTGTTACCAATCCAGCACTACTTTCTACAATAAACTAGTAACACTAGGCACGCTACTGTAGGTAAAAATTGCAGCAGACATATGTGACAATATTTAGTTCTGAGCGAAATATTGTCAATTTTTGTATTGCAACACCCCCAAAATAGCGGTTACCTTTTATCGTAATTAGAACTAGTGATTGGCAAGGAAACTCATGTTAATTGAAAAAATTATGAGTACACCAGTGGTGACAGTGACATTTGATGATACTTTGGGTGTGGTGAAACATATCTTTGAAAATGCCAAGTTTCATCATTTGCTGGTGGTAGAAGACGGTAAGTTGTATGGGGTGATATCCGACCGGGATTTACTTAAATCAATTAGCCCTTTTATCGGAACGGTGCAAGCTACAGCACATGATAAGTTTACCTTGAATAAAAAAGTACACCAAATCATGAGTCGAAAGCCTATTTCGCTCAGTCCTTCAGCGGATGTATATGACGCGATAAGGTTATTTAATCAGCACAACATCTCCTGTATTCCGATTGTAAATGGAAAAGGCGCCCCAGTTGGGATCGTAAGTTGGCGTGACATCCTTCACATTCTTGAAGTTAATCACAATAAAAAACTCAAACAAACTAAATGAGCCAATCAGGTTTGATTAGTGAAGCGCATTTTAAATAAAATTTAAATCTAGGTTGGGTAAATGTCTCAATACGTTCTTTCTACTGAATATGACTTAGCATCAAAATATGAAACCACTATTCAGCCATTCTGGCTTAACAATGTTACGCACGGTAAATTTTCTGGGAAGGATGATCTAGACATTGGTTACGCCCAAGTTGTGCACCCTGACGCCATAGGTAGTGTGGTTATTTCTTCAGGGCGAATAGAAAGTCTACTCAAATATAAAGAAATAGTTTACGACTTTTATCAAAACGGCTATTCGGTGTTTATTCATGATCATCGAGGACAAGGTTTATCAGGGCGTATGTTAGATAATCCACAAATCGGTTATGTGCAATGTTTTGATGATTATGTGTATGACTTTAAACAATTTATTGACCAAGTTGTAAGTGAAAGTAGTCAACATAAACCTAAACTGTTGTGCCACTCTATGGGGGGGGCAATAGGCGCTTTGACTGTTATGCGCTATCCAGAGTTGTTTGACAGAGTTGCCTTTTCGGCGCCAATGTTTGGTATTCGTCCTTCTTTGCCTAATTGGTTCGCCAACTTATTGCTTTCCTTACACGCAGTAATAAATAAAAAAAATGCTTATTTTTTTGGTCAAAAAAACTATGAGAGCAAACCGTTCAAGACTAATGAATTGACTCACAGTGAAATCAGATATAATATTTTTCGTCAAGAGTATCAACAGACACCACAAGTCAAATTAGGTGGTATCAGTGGTCATTGGTTAAAAATGGCAGCGCAGGCGATGGACCAAATTGAGCAAAATGCCCATTGTTTCCCTATTCCCGCTTTTGTTATTCAAGCCGGAGCAGATCAAGTGGTTGATAACAAACGCCAGAGTCGCGTGGTAGCAAAAATGGCTAACACTAAGCTGCAGGTGATTGATGGTTCAAAGCATGAGTTGTTAGAAGAGCAGGACCAATATAGAATTCCTTGTCTGACTACTATTTTGGACTTTTTCAGCAATTAATACTTTCTATGTTGAAGGTTCAGAAATGATTTTAGGAAGTGTGTTTTAGATTTGGTTTTTAGTCTAAAACCTTACTCATAGGTTTTGTCAGTTTAGAAAGGGAATAATTAAATCATTTAGCTGATTTTTGTTAGTATTAGCTTATCAAAAGTCACCGAAATTAAACCCATGCTCGATATCGTTCTATACCAACCAGAAATTCCTCCCAATACCGGCAATATTATTCGTCTATGCGCGAATACTGGTTTTGCCTTACACTTAATTGAACCTTTAGGCTTTGATTGGGATGACAAAAAAGTGCGTCGAGCTGGATTGGATTATCACGAATTTGCCAAAGTGCAACGTTATCCAAATCTAGAAGCTTATATCGAGGCTCGTTCACCTAAGCGAATTTTTGCTTGCACAACCAAAGGCAAAGCATTCTTTGCACAAGCCGAATACCAAATAGGTGATGCATTGTTGTTTGGACCCGAAACACGAGGCCTACCAGATGAGGTTATTCAGTCATTACCACCCGAGCAGCGAGTGCGTATTCCTATGTTGCCAGAAAGCCGCAGTATGAACTTGTCGAATGCGGTATCGGTGTTTGTTTATGAAGCATGGCGGCAAATGGAATTTAAAGGCGCTGTCTAATTGATATGTAGGGATGTATAATCAAGCGCCTTATCTAGGGTCGAAAGACCCTAATGTTATCTCAGATAAATGCGTATGCATCACCAAATAAACAAGTTGCCGGTAATCCTTGTTTGGTAAAATCATCGCGCACCACTTTTGCCATTTCAAAACGTCCGGCTACATACACTCTATAAGTCGACAAATCTTGTATGTCATTGAGTACAGCTTGGTGTACCCAACCAGTTTTACCGGCCCAATCTTCTGCTGGAACTTCTACCACTGGGATAAAAGTAAACAGAGGATGTTGTTGGGCAATAGAGCTGAGCTTTTCAAAAGCATACATGTCAGTAATGGTTCTTGTTCCCCAATATAACAGTACAGGCGCTACTAAAGGTTTACTTAGTAGTTGTTCCAATATTGACAAAGCATACGAAAATCCAGTACCACCGGCCAATAATATAGTGGCTTGAGTATTGGGGGTACTAAGAAACGCTTCCCCTGAACCACCTTCAACACTGACTACTTTATCTGTGAGCATTTTTTCGAGGACTTGCCCAGCATATTGGTTACCGGGTTCTGCCCCAATATGTAACTCAATTGTTCCGTCCATACGAGGCGCGTTTGCAATTGAAAAAGGACGTTTGTCATTTTCGCCCATCACTACTTGCAAATATTGACCTGCAATAAAGTTAAGGGGGGTCTCTGGAATCAATGTGATACGTTTGATTATGTCTGTAAGGACTTCAATCCTTTCTACCTTACATTGAATTATTTGCATGGATTTCTTCTGGTTAAATTAATACTACTTGAATATGATTATTTTAAATAACCTTTGATATTCATCGATTTGGGCTTTAGGCTCATGAAGGGGATTATAAACAACTGGCTGATTTTATACGAGTTGTAATTAATTGAAATGCTAGGTTTTGGTGGATGTTCTGCAAATAAGTACTTTGTGCCAGCTGAATCTAATAAGGGCCTATCCTGAATATGGGAAATAAAGGCATAATTTATGAGGAATG
The DNA here is from genome assembly GCF_913020055.1 of uncultured Paraglaciecola sp. Taxonomy (GTDB): domain Bacteria; phylum Pseudomonadota; class Gammaproteobacteria; order Enterobacterales; family Alteromonadaceae; genus Paraglaciecola. Next base: position 2,040 of record NZ_CAJWCF010000134.1, on the reverse strand, counting down.
AAAATGACATTTACGTCTGAAATGATTGCAGAGCTGAACTTATTATTGAAGTTTCCAAGTAAGAGTCTTATGCAAGGTTTGAAAATTCATAATGACGCTGAGCCAGAGGTGATTTCTGCTGCTCAGAGGTTGTTCGATAAAGGCATAGTGACGTTACCTGATGGAGGGTATTTAACTGATTTAGGTCATGATTTATTCGAACATGCACAGGTTGTACAAATGGCTTTGATGGATAAATAGAAAGTGAGCCAATCGTTGGCAACAATCAGCGCTTGGTTTAGTTATGATTAGGGTCTATTGACTCTAATCATTTATAAAAATAATTTTATTGCCGATACAAAAGACATCTTAGGTGTCAGACAATTATTTATGCATTTATTCAAATCATTATCACTTAGTTTTTGTGCCTTAGTTTTTGTGGCTTCGACTTACGCGGCTGATGAAATTAAAGCTGTTCAGTTATATTCGCAGGATGAATTACTTGGCCTCATCAATCGCAATGAACATTTGACCCGTGTGGTGTTAGATAATTGTCAGTTGGTGCAAGATATTCAGGCACGAGCTGAAACGCTCAAGATTCCCAGTTATCAGTTCTTGTGGGGGGATATGCTCGCTTGGGGGGTTTGCATAGACAAAGATCCTGAGCGAGGCATTAACTTTATGCATCAAGCCGCTGAACAGGGACTTGCTGCAGGGTTGGAGCAATTAGGTCGCTACTATTCTCAAGGAAAACTGGTCCAAAAGGATAAAGAAAGAGCGGTGGTTTATTTGCGAGAAGCTTCAGTTCTTGGACATTTAAAGGCGCAAATACAACTGGCAGAATTGTTTATTGAAGGATATGGCAGTCCTTATGATTATGAAGATGCTTATCACTGGTTGTACAACGCAATTACCGCAGACAAACCTACTCATAAAAAAATTGCTGTCTGTATGAGTGAGCTGGAAAAGCTAATGCACCCTAAAGCAGTACGTAAAGCAAGAAGGCCACTAAACTCTTAATACCTTAGGAGTTATAAGAGTACCTTAGCTGAACTTTTTTCCACTTTTAGTAAAACACTATGGATAAAATCGATAGCCTGTTTACGATCCGGAAATATGTTTTCATCCAACAAATAGTTTTCTACACCTGCATCTTTACTTGATTTTATTAAATGCTCAACGGCATCGGGGTTAGTAATAGTATAAGCGTCAACTATGCAGCCTTTGTCTAAGAAGCGTTTTCGTAGATCAACTAAAGTTTTTCGACTTGTGGCAGACTCCTCATCGCATTCAGTTAAGTCTGCGTAGTAACCCCAATATCGCCATTCGACGACACCCAACATCAAGCCTAAATCCTCACAAAACTTTTCAATCAGTTGATTACTTAAAATGCCAATAAACTTTATTTCTAAGGTTCGATCACCAAAACAGACTGTATAACTGCCTTGTTCATCTGAGTATTTGTATTGATTGCTTTTTGAGCGCAATTAATTTACCGAAATTATCTGTTTTATATCTTAGTATCATAGTCATAACAATTAAATGGGTAAAGCCACTAACCTTCATTATTCCGATTTATCGGTAACCTGTTATATAAAAACTCGCAAAAGGCTAACAATTGAATCGGTTTTTTAGTCTTTTACTCATCATAGTTCCGTTTTCGTTTGTTGTTAATAGTTTGCTTGTCGGCACAAAGCGTTTCGAAACTATCGTATTTTTAATAAGAAATAAAAGATGGGTGAGGGTGAGAATGCACAAAGTTGGGAAACTACATGGCTTTTTGGAGTTCATATACACGGAAACGGGCTGAAATACTCAAACTTGTCACGTTCATGGTAAAAAAGTCATATTTGCTTGTTGCCATTTAGTTATACTTGACGCAATTAAATTATTAGTTAGGAATTTCTTCGCCCTATGAGCGACGACCCGTTTTACCAACGCGAAAAAGAAAAATATGAAAAGCCAGTTGCGAGCCGCGAATACTTGCTGGAACTTTTAGTCAAAGCTAAAAAGCCTTTGTCTTTTCTGGAGTTTTGTCAATTGCTTAATGCAAAAGATGAG
>NZ_CAJWCF010000133.1 GCF_913020055.1 uncultured Paraglaciecola sp. | reverse complement strand
AATGACTTTGAAAGACAAAACAATGAATTACAAAAAGTAGCTTAACTGGGGTGGTCGTTTTAGGTTGACCACGTCACTGAATTACCCACATTTGAACATTCGTTTCTAAATGAGAATACAATGCAAATGATTTATCGTTCTAAAAAGCCTTTTTCAGCGTTAGCTTATGGCATGATGATGGGAAGTGCTGATTATTTTAATGAAAAAATAACAATTGAAATGAAAGATCTTTCTGAAAATGGTGAAAGCCATGTGATTTTTAATTTAACAAAAGTAGTAGGCTAGTAATAGGTTTTGCAAGCTAAGGGATTGTTCAAAGTGTACGGCCAAAGTACATCTTAACTGGGCGGCTCATTTTGTTTAGTGGCTATATAAAACTAATTTTTAGAACATGTGCCAAGGATGGCAGTGTTTGTAACAACACTAACTTAAAATAAGTGAATAAAATCAACGCGGCTAACTCAATAACTCCGTCTTAACACTATCAGCAACAAACGCCACCTCAACACCGTTCAACTGAATTTGCTTAAGTTGCTCAGTAGACAAACCCACTACCTCCCTAGCCAACTTATATTCATCAGCAATCTCAATCCCCGACACGCCTGGATCATCGGTATTTAGGGTCACTACTATGCCTTTTTCAATAAAAGTTTTAATTGGATGATGTGCAATATCAGTACAAGCACCGGTTTGAAAATTAGAGGTAATACAACACTCAATACTAATACCGTTTTTGGCCATAAAATCCATTAAACTATGGTCTTCACGCGCTGCTACGCCATGCCCAATGCGCGTTGCTCCCAACTCTTCAATCGCTTGCCAAATACTGTGCGGCCCATCTGCTTCACCAGCGTGCACAGTGATTTGCCACCCCGCATCTCTGGCTAATTTAAAATGTTGTTTAAATTTGATGGCAGGAAACCCTTTTTCATCACCCGCCAAGTCTAGCGCCACTATATCGTCTTTTGCTCTTAGCAATGCTTGTAACTCTTGTTGGCAACTGGCTTCACCATAACTACGACTTAATATACCAATAAGGTTAACCGGTAAACCGTAAGTTTGACTACCTGCTTTGCAGCCAGCAATCACTGCATCGACCACTTGTTCAATGGGTAAATTGTGCGCCTTTGCCATAAAAACTGGCGAAAAACGCAACTCTGCGTAAGTCAGCCCTGCCCGTTTAGCATCTTCGATATTTTCATAGGCAACGCGATAACAAGCTTGTTCTGAAGCTAATACCGACACACCCAGTTCCATTTTCCGTAGAAAAGCTAAAAGGTCAGTAGTTTTACCTTGGATCTGGATAGCTTGCAGAAGTTCTTTTATGTTTTGCTGCTCTAGTGGAATAGAAAATTTCTGAGCAAGATGCCAAATGGTAGAGGGCCGAATATTACCATCGAGGTGCCGATGTAAGTCTGTTAATGGATAATCAGTATTAATCACAGTTGCTGACTATTCTGGGATATCCAAATTTTGTAACAGCAATACCGCTTGAGTGCGTGTATTAACGTTAAGCTTCCTAAAAACGGCACTGATATGCGCCTTGACCGTTGCTTCTGTAATGCTTAAATCAAAAGCAATCTGTTTGTTAAGTAGACCATTTTGCAATAGTTTTAACACTTGGAATTGTTTAGGAGTCAATTCACCTACTAATTTTGCAACATCTATCACTGGCGCATCGTTTTCAATACAAATTTCAACGCCCTCAGGTAGCCATTTTTCGCCATCCATGATTTGTTTTAGAGCTTCTGCAATTATACTAGTCGGTATCGCTTTTGGTATGAACCCTTTAGCACCTAAATTCATGACTTTAGATACAACCTCACCTGAATCACTCGCCGAAACAACGGCTACAGGTACCTGTGGAAAGTCCTGAGTAACTCGGATCAAACCATAAAAATTTTCACAACCTGGCATATTTAAATCTAACAATACTAAACAAAAATCTGTGTTTTTTTGAAGAGCTTCTAGAGTGGAATCTAAACAATCCGCTTGAACAATATCTATATTTTCAAATAATGGCCGCAGTGCTGAAATTAAAGCTTCCCTAAAAAGAGGATGATCATCTGCTACTAAAAATTTTGCCACTGCACTTACCTGTTTTATTTGTTAATAATGTCTTCAATAATTTAGACTAATACTTTAGTCTAAATTATTGAAGACATTATTAACATTTATTCCATCATTAGTTCAATTAAGTTGCTGTAACACAACATTTATTCAGTCGATTTTCTATTAACACATCTATCACGCTCGGATTTTCCTACACACTGGTATCGGCTACTTGATGATTTAGGTTTTCCGTGACCTAGGTAAAACTCTGCTCATTATGTTTCCAGTTGGTGTTTTGGGTAATCCAGAAGTCCATTGAATTAAACCTGGGTTAGCAATAGTACTTAAAACATTTTTTACCTCTTCATTATTTAATGAAACCGAAATTACCACTCCCAGTTAGTAACAATGGAAATTGCTTGGATGAGATTGCACAGGTAGAATTGCGCGATATTTTTATTGAGGTCAATACGCCATCATGCAAGACGTTAAAGACACCATTTATTCTCAACCACAGCAAGTGGGTGAGTTTCGATTTGACCAGTCGGTGGCCGAGGTCTTTCCTGACATGATCCAGCGATCTGTGCCAGGTTACAGCACAATAGTCGATACTATTGGCCAGATATGCGCTAGGTATGCACAACCACAAAGTAATATTTACGATTTAGGCTGTTCATTAGGAGCGGCAAGCTTAGCCGCTAGCAAATATATTAAAAGTGAACACTGCGAAATTTTGGCTATCGATAACTCCCCCGCCATGGCACAACGTTGCGAGTTACATGTTAAGGCTTTCAAGGCAGCCACGCCTATAACTGTTATTTGCGATGATATACAAAATATAGAGATTAAAAATGCATCATGCGTAGTGATGAATTTCACATTACAATTTATTCCACCTGAGCAACGTCTCAATATCATGAATAAAATTTATGCAGGGTTAAATACAGGTGGTGTTTTATTGTTATCTGAAAAGTTGAGCCATAACACTGAACAAGGTAATGAGTTAGTCATTGACTTACACCACGAATTTAAACGCAGAAATGGTTATAGCGAACTAGAAATCAGTCAAAAACGTACAGCATTAGAAGACGTGATGCGCACCGAAACTTTTGAACAACATAAAGATCGTTTAACTCAAGTAGGCTTTACCGATGTTGTGCGCTGGTTTACTTGTTATAACTTTGCGTCAATGGTTGCTATAAAAGGCTAACCATTCTCTTTACCGTTTTTAATACAATAGGAGGCCACTTGGCTGTTAATTGGTTTAATGATTTTTACAAGCTCGTCGCTGACTCTCCTCTTAGTCATTGGTTAGAAGTATTACCAGCGCAACTAGCCACTTGGCAAAAAGAACAGCTACACGGTGATTTTAATAAATGGGTAAAGTTACTCAATAAATTGCCCAATACCTCACCTTCCACAATTAATCTGTTAGACAAGGTTGAATTTGGTCAATCGGGTGATATCGATGACTACACTCAAAAACAGATTGTTGGCTTGCTCAAACAGTTTATGCCTTGGCGCAAAGGACCGTTTCATATTCAGGGAATTCATATTGATACTGAATGGCGCTCTGACTGGAAATGGGACAGAGTGCAACCACACATCCAGTCCCTTAAAGATCGTTATGTGTTAGATGTAGGTTGCGGCAGTGGTTATCATATGTGGCGTATGTTAGGCGAAGATGCAAAAATGGTGGTAGGTGCAGATCCATCTCAACTTTTTCTCATGCAATTTCAAGCAATAAAACACTTCAACCCTGATCAACGCATTCATTTACTACCTGTTGGTGTGGAGCAATTACCCAAACTCAAAGCCTTTGACACAGTATTTTCTATGGGTGTGTTGTATCACAGACGTAGCCCCATCGACTTTTTATACCAGTTAAAAAACCAGCTACGCAAAGGTGGAGAGTTAGTGCTCGAAACCCTTGTGGTAGAAGGCGATGAGCAAACCGTCTTTATGCCCGGTGAACGTTACGCACAAATGCGCAACGTCTGGTATTTACCCAGTACCGCCGCATTAACTATTTGGATGCAAAAAGTAGGCTTTAAAAATATTCGTGTGGTAGATGTAGCGCCCACAACATTAGAAGAACAAAGAGCCACTGAATGGATGGACAGCCAATCTTTAGTCGATTTTTTAGATCCTAACGATCATACAAAAACCATTGAAGGATACCCTGCTCCGCTAAGAGCTGTATTGGTGGCTGAGTGTTGAGTCATAAAAACTAGGCTTTAATTTGCATTTATAGAACTATAAAAAAGCACACTTTTAATCTATTTGAATGATTAAAGTCTGAATATTGATTGTGAATATACTCCGCTCCCAGATGCTAGACATATAATAATCTCTGACTTGACGGTCGGCTTTGAACTCACAGCGAATTACAGACATTTCTATTTTTCTATAATCGTATGTATTAATTTAGTTAGGACTTTGTAACGTTCAGGCAGTTCTCTATTTTTCTTTTTAACAATATGCAAAGTTTCTATCACTGGTTTATTTGGTTTAAATACTTTTAATAATTGAGCCGGTTGAAAGCTTTCTACTGCACTCCTTGGCAATACGGTAAAGCCAAGTCCCTTAGCTACTGGTTGTAATATTTGGCTGATCTGATTTATATACCCAACTACTGGTATTTCGGAGGTGACTAATTTTTTCAAGCTTTGCTCCGGGCACTGCTCAAAATATATTGATAAATAATGCTCTAAATCAGGGTGAGCAATTAAACCAATATCAGTAAGCATTTTCCCCATATCTACATCACTGTCTACACTACTAGGAAGCACTAAACATAACTCTTCATGCCCCAGCATTTCTATGTCAAATATACTGTTATTAGGTGCTTCGGTAACAACGCCAATATCAATCTTACCTTCTTGAATTTCATTTAATATTTGATGATTTGGGGCCGCTTTTAGCTTCATGACTAAAGATGGATTTTCTATTTGTAAATCCAATAACTTAGGATAGAGGGTTAACGCCATAGCACCAGAACAAGCTATAAAACAATTTCCAGAATAGGGGTCATCAAAAGCCAGTCTCTCTATTAGTTCATGTTCATTTATTGCTAACTTTTGTGCGTAGTTATAAACCAGTCGACCTTGCTCAGTTAACTCAAAGCTCTTTTTATCTCTTCTAATCAGAGTAAACCCACATGCTTGTTCAAGCTTACTGATATGTTGGCTAACACCGGGTTGGGTCATAAACAGTTTCTCTGCTGTTTTAGTAAAGTGGCCAATGTTGAAAAGCGTTACAAAAGTATTCAACCAAACAGGATTAAGCATCTATCACCATTAAATAAAATTATCACTTTAAAAATAATTGATAATTTTATTTAATCAATGAGTTCTCATAGAATAGCTTCATTAACTAATAAACGACTCAGCAAGCTGAAATTGGAGTAAATCATGAAAATGAATCATGTCGGCATTATGGTAGGTAATATGGATAAGGCTGTTGAGTTTTATACTAAAGTACTTGGCCTAAGAATTGTTATGAACAATACCAAAGTACTAGAAGAACGAGAAACGGCTATAGGTAGAATGTGTATTGCGGTTTTTGGTGAAGGCTTTAAAGGTTTTAATATTGCACACTTAGTCACTACCGACGGTATTGGTTTGGAGTTATTTGAAATGAAAGACCGTGATGATCGACATGAAGTAGACTTTTCTCGCTTAGGTATTTTTCACTTCTGCCTACAAACAGATGATTTTGAGGGGGTTATGAAAAAAACGGAAGAGTTTGGCGGTAAAGTAAGAATGGATGTTATGCGTTATCACCCAGAAGATAATACTAAGCAAGCAAAAATGGTTTACTTGGAAGACCCATTTGGTAATTTATTCGAACTTTATTCGCATACATATGAAGAAACTTACGCTTCAGACTATGAATAAAAAATCACTTTAAATTCAAAAGGAGCTACCATCTTTAGTAGCTCTTTTTAACAGTCTGATTATGGCACTTTTGAGACATAAGGCTAATAAAACACTTTTCATTTGAGCTCTAACGAATAACCTAATTTAATTCACAAAAAGTCTAGCTACTCGTTTCGGCATACGTGTAACCAATTCGTACCCTATGGTACCAGCCCAGTTAGCCACTTCATTTGCAGACAAGTCTTTACCCCATAAAATAGCGGTATCGCCAATTTTCACATTGGCTAAATCTGTTACGTCTACCGAGATGAGATCCATCGATACCCTGCCCGCCAGAGGTGCCCGCTGCCCATTAATAAGCACTGGTGTGCCTGACTTTGCGCCGCGCGGATAACCGTCACCATAACCTACGGCAATGGTGGCGATAGTAGACGGTCGCTTTGCAGTCCACGTACATCCATAACCCACAGATTCACCAACAGAAATATCTCGTATCGCTATGACTTGAGACTCAAACGACATAGCAGGTTTAAGATGTTTAGTTTGGTCGTTAAGCTCTGAAAAAGGGCTTAATCCATACAACATGATGCCTGGTCGATTCCAGTCTACTCTGGTTTGCGGCCACGCTAACAACGCGGCTGAATTTGCCATACTGCGCTGCACTTTTTGACTTGTAGTATCAATAATGGGTTGAATGGCGTTTTGAAAACAATCAATTTGTTTAGGTGTGAAGGCTCCACCTACATGATCGGCATGAGCAAAATGGGTCATTAACACAATGTTATTAACGTTTTTTGATGCCGTTAACGCGGCATAAATAGATTCAACTTCTTGAGGTGAAATACCTAACCTATGCATGCCAGTATCGACTTTTAACCAAATATTAATTGGGGAGGCAAGGTTGACTTTAAGTAATTGTTCTAACTGACATTGACTGTGTAAAACAAGCTCACATTGATTAGCCAAAGCAATTTTTAACTCTGTTTGTTCAAAACACCCTTCGAGTAATAAAATGGGTTTAAGCAATCCATTCTCACGCAAAACTAAGGCTTCTTCTAAACAAGACACCGTTAACATCTCTACTTGTGGCTCTAATGCTTTGGCCACCTCTACAGAGCCATGCCCATAGGCATCAGCTTTGACCACTGCAACGGTTTTGGATTGGGGGGCAATAGTTTGGGCTAAGCGGCAATTAGTTTGAATAGCAGCTAAATCGATAATAATTTTAACAGGTCGAGACATACGGCGTATTTACGTTCCAGCTTTAGTTAGGAGAATTTATTTAATAGTTGTATTTATTGGCACAATACAATGATTGCGCAAGTTGCCAAATATCACCAACACTTCCATTACCTACAGGTTGTCCGTCTAGCTCCACTACGGGTGCAATATCTTTACTTGAGCTGGTTAACCAAAGTTCATCAGCTGCATTCACCTCGTTCATATTGATGACTCTTTCTTCTACTTGTAATGTGCCATATTTACGCAAAATATCTAATAACATGTTACGAGTAATACCGGGCAATATTTGGTTATCTAAAGGGGGGGTTATCACTACTTCATCCTTAACAATAAACACGTTACATGCACTGGCTTCGGTCAATTCGTTGTGTTCATTATATAAAATAGTTTCATGCACACCTGCTTCTTGACCTTGCTGAAAATGCATTACATTGCCTAACAATGAGGTTGATTTTATTTGGCAGCGTTTCCAGCGTAAATCTTGGGTACTAGCTACTTTATATTGTTTTACTGTGCTTTTATCTGCTTTCGTGGCAGCTGGGATCTCAAAAGCATAGGCAAACACTGTAGGTTGAATATTATCCGGATAGGCATGGAACCGCTTAACATCTGCTCCACGACTAACATGGAAATACAAACCAAGATTACCTTTGCCATTTTTTTCAATCAGGGTTTGTGCAATATCACGCCAATCATCTACACCTAAGTCTAATTTAATACCAATGGCATTAAGACCATTTTGCATACGTTCAATATGTGGACCAAAACCTACTAATTTAGCATCATAGGATGGCACGACTTCATATATGCCGTCACCAAACAAAAAACCTCGATCCATAGGTGATATTTTGGCTTCAGACATAGCTATAAACTGACCGTCTAAAAATACAATATTGTTTTTGTCCGGCATAACGTTCCAGATAAAGTAGCAGTGACTAATGCGCTAATTATGCCATGAATAAAAAGATCCATTTAGCAAAAAACACATTGTTTTTATATTTCTTAACGTATTGGTCAGTTACAATATGTTTATAATTTCGTTAAAGATAATCAGTAACACATGTCGCAAGTTGGAAAGTTCAATAAACTAGAAGTCGTCAATGAAGTGCCCTTTGGATTCTATCTAGACGCAGGCGATAAAGGTCAAATTTTACTACCGACTAAAAATGCCCCATTAGGCTGTAAGTTGGGCGATACCGTTAATGCGTTTATTTACCACGATAGTGACGACCGCCTTATTGCCACCATAAAACGCCCAAAGGTATTTGTTGATCATTGCGCCTTTTTAAAAGTAGTCAGTGTTACCAAGGTGGGTGTATTTTTAGATTGGGGCTTAGAAAAAGACTTATTAGTGCCCTTTAGCGAACAAGACTACCCCATGTCTGAAGGAGTCTCTTATGTGGTGTATGTGTTCTGCGATGAAGAAACAGGCAGACTTGCTGCATCAACTAAACTTGCAGATTTTTTATATGAAGAATCATGTGAAGAAGGTGGTATGTTTGAACCTAAACAAGAAGTAGAGCTTTTAATTAGTGGGCGCACCGATATGGGCTACAAGGCTGTTATCAATGGTTCACATCTTGGTTTATTGTTTAGAGATGAAGTGTTTCAACCGATTAAAGTGGGGCATTCAGTAAAAGGCTATATCAAACGTGTTCGCGAAGATGGCAAAATTGATTTGTGCTTTCAGTTTCACGACCCTACTGCCCGTAATACCTTAGAAGAACAAATAATCGAAGATTTAATTGCCCATGATGGCTTGTCTACCTTAACCGACAAGAGCCCTCCAGACGAGATTTCAAAACGCTTTAAAGTAAGCAAGAATGTATATAAAAAAGCCATTGGCAATTTGTTTAGGCAAAAACGTATCTTGTTAGACAAAACAAAAATAACGCTGGTTAAGAAGTAGGATACATATGAAAGCAACGGTTAGTTGGCAAAATGATCTTCGGTTTTCCTGTAAAACGGATACAGGTCATACCTTAGAATTAGACGGAAATGGCGAAACGATGTCTCCAATGGAGTCAGTTTTACTGTCTGTCGGAGCATGTTCGTCTATTGATGTGGTCGACATTCTTAAGAAATCTAGAAAACAAGTAGATGATTGTGTATGTCAACTTGATGCAACAAGAGCTGAGGAAGCGCCACGCTTTTTTACTGCCATCCATGCTCATTATATTGTAAAAGGTGAAGGTTTAAGCGAAAAGAATGTCGCTAGAGCCGTTCAATTATCCACTGAAAAATATTGTTCAGTGATGTTGATGCTTGCAGGCAATGTTGAGATCACCACCAGTTATGAGTTAGCTTAAGCTTCAGGCTTCGGGCTCCGGGCTTCGGGCTTCGGGCTTCGGGCTTCGCAGAGTTAGAATGAATATTACTGGCTATCAATCATTATAATTAAACTCAAACTGACCATGACTCTTAAATCTCAGAAACTGAACTGATAACTTGTTTTGAACCTGCAAACGCTTCTGATAACAAAACTCTTAAAGGTAACAGGAAAAATAAAATCGAACAATTCATAACATCGTGGTTACTCAAGCATCAGCAATATGCTTTGATGATCGTTCCCTTGATAGCGTTTC
>NZ_CAJWCF010000132.1 GCF_913020055.1 uncultured Paraglaciecola sp. | reverse complement strand
AAAACCATTAATTCTTTGGGTTTTAGCTAATTGCTGTAAGCGAGACTTAACTGCAGAATCAATTGACTCAGCAGGAACGGTGATAGTAAGACGGCGTTCTAAACCTTTGGTCGCCTCAACGGAAACTTGCATTCTAATACCTCAATTTATGCGCATATTTGCGCTTATATAATGACAATGACTAATGGGTTTTTATCGGCGCAAAACAATTATTGTTACGGATACACTAGTTGCGTCCGAAAACCCTGACAAAAGGAAAAACTTCTTTATAGTCAAGTCAGCCTGATAAAAAGACGCAGTAGTATAGCGATAGCGATAACGCAAGTCGAGGGTAAAATGCCTAGCTTTAAAATAGTCTGACCTCAGCGCTTTATTTAACACAGACAAATTGCATAATAATGCGCTTTATGGAATATTAAATGGCTTACTTTTCAAGGACTAAAATAGTTGCACCCTAGAGATATCTTCATTCGTCATTTAGACACTATACGATCATATGTCGGGGCGAAGGACATTAGTATTTTCCATCCGCTACTCAATGACTCATTTTTGGGAATTGAAAAGCCTACCAGTGAGAATCAAGTTTCTGTTGCAAACACCAGTCAGTTAGATGCTAAAGAAACGAATCTAATAGAGCAGCACTCTAATCTGAACGAACATAATAGTTGTCATGTCGTGCAATTTGATGAAAAAACAACCTTTATCAAATTAATCAGTACTACTGCAATAAATGATGAACTAGCAAAATCTACAAAAAAGCTTATCCCTAGAAAAGTAGCGAATACGATCACTGAGCCCGAGCAATCAGTTTGGCTTAAGCTGGTATTTAGTAAAACAAGTCCCCTATGGTTAAGTAAAACAGATGTTCAGCCATCATTGGAAATTACTCACCTTTATAAACTACTTGAGTCGATCAATTTTCTACTCAATATGATAATCGAATATATTGAATTATCTTCTGATTCACTTTCCAAACTTTGTTCTCGATCAGTTCTACAAACTAAAATCACTGCACTAGGTAGAACCGACTCTGTCGGATTAATTATGCTGCACTGTACCAACTTCAACCAAATAAATAAGAAGTTTGGCCATGAACATGGCGATAAAGTTATCAGAGAGATAGCCAGTAATCTGAGACCTATTACAAGAGAAAGCGATATTTTGAGCCGATTTAGTGGCGCATTGTTTGGTATCGGATTTAGCGTTAGTGACCAAGATAATGTCACTCACTTCGCACAGAAACTTCAAAGTACTTTGCAACATAACCAATACTTAGACGGTGCCATTAATCTTACTTTTAATATTGGTGCAGCTACGATTAAACAAGACGAAGTATTTAGGACTGAGACAGATCGTGCATCCGCGTTATTAAGCCGAGCAGACCAAGCTTTAACTGCAGCCCAACAAGAAAAAATCCCATCAATCATTACTTGGTCTCGTGATGACTTTAATCTTCAGCAACAACCCTTTAATTATCTCGGCGGAATATTTACAGCTGATACTGTGACTGACTATCGAAACATGCTTCTGCTGTGGGATATATCTTCATTGATTGCAGATAAGTATGAGTTTTCTCACCTTTTACAGAGCGTGGTTCAGCGTTTGGCTCAAACCTTTGAGTTTCTGTGTGCGGGGGTGATTAGTACCGATGAAAAAACGGACACAAGTTTATTGTATTCAATCAGTTCCGAAGACAATGCCATTGCACTTGCAGAAGAACATCAAGCATTAAAACCTATTCTCTATCAAATGCAGGCTTCTGTGCATTTGAACAACACTCCTTCAGAGAAGTTTGTCGGAGATAATGTAGTGCTAGTCTTACCCTTAAAAATAGACTCACCTGATTGCTTTTTTATTTCTGGGGTAGCAGACAAATTTCAAGTTACTCATGACACAAAAGTTTTATTGTCCGGGCTGATCAGACAATTAGGTAAAGCATTAAGAAGAAGCAGACTTGAAGAAGAGCTCAATCGTAAATTAGAAACACAAAATGAACGGTTGCAGCATGAATTAGCTATTTTGAAAGAAGGTATTCAAGAGAGCAATATTGTTTTTCAGTCGGCTATCATGCACAAATTGATGGAACACACCAAACGTGCGGCAATCACAGATACAACGGTTTTAGTCACCGGAGAAAGTGGAACAGGTAAGGAGCGCCTAATTCACGCTTTACATACTCTAGGTCCAAGGTCGGACAAACCTTTTGTAATTGTTGACTGTGGTTCTATTCCAGAAACATTGATTGAGTCAGAGTTGTTTGGTTATGTAAAAGGCGCATTTACCGGTGCTCAAAACTCATCTAAAGGCAAAATCACAGATGCAGACGGCGGAGTATTGGTACTCGATGAAATTGGTGAGCTACCCCTACAAATGCAAACCAAACTGTTGCGTTTTGTTCAAGAAAAACATTACACCCCAGTAGGTGGAAACAAGCTACTTGATGTAGATGTGAAAATTATTGCAGTGACTAATCGCGATCTAGCTGCAGAAGTTGAAAAAGGAACTTTCAGACGTGATTTGTATTATCGTTTAAATGTTTTGACATTACATACCCCCCCACTTCGACAACGCAGTGAAGATATCCCCTTATTATCGAAACACTTCTTGAATAAATTTTCTGAACAATTTAGTTCAGGAAAGAAAAGCCTATCTGAAAACGCTTTGTATAAGATGCAACAATACGCATGGCCAGGCAATATTCGCGAATTAGAAAACAAGCTGATGCAAGCGACTTTAATGTGTGAAGGAAGTTTTATCGAATGGGAATTATTAAATATTAATGATCAGAACACCCAATCACCCAGCTCTACGGTAAATCTAACACAAGCTAATGTGCAATTTATAAAACCTGCTGCTGAATCCACTACTGCGAACGACGCTTTCAGTCAAATACAGCCTTTTACAGAAAAATCAGCTTCAGTGGTCGAACCTGAAAATGATGTATTTGATAAGGATAGTGCATTAGAAAATGTCGCTAAAATACTTGCTGAAAGTTTCAACTCTTATCATCAACATCCACATTTTTTTAATGCGCCTATCGGTTCATGGATTGAAGATGATTTAATTTTGCAAACTTATATTCAATCTGGCGAAAAGATGAGTACAACTGCAGCTAGGTTATACATATCCCAAAGCAAGGCACGTCGAAGAGTCGATAAAATCTTGGCAATGCAAACGGATGAGCCTCAATATCGCCCACCTAACTGGGCCAATATAGAACAAGCTTTATTACCTATAGCCAGTGGCAATGTCGTTATTAACGATTGCCTAGCAGAAATAAAACTTACCGTAATGAAAGTGATACTTGATGTTGCCACTTTTAATATGGCACAAGCAGCAGAAATGTTAGGGGTTAGCGAGCCTACTTTCTATAAGCTAAAGAAGTCGTTAGAAACTAAGAAAGCTTGAGCTGGATATTTAGATCTCGCCAATAAGCACTCATGTTGCTTAAGGCGATATTAACTAGGTATTTTGTTTGATCGTTACATGCCCATCTTTAATGACCTTTTCAATGTTTTGAGTCAATGTACCCATGACATTAGCAGGTGGTTTCTGCACTGACTGCAATATACCTGTCCATTTATTACGTCCAGCCCCCTTTGACTTATAGAGCGCTTTATCGGCCAATAAATGAACCTGTTCCCAGCTAAGGGCATTGGGGTAATGATGTGAAAAAGGAAATAAACTATAACCAATAGAACAAGACAGATACATTTTTTGTTTAAGGTCGATATCAAAACCATTTGCGGCAATTTTACTGCGTAAACGTTCTGCTAGGATCTCCACTTCAGTAGACTCCTCTACACGCCCCATAACTAAAAACTCATCGCCTCCCCAACGAATAACCGTGTCAGACTTTCTACACACTGACTTCAACACTTCGCCAACCTGAACGATTACTTTATCGCCAGAGCCATGACCATAAGCGTCATTAATGGGCTTAAATCCATCTAAATCAAACATCAAAAAGAATAATCTAGGACCACTTTCAGAATTGGATTTACCAGTTTTAGCCTCCCTTTCAAATTCTCTTAATACCGCTGAGCACCTCTGTTCAACAATACTGTTTAGATAACGCCTATTATTCAAACCTGTTAGCTGGTCAGTGATACTTGCGTTAAGGAGCTGCTCGTTAGCACTACTTAATTCAACGGTTCGACTCTCCACTTCGCTTTCCAACTTTTTACGATAATTGGCTTCTTCAAGAAGTTTGTTTACACAAGAGCGATAAATTCGATACAAAACAGCGAGTGATATTAGCCCGTAAATCAAATAAGCCCACCAAGAATACCAAGGTGCTGGCAGCACTGTTAACGCAACTACTGCGCCTTTATCATTCCAAATTCCATCATTGTTGGACGCTTTAACACGAAAAACATAATTCCCTGAAGGTAAGTTGGTATAGGTCGCCTTACGCACATCCGCCGCTTCAATCCATTCTTCATCGAAACCTTCGAGTTTATACTTATAACGGTTATTACTAGGCGAGGCATAGTCTAATCCGGCAAATTCAAACGCAATAAGATAATCTTTATGAGAAATCTGGATGTTATTACTTTCTGGGGTAAGTGAATCAATAGACACAACTTCATTTAGTTTTTGAAATTTAGTTAAGACAACAGGAGGCACGTGTGAATTAGGAGATATATCTTCAGGATAAAAAGCGGTAACACCATTAGTACCTCCAAAATACAACTTCCCATCTTTAGCTTTATAATAAGCCCCAGAATTAAATTCGTTTCCTTGCAGCCCATGTGAACTGTCATAATTCAATAGTTGCTTAGTATCAGGGTTATACTTAGTAATCCCCCTGTTGGTACTTATCCATAAAAAACCTTCAGAATCTTCAACAATCCCATACACGGCATTACTTGGTAGCCCTTCCTCTCGCACTATTCTCTCGAAATTAAAATTACCGCTAAACCTGTCTTCAGCAGCCAATTTGTTAAGACCCGAACCTTGTGTACCTACCCAGATATTCTTTTTACTATCTTCATGAATAGCCAAAATCACATTACTGCCTAATGAAGAAAACACGTTATCCTCATTCATTAACCTAATAGAATTGGTTGTTGTAGGATCAAAAATACTAATACCAGAACCAAGAGTGCCTAACCAAAGTAGCCCTACACTATCCTCAAACACAGATAAAACTCTATTACCGCTGATACTTTGATTATCATCTGGTTTATGAGTGTATCTGACAAACTCATTAGTAGCAGGGTCAAATAAATTAATTCCACCACCAAATACCCCAATCCACAATTTGCCGTCTTTAGCTTGCTTAATTGATGTAACACCGTTTGCACCGATGCTTGTGGGGTCATTAGGATCATTCACGTAATGGGTAAACTGACCAGTCTTTCTATTCAGTAGAGATAATCCTTTGTCCCTATAACCAATCCACAATTCGTCAGGGTTTCTTGCAAATAAAGCCATCACTTTATCCGTGCGCAAACTATTAATATCACTACTGTCATGTAAGAATTTTTTAACTTCACCATTATTAGTATTAAGTAAATTCAGTCCGTCAAATGTAGCAATCCAGAGATGTTCATTACCACCATCGTAAAACCCGTGTATGAAGTTATCACTGAGGCTCGTAGTCAAGTCAGAGGTCACACGTAAATGGTCAAATTTAGCAGTAGATGTATTCCACTTATTTAAACCATTAAATGTTCCAACCCAAAATACTCCCCCATTGTCTTGGTACAAATAAGAGATCTGATTCGTGGATAAACTATATATGTTATCTGCTTCATGAATAATGGATTGAAATGTATTAGCTTGGCTATCATAGCGATACAAACCTACTTCTGTCCCTATCCATATTGCACCTACATTATCTTCATAAATATGAGAAATAACTAAGCCTGCAAATTTTTCAGGTTGCCAATTTAGCTCTAGTTTTTTTTCTGATGACAAGTTCTGCAAATTAATGACTGACAAACCATCGCCGGCAGCACCAATCCACAAGCGTTGCTTAGAATCTAAAAAAAGAGACCTAATGTTAGGGCTAACAAAACCAACTTTTTCTTTAACTTGTGCGAACGATAAAATGATCTCCCCAGAACTAGGATCAAGTTTGTATAACCCATTTCCATCAGTAGAGGCCCAAATAAATCCTTTTGAATCTTCTACAATCCCAGAGACTTTATCAAACCCCTGTTTGTTCTGACTTGCTTCACTGTAAAATTTGGAGAACTCCCCAGTCTTCGAGTTATATCTATTTAAGCCACCGTGCGTTCCAACCCACATATTATTTGAAGAATCTTTAAATAGAACTCTTACATTGTTTTGGCTCAATGACGAACTTAAAGTGGGATCGTGTTTTATGTGTGTAAATGTTTGAGTCGACTTGTCATAAATATTGATACCGTCCATTGTACCAAGCCATAACTGACCGTCACTTGCTTCATTAATGGTGTAAATCCAATCGGAGCTCAGAGAATTTGGATTTCTGGAACTATGAGAAAAAACTTTAAACTGATAACCATCATACCTATTTAGGCCTGCTTGGGTACCAAACCACATAAACCCATCAAGGTCTTGATAAGAAGAAAGAATAGTTTCTTGAGATAACCCCTGCTCTGAAGCAATACGTTGAAAACGTATATTTCCTTGCCCAGCATAAACATGGCTGAAAATAAACGATAGAAGGAAAAAGAAACATGTAATTGCTGTTTTTTTATTCAAAATTTTTCACATTATGTAGGGGAGATAAATAGATAAAAGTAACCCTCCAGACGTTAACGTAGGTAGTGACAAATGTCACTACCTACTAATCTTATTGTTTTGTCTTTTCTAAATATTAATCATCAGTTGAAGAGTTTTGAGTTTCTACACTTTCTTCAGTCCATAAACCTGCTTCAGCCCATAAGCCTGCTTCAGCCCATAAACCTGCTTCAGCCCATAAACCTGCTTCAGCCCATAAACCTGCTTCAGCCCACAAACCTGCTTCAGCCCATAAACCCGCTTCAGCCCATAAACCTGCTTCAGCCCATAAGCCTGCTTCAGCCCATAAACCTGCTTCAGCCCATAAACCCGCTTCAGACCAAACCACTCCTTCACTTGATTGAATGTAAAATTCGCCATTCGCGTCAATTTGAGTAGGTCCACTAAAGTGTTCTGTACCGGCCATATCGGCTTGGATGTCTAAACCTTGATTAGCACAGTTATCTGCAACACTGTTAATTGCAGCAAAAGCATCAACTAAACCAGCGCCTTCTGCGAAGGGATTCGAATTACCGATAACAGAGGTATTAGTACTAGACATCAAACGACACTTTATTTGATCAGGAGAAAGTGACGAATTGTATTGCAGCATTAACGCCACAGTACCGGCTACAACGGCAGAAGATTGAGACGTACCAGATACAGTGTTGTAATATTCACCAGTAGCACTTTCATCAAAACCAGCATCGACAAGAGCTGAGTCCAATTTAGCGCTAACATGACCGCCATAAGTGACCAAATCAGGTTTTACAAAACCTTCATAAGTAGGTCCCTGAGATGAAAAAGTCACCATCCTGTCGTCAGACGTATGGTGTATAACTATCAGTAATCGCTCCTACAGTAATCACGTATGGATTGTTACCAGGAACAGTTATAGAACCATAATCTGAACCAGAATTACCAGCAGACGTAACAACAACAACACCTGCATTCCATAATTTCATTACTGCTTGATTAATGGGGTCATTCCAATAGTTTGAGCGAACTTCAGCCCCTAGAGACAAGTTCAACACTCGAATGTTGTAGGCTCTTCTATTCTTGTATATCCAATTTAGGCCATCTAACGTGTCTGAGTAAGAGCCCACACCATTATTATCAAAGGCTTTAACAGATATTAAATTAGCGTTTGGAGCAATCCCATTATAGTTGCCAAATTCATCTTCTAAGCTACTGGCGATAATCCCAGAAATATGAGTGCCATGGCCATTTTTATCGGTGTTTAAAGAATTAGTCTTATTACCTAGAATGGCATCATAAATAGCTAAAACGCGATTATTACCGATAGTATTATTAAGTAAGTGAGCACCTTTTGTGCCATCCAACAACATACCGCTATCTAAAACAGCGACAGTTACACCATGCCCTGTTATTCCCATATCGTGAGCAGAGTTGGCATTTATTTGAGTGGTTATATTGGTATCTATAATGAATTTTTTACTGACACTTTCTGTTAGTACAGTTCGATCTTCCATTACTCTAAGACCCGTAGTGGAAGCGAGTAATGACACTTGGTCACTAGTAAGTAATGCACTAATAGCATTAATTATTGGAAACTCTCTGGATACCATCCCCCCAGCATGCTCAACAGCCTTAACTAGACCGGTTAAAGATAATCCCTGTAAAATATACGACTTTTCTTGGGCTACTTGGGTAACCGCTATTTGAGTAACCTCTATATTTTTCGATTCTGTGTTCAGCGCTTTTGTAGTATGACCGTTAGATAATACAACTGCAGATACGCTGCCGATCAGTGAGACTATTCCCACCAACATTGCTTTATTCAAAACTAAATGTTTCATTTTTACTCGAAAAGCTAAATCCATTAATTACGCCTCGAAAAAGCAAACATTGTGCCAACACAAAACAAAACCCTAACCGACTGTTTTTATTTAATTTAATTGTAATTTAATAATTATATATATTTGGAAGTTAAAAAATGAATAATTAGACTTAAATTATGAACACACAAATAAACCTTATGTCATATTTTAAGTCAAAAACATTAGTGCAAATAAATAACCAATAAAATAACGTTGTCTGGATGGACCAAGATCGCTATCCTCAACTGCATTAAAGTACAAACTTAGTGAAATACATGACCCCTATAAAAAGCAACGTCATCACAATCATCATTGCAATAGTGTGTATCACTGGTTTAACTAGCTGGTACTTGATAGCAATGAAGTCGGATCAAGCTGGCTCGTCAATTGAGCTAACAAAGAATATACAACCTGTATCAGAAGAAACCTCCTCGGACTCTGGTCACGAATTACAGACAGATGATAGAGAAAACACAACTATCGCTTCAACAAAACCCACAGCGGTAATTTCGAACTTAACTTTACTGGCAGTAGTTGTCGCTAACCCAGCTATTAATAGCTCAGCAGTCATTCAGTTTGACTCTAGGTCTGACAATTATGCAATCGGTGAAATAATTAATGGTACTGACGTTCTGCTAGATGAGGTGTTAGTCGACTCAGTGATTGTTACTCTGGAAGGCAAGGAATATGAGCTCACTTTAAAAGGAGGCG
Organism: uncultured Paraglaciecola sp.; assembly: GCF_913020055.1. GTDB lineage: Bacteria > Pseudomonadota > Gammaproteobacteria > Enterobacterales > Alteromonadaceae > Paraglaciecola. The sequence continues at coordinate 625 of NZ_CAJWCF010000132.1, read as the reverse complement.
ACTCAAACACTTATCAACAATCCAGTAATCGCTTTATAAAAGAAAATGTAACGCCATTGACCGCCAAAGAGATAGGTAATAGACCTAAGCAGCTAGATCATATCATCGTAATTTCAGCTGAGAACAACAATTACGCAGTGGCACCTGGAATAAATCCTGCATTGTTTAGAGCTGCAAAATTTAAAGCTGGAGATATCTTAAAAACAATTAATGGTAAAGACGTTACAGATCCAGAAGAATTAGAGCAAGCCAATACATTAATTGCTACAGCACAAACTTTGGAATTTGTTGTATTGAGAGGTGGTCAGTTTGTAACACTATATTTGGATATACCGAGTAAAAACCTATCTATTTCAAATTATTAAGATCGAAAGACCACCTCAAAGCATTTAGGATGGATTAATTATATTTTCGAAGGAATTCTTATTGGTGATGCGAATAAAAAACAATCTATACCGAGCGATGGTATAAATTTAATACAACTGCTTTCATCATGTAGATATCGCTTTATTCAGCAATTCGTTTGATAAAAAGTATATATGGTGCGGAAGGAGAGACTCGAACTCTCACGCCGTGAAGCACTGGAACCTAAATCCAGCGTGTCTACCAATTCCACCACTCCCGC
>NZ_CAJWCF010000131.1 GCF_913020055.1 uncultured Paraglaciecola sp. | reverse complement strand
AAGGAGAGACTCGAACTCTCACGCCGTGAAGCACTGGAACCTAAATCCAGCGTGTCTACCAATTCCACCACTCCCGCGAGTGGGGTGGGCGACGGGGCTCGAACCCGCGACAACCGGAATCACAATCCGGGGCTCTACCAACTGAGCTACGCTCACCACAATAAACTGCAGTTAATTTGAACATTATTTTTGTTGAACTACTTTCTCAACCTTTTCTCATTTGGGCGTCCTAGAGGATTCGAACCAAATGGTGGTCCCAGAAGGATTCGAACCTTCGACCCACGCCTTAGAAGGGCGTTGCTCTATCCAGCTGAGCTATGGAACCTTAGGTAATATTCGAGAAAATGGTCGGTGAGACAGGATTCGAACCTGCGACCCCTTGGACCCAAACCAAGTGCGCTACCAAGCTGCGCTACTCACCGACTTAACTCTTGCTTCTTTCTCTTCAAAGCTAAGAGGAGGCGCATAGTACAGAGTTGATATATGCTCGTCAAATATTTTTTCAAACAAATCTTTTGATTGGTTATTTTTAATCCTAGATGCTCATTTTTTAATTAATTTACTCATAAAACCAACAAATTTATAACTCTATTGCTTCAACAGTGGATGGTCTTTAGGTAACTTATTTTTAAGCCAAACCGCCAGTTTATGTTTCATACTCAACAAATCTTCACTGTCAGCGGGTAATGGTGTTATTAATTTATCATTCGCCAACAAACGGTAAATACACTCTACTTTCTCTTTTGCAGAGTCTGTTGCAGAGAAAGTTTTAAATCCTCTATTTTTGGCATAGGCCTCGCCAACAACTAAGGCTTTTTTCAACAATTGGGTTTCATTTGGAATTTTTTTCATTTACATCTCACGTTTGCTAATTGTTATTATAAGTCCAGCGACCATTCTTTTTAGGCGTAAAACCTAACTGAGTTAAATAATTCTCGTGTTCTAGACTATCTGCCAAAGCAACAATTTGTCCATAACCAAATGACTTCATTAATTGTTGCCCGTGCCCAATACTAAAATGCCCTAACCTACAGTCACGATAGGCAGGTATCACAAAGTCAAAATCCACGATAAAGATGTTCTCACACTCTTCATAACCCGATAGCATTCCCACCACTTCCGTACGTTCCGTTAAAAAATAGTATTTTCTAACGGGTGCTGCTGCCACTTTCATAAAGCGAGGAAACAAACGCTTTATCTCTTGCTGATGATATTCAAGAAAAAAGTCCACATAGTTAGAAGGACGGGACACTTGTAGTATAGAAAACTGGTTCTCTACATTCACTAACACTCGTGTTAAAAAAAATATATTTGTCAGTGCAATAAACCCATTTAACACCACTACCGGATAAGCATTTATGATAATTCCATAAACACAAAAAGAAGAGGCTCCAAATAAGTTATACCAACGTAATTTAATAATCGAGCTTCTAGTTAAAGAAAAAGCAATGACCGCAGAAGCACAGTATCCAAATATTTCTACCCCTGATAATTCCAAAACATATTCCCTCAAGGACAAATCAATTTTGCACGTTATAACATTAACGGTAAGAAATGGCTTAAGAATTATGATTGAATTCAGTCTTTTTAGTACATCCTAATTGCGAGAAACCCTCGCGATATGTGACAATACCATCATTAATTATTTCGCTTTAGGTCATTCATGCCAGCACAGAAAATTGATGGTGTTTTAATTGCCAAACACATAAGACAACACGTAGCTGCACAAGTAGAAGCTATCACTTCATCTGGCCGAAGAGCGCCTGGTTTGGCAGTTGTATTAGTGGGTAGCGATGCCGCCTCACATGTTTACGTTAATAAAAAACGTAAAGCCTGTGAAGAAGTAGGATTTGTTTCCAAATCTTATGACTTGCCTTCAACGACGTCTCAGCAATCACTGCTCGACATAATCGACCAATTAAATGTTGATAATGAAATTGACGGCATACTCGTGCAACTTCCACTGCCTGCAGGATTAAACAAAGAGCAAATATTAGAGCGTATTAATCCGCATAAAGATGTAGATGGTTTTCACCCTTACAACATCGGCAGGCTCGCACAACGTATTCCTGCTTTACGTCCATGCACACCAAAAGGCATTATGACCCTTATAGAGGCCACTAAACGACCTGTAAAGGGCTTAGACGCGGTGATAGTAGGCGCTTCCAATATAGTGGGTCGACCAATGTTTATGGAACTACTTTTAGCGGGTTGTACCGTCACTAGCTGTCACAAATTCACACAAGATCTTGAATCTCATGTTAGACGTGCTGATTTATTGGTAGTGGCGGTTGGCATATCAAACTTTATTCCAGGAGAGTGGATAAAACCCGGTTCAATTGTTATCGATGTGGGTATCAATCGTAATCAAGATGGTAGTTTAGGCGGAGACGTTGAATATGCAGAGGCATCTCAAAGAGCTGGCTGGATAACGCCTGTTCCTGGTGGTGTAGGACCGATGACAGTCGCCAGCCTAATTGAAAATACGTTAGAAGCCTATGTTAAGTATCATTCGTAAATATGAGTAAATCTGTTCAGTTATGCGATGAGGAAGTAGAGAAAGCTGTTAAAAGCTGGATAGAAAAAGTCATTATAGGCCTGAATTTTTGCCCTTTCGCTAAAAAGGAAATGGAACGTAATACTCTACATTATGCCATTTCCTCAACAACTCAAATTAATGATGCGCTGAGTCACTTACTCGAAGAATTGGCATTACTTGACCAACAACAAGACATTCAAACTACATTACTTATTTTTCCACTTGGTTTCGCCGATTTTGACAATTATCTAGATTTACTTGAATTAGCTAACTCCCTCATGGCACAAGGAGGTTATGCCGGTATCTATCAATTAGCCAGCTTTCATCCTGATTACTGCTTTGAAGGAGAGGAACCAGATGACCCAGCTAATTACACTAATCGGTCACCCTACCCTATTTTGCATATACTTAGAGAAAGCAGCATAGAGGCTGTGCTGAAGCGTTATCCTAAACCTGAAAGCATTCCTGAAAATAACATTACCAAGGCAAGGGAGCTCGGCTCCAGCGTATTACAAGCATTGCTAAAATAAGAGCCCCAAAACATATTGAATGCTGCTTAATAAGGCGAGTCACCTTCATCAACAGCTTTAGAGCTTGTATCAATATCGCCTGTTGTGTTGTTTTCTTCTACTAAAAAATCTTCCGTCGTTTTCATTAATTGTTGTGCTGAAAAGTTAGATACCTGGAAATAGCCTTTTTGCCAATACTCTGACGGGTCGCTTACATTAAAATTCACATAATGATTGCCATCTAACTCACTAACCACGACCTGAAATGTTGTCTCATCTGTTGTAGTCACTTCGAGCTGGGTTAATACTTTTAAAGATTGAGTAAACTCATCGTTAGCAGCGAGTACTTGTTCAAATTTAAGATTTGTCAAATTACTAACAATTGAATTAAGAATACTGGCGTATTCCAACTCTTTATCTGTTGGCTTGTTCATTAACTGAAAATCACCGTTAGCAGATCTCGCAATTTGCCAATCTAAGCTATCAACCCGAGAAACCGCATTAATATCCTGTTCTTGATAGGGTAAAATCGGTTGTTTTAACCATGAAAATATATCGATTGGTAAACTAATTGTTTTATCTGTTCGCCAGCTTTGGGCGTCTTTAGGTTTAAGGATATAGTGACCTTCACCAAAAGTGACCTCATTACCCACTAATACCTGCCAACTGTTACCACTGGCTTTAATAGTCACTAACGTTGCCATACTGTCTTGTGTATCTATAGATTGTAAACCCAGACGGATATAGTTTTTAGGCTTACGAGTTTTTGCTTCAACTAATTTTGCTTGCATTAATGTTTCAACTAAATCGGCTAATTTGTCATGAGAAACCGGGTAAACAGATTGCTCAGGTTCAATTGTAGCCAACCAATTTTCAGCTGATTTTTTTGCACTTAACAACACACCTTGTGCATTTGTTATTTCTACACTGTCCACTTGGTTAGCCATTTTTTGCAGATCATCAAACAAAAGTTCAGTTTCAAAAGTATGTGTAGAAGGTGGTTGGCTCAGCCAAACACCTAATCCAACAGCTAATATCGCAATGACAGCCAAGACAGAAACTTGTTTATTCATAAAACAGCTGCCTCTTTTGACTTAGCAGTCGTTGTACGAGGTTTAGTTCTGAAAATGGCTCTTAACAACACAAGAAATAAAATTAGCAACAACGGGGCTAAAGCAATATTGATAAGTTTTAGCCAGTTTCCCAAGCTTTCAATGTCTTTATCAAGTTGATGTCTAACATCACGTAATGATTTACGGATTGTGATTTTCTTTTGCATAAATTCATCAATGGCCAATTGTTGCTCAGGTGTAACAACCAAGGCTCCACCTTCGCCTTGCTGGCTTTGTAATTGAAGTAATTGTTGCTCGGTTTCTTCGAGTTGTTGTTGCAGCACTTGCTCTTGATCGCGAAACTTTTGTTCGGCAATAACAGTCAGTTCATCAACCTTGGTAAACGAACGAGTAAATGTGCCCCTACTTCTAATACTAATAAGCGCATCGCTACCAGCCAAATTTTCTACGGCATTAGTAATAAAATCACCGTTGTTAGCAAAAGGAGTGTAGATAGTTTGACCAAAGAAATTAGACTGCTGAACCCAGAACCGGTCTGCAAGCATGTCGGTGTCACCCACTAAAATAACGTTTAGTTTAGTGGTAGAAGGGATAATATCAGTCACTTCAACACCTTCAGGTAGTTCATCAAAAGCACTACTGGCTTTACCAGAAAGTCTGGCAGCCAAAACATATGCCTGATTATCACTTTGATAAGCTTTTGACAAAGCGTCGGGATCTTGTGTCATTGCATAGGTAGTCACATCAATCACATCAGATTTTTGTGTAGACTGCACTAATGGCAACCAGGATGTTTCAGAGCCTTCACTTTGAGTGAACACACCAAACGACGCTCCGTTTATGACTTCAAGGTTAGAGGTCAGCACATCCTCTCTGTCTAACTGTCCTGTGGTTAACCCTACAAAACCAAAATGCCTAGTCACGCCACCGTCTTGAGTACGGATATCTAATCCCGCCATGGCATCGAGTAAAACGTTTTGACTATCAAACTGCACACCCCATGCACTCAGTAACCTGTCTAGGTTAGAACTATTGCCACCAGCCATTGGTCCAGCCATCATGGCCATTTGATCGGATTCATTGTGTGCATCAAGAAAGGCTAAAACCTTGCCGCCGTTGAGTGCATATTGATCGATAGCAAATAATAATGCGTCACTATATTCTTTGGGATGCACCAACAGCAAAACATCGGTACTTTCTGGCAAACTAATAATGTCACTACCGAGTTGCTCTACCTTGTACAATTGTTCTAATTGGCTCAGGAATGTCCAAGGAGGATCAACTTGCCCGGTCATAGGGTTTTGCCCACCTTTAATAGCAAGATCGGTTACTAAAGTAATATTGACTATTTTGGGCTCACTTAGTTGGTAAATAAGCTTGCTGATTTCATACTCTAAAAAACCTTCTTTTTGTGGGTCAAAAAACGCAATAGTCTTTTGTTCATCCAATGCATTGGTTGCTGCTAGACCCATATAAATAGCTTCGCCAGCTGCACCAATATTGGCAGCTGTCAGACCAAATTGGTCAGCCTGATCTTCTTGCTCTGAAAAAGCTTGAGGATCTATCACCTGCAACTTAAGTTTTCCGTTGGCAAAGGTTTCATACTCAGAAAGTAGACTTTCGACCCGATTAGCATAGTTACGTAAACTGGTCATATTTTTAGATGCTTTGTCCGAAAAGAAAAAGTACAAATTGATAGGTTCATCTATTTCTTTCAATACCTGCTTACTGCCTTCTGATAGTGAGTAAACTTGATTTTCAGTTAGATCTAACCTTGCTGAAGATAACAATTGGTTGTTAACAAACACTAGGGCAAAAAACACCACTACTAATAAAAATAAATTCACAGATGAGGTCAATTTATGTTGCATGACTAATCCGCCTTCTTTTGTTCAATGACAACTAAACCGGCAAACAACCAACAGATAGTCACGAGTAAGAAATACATTAAGTCATTTAACGCAATCACACCTTTAGCCATTGCCTCAAAATGAGTCAGGAAACTAAAGGAGGCTACAACGTCAATAACCACACTTGGTGCCCAGCTTTTAAATGCATCAAGTACAATATTGCTGCCGCTCACCACAAATATAAAACACACAACAATAGACAGAATAAACGCAATAACCTGATTCTTAGTCATGGCCGACATACACATACCGATTGACAAAAAAGCCCCAGCCATTAACCAACTGCCAAAATAAGCTGCGACGATAATGCCATTGTCTGGGTTTCCTAAATAATTAACCGTTAACCAAAGTGGAAAGGTTAATATCAGCGACAAACCTAATACCGCCCATGCCGCGAGGTGTTTAGCTAACATTGCTTGCCAAGTGCTTATTGGCAGTGTCATTAACAATTCAATCGTGCCACTTTTTCGTTCCTCAGACCAACTACGCATGGCGATAGCTGGCACTAGAAAAAGATATAGCCAAGGATGGAAATTAAAAAATGGCAATAAATCGGCTTGACCACGTTCATAAAAACCACCGACAAAAAACGTGAACACACTCGACAAAACTAAAAATATCCCAATAAATACATAGGCAACAGGAGTGGCAAAAAAGCTGGAAAACTCCCGTCTAAATAGAATACTAATATTACTCATTATTCATTGCCCCCTTGAACAATCTCTTGAGTGATCTCTCTAAATACTTGATCTAATCTACCTTGCTCAACAAACAAACTATCAACTGGTAATTTACATCTCTGGGCATGCGCAGTAACCAGATGCAATATTTCTGCGCCTGGTTTAGGAAACAAGGTTACACGTCCAGTTTCTAAGTATTCTTCCATTTCTGCTACACCTTCCAATTCGCCCAACTCAGAAGTATCTGCTCGGTAACTGAAATGCAAAGTGACCGCGCCATAATACTTAGACCTGCGGTTCAAAGCATTGGGCGTGTCATCAAACAAGAGTTTACCTTTGGCTATTATCATCACTCGATTACATACAGCTGTGACTTCTTCCAAAATATGAGTCGAGATAATGACAATTTTGTCTTTAGACAAATTTTTAATCAGTTCACGGACTTGATGTTTTTGATTCGGGTCTAGTCCATCAGTAGGTTCGTCGAGGATCAGTATTTCTGGATCATGGATCAATGCTTGTGCTAAACCTACACGCCGCTTAAACCCTTTGGACAAATTGTCTATAGGTTTATCTAATACTTCCTGAAGTTCGACCTGTTCGACAACTTGCTCAATTCTTGCGGCTTTTTCAGCGCCTTTATAACCTCTGACCTTTGCAATAAAATCCAGAAACTGAAAAGGAGTCATATCACCATATGCTGGTGCCCCTTCTGGCAGATAACCGATTTTCTTTTTTATCTCTAAGGCCGACTGCCCAAGAGACAAGTTATTAATATGAATATCACCACTCGTAGGAAGTAAAAACCCCGTCAACATTTTCATGGTAGTTGACTTACCGGCTCCGTTTGGCCCTAAAAACCCAACCACGTCGCCAGGCTTGATTTCAAAGGAGAGATCATTAACGGCTTGAAAACCATTAAATGACTTAAATAAATTTTTGACTGAGATCATAGGTATCCTTTAATGACCGATATCGAATGCGCAATAGATATGGTGCCAGTCAGGTTATTTTCAATATTTTGCTAGCTGTTTACGAAAAAAAATATGTTTAGATACAATCAAACATAAACAGCTATTTTGGCAAGCTTCAAGCTATTAACTTGGCATCACAAGCAAATTACCTTATTGTCTGGAAATGGAACCAATAAATACATCGTTTTTAACTGCCCCTTTTCAGCGACCTAGCCACTATTCCATATTCAAACGGATAGTGAATTTAATTTTGGTCGTTGTAGGCTGTATTGCCAGTATAAACCTTTGGCTTATTAGCTCTGAACAATCACTCAACTGGCACTCTAAACAAGCAAATCAGTTAGGAGTCAGCTTATCTTCTTTGTCTGGCAATATATTGATAAGTTCGCTTTTAGAAAATGATTCTGAAAAATTAAGTCAACAACTCAACTATATAGCTGCAGATCCGCATGTTGCCGGCGTGTCTTTATTCGATAATAAAGGCAGAATGTTAGCCGACAATAATTCGGCAACATCGGTAATCGCGGCCTATAAATTGAACGCTATATCGCCCTTAGTTTTCGTGCAAAATATCACGTACGAGCAACAAATAATCGGGTACTTAAGTATCATATTGAAAGAAAAAGAAGTGATGGCTTATCATAGCGAATATCAACAGCAGCTAAATCAACAAGTACAAATGTTGATGATACTAGCGGCCATTGCCGGATTACTCATCACACGAGCATTTTATAAAGTCAGGTATAGGCAACTGATCCGTTCATCTAAACAGCAATCAGTTAAAGATTTGCCAGACTAAGCAACACATTTTCTGAGCATGCTTGAAGAATTTCTTGTTTGTTTTCTTTGCGAAGAGCCAAAAGGCTCTCAAAAATTTTTGGTAAATACTCTGGGCTATTTCTTTGTCCTTGCTTACCCATCAATGGCATATCTGGTGCGTCAGTTTCAAGAACCAAACAACTAAGAGGTAATTGAGTAATTGTTTTTCGGGTTTTGTTTGCCCGTGGATAGGTAATACCGCCACCTATACCAATTTTAAAGCCTAAATCGATATAAGTTTGCGCCTCTTGGAGACTCCCAGAAAAAGCATGCACTATGCCGCCTTGGGTAAACTTCGTTGTCTTGAGTATACGTATCAGTTCGTTATGCGAATTTCTATGGTGCAAAATAACAGGCAACATGTGTTCTGAGGCAATCATTAGTTGCTGCTGAAACACTCGTTTCTGCAACTCCCAATCAACTTCGATATATGTATCAAGACCGATCTCACCTACGGCCAGCACTTTACTCTGATATTGCTCTAGAAACTTAGTTAACTTAACTAAATGGGCGGGTTCAAAATGATTCAAAAAATAGGGATGTAATCCTAAAGCAAACCTAAGTTGTGGATGTATCTGGCATAGTTCAATCTGCTTTTGCCACTGATTCGCTTGAGTTCCGGGGAGCACAATAGTCTCAATAGTTAACTTTTTGCAGCGCTCTAAAACTTCATCTCGGTCGTGATCAAAGCAACTAAAATCAAGATGGCAATGGCTATCAATCAACAAGATCCACCTTGGATAGTTAGGGCATCAAACGTTCTGTCTGCCACTGCCCTTGGGGTGATTTAGTATAAACAAAACGGTCATGTAACCGATGTTCTCCCCCTTGCCAAAATTCGATTTTATGGGCAATAATGCGATATCCCCCCCAGAATGATGGCAAAGGCACTTGCCCTTTAGCAAATTTAGCTTTGGCTTCGGTGAATTTTTCCATCAGCAGCTTTTTACTATTAATAGGCCGGCTTTGCGCCGATGCCCAAGCCGCAATCTGACTAGGCTTAGGTCGTGACATAAAATACTTCACCACATCTACTGAACTTAATTGCTGTGCAGTGCCTGAGACTTTGACCTGACGATCCAACATGTGCCATGGAAAGTGCAGAGAGATTTTGCTGTTATGTTTTAAATCCTGAGCTTTTTTACTGCCAGTATTGGTGTAAAAAACAAAACCCGTTTCATCAAAATCTTTTAACAGCACTATACGCTGAGAAGGTTGACCCTCTTTATCAACCGTAGCGACTGTCATTGCAGTTGGATCAGCTAATTCAGCATCAACTGCATTTTGCAGCCAACGCTCAAAAAGCGCAAAAGGTTCCGGCGTCAAATCATCAACATCTAACCCAGCTTGAGTATAGTCTCGACGGATATCGCTGATTGAACGCATGTTTACCTCTTATTTATTAAGAATGAGCCTTATACCATATATGGACCCTCTCCAATTGCAAGACACCAATTTGACTGATTAACAACACTCATTGCTGCCATATATTCG
>NZ_CAJWCF010000130.1 GCF_913020055.1 uncultured Paraglaciecola sp. | reverse complement strand
TTTTGTACTCGGTACCCGAGCTAGTTAAAAAGGCACTGGATGCAGAAGGTATTGAGATACCGTTCCCGCATCGTAAACTGATAATTGAAAAAGAAAGTTAATCAAGCAAGCTTGCGGACACAAAAAAGCTTCAATTTTTTGGTCCGCTGCTTTTGGCGTTTTTTCGTGGTTGCATACTCAAGAGGGACCTTTGAATACTAAATTTTACCTATTAGCTGTGATCGCTTTGGTAACTGCTTTATCCTCGATTGTATTAGCAGAGGATAAAGTTGTTCGCTACCCGCGCCCGGAAACCCTTCTTGATCAACGAGTAGAGTACCCGTTGCAGCTGCTCAGGCTAGCCTTTTCAAAGGTAAGTGGTGAGTATGAGCTAATTCCTACTTCACAGGTTATGCCACAAGGTCGGGCGTTGGTTCAGCTTAACCATGGCGTTGATGTTGATGTTGTTTGGTCTATGACGTCAACAGAGCGAGAATTTAAGCTTCTGCCAGTGAGAATACCAATTTATAAAGGCCTTATTGGTTGGCGGCTATTTTTGGTGAATAAACAAGAGTTGGGGCATTTTCAAGATGAAATGTCTATTTCCAAGCTGCGTAGCTTTCAATTGGTTCAGGGGCATGACTGGCCAGATACCCAAATACTTCGGGCTAACGGTTTTAACGTGCTGGGGATACCTAGTTACAACTCTATGTTTGCCATGATTTCTCGTTCCAGAGTTGATCTTTTTCCTCGTTCGATTGTAGAAATATGGGCAGAAGCAGAGAGCCATAAAGCAAATGGGATTGTTGTAGAGCCTACTAAAGTGTTGATTTATCCAGCGGCGCTTTATTATTTTGTTACACCTGGCAACACTCAGCTATCCGTCGCTCTGGAAAAGGGGCTACGAGCAGCACTTGAGGATGGTAGTTTTGATGCATTGTTTCAGCAATACCACTCAAATCTTATTAATCGGGCAAGACTGGATAAGCGCCATAAGTATTATTTGGATAACCCGACACTTCCTATAGGTACACCTATAAAAGAAGAGCAATTGTGGTTCTCTATTAAGCAATAAAAATGCAAGACCTGACCCCAATGCCCTTTGATAATTAATATTGGTTGTTGATTTATTAATCGTATTGATCACATTAGCAGCATTAGTTGCGCACACAAACTGTGGATAACTTTCTGGGTAACCTCTTTAAATTGTCTGTTAAGCCCTATATATAAAGGCTTTAAAATAAGTGTTTAAATATTGCACACACATGACAATGCCAGATTTGGTAGACAAAAATGGAACACATAATTTTAGATTGATCAATCTTTACCTCTAGCTCATTCACCAAGGTATTTACATGTGACCACTGGTCAGTTACATTACTGACTTGTGGTCATTAATGGTTTTGGTGGTTTATGTCGAGTACCCTTGATAGTCAGTATATTCGAAAAAGCGAACAACGCCGGTTGGACCGTTGGAACGTAAAAGAAAGTAGTCAGAAAGTAGAGTTTATTGATACTTCTGATGGTTGGACGCTTGCGCTATCGAGTTATACAAAAAAACCGAATAAAAAATATCCAGTGCTTTTATGCCATGGTTTAGGTGCTAACCGTTTAGCTTTTGATGTTGATAAGCAGGCTTCACTGGCGTTGCATTTGGCAAATCAGGGATATGATGTTTATGCCCTCGATCTTAGAGGTCATGGCAAGAGCCAGAAGCCTCGAGCCTTTAGTGATAAACGTTGGGGCTGGGGTTTTAACGATTATTGCCATAAAGATTTACCCGCCGCCATTGACCATATTCTGCAACAAACGGGCAAGCCGAAGCTTCACTATATTGGGCATAGTATGGGAGGCGTACTGTTATACAGTCGCGCTGCGGTTCAAGATCCCAGAATACAAAGTGCCATTACTATCGGTTCATCCCTAGATTACAGTGGAACAGATTCAATATTTCACTCATTGATTAAGTTTAAAGCACTGGGCAACCTATTACCCGCGATCCCTGTTCACTGGCCGTCTCTTTTCTCCTCATGGGGAGCTAAGTACTCGGAAAAACTAATAGATTCGGTATTAGTGAACCCGCCAAACGTTAACTTAAACCTGTATCGCAAGATGGCGGCAGTTACCTTACACCCAGTGAGTTCGAAGGTATTGTTTGATCTGGCTGGGTCAATTAACGGAAAAGGGCTACTTGCACCAGATGGATCTTGCTACTCAACTCTACTCAAAGATCGGGGCTACCTGTTCCCGATATTATCTTTAGCGGGTGCGGCAGATAAGCAGTGTCCGCCCGTTGCCGCAAAGAGATTTGGCACTCAACATCTTATTTTTGGAAAGACATTCGGTCATGCGCACGATTATGGCCATGATGATTTAATCATGGGCAAAAATGCAAAATATGAAACATGGCCGGAAATTATAACTTGGTTAGAAAAAAACGAAGGAGTTTGTAATGGATAAAGTGTTAGTTACCGGCGCATCAGGGTTTATTGGTAAAACGCTTGTTCCCTACTTGTTGGAGCAAGGGTATCAGGTTCGTTGTTTTGTTCGGTTAACCAGTGACACCACTTACCTTAAAACGTTGGGGGTTGAGCTAGTTTTTGGGGATTTGAGTGACAAAGTCAGCTTGCGAAGCGCCATGAATCGCGTCGATAGTGTTTATCACCTGGCAGGGCAAATCTACAGCTCGGCAAAAGAAACGTATGATGAGGTAAATGCAAAGGGTACGGCTAATGTCCTGGAAGCTGCTTGTCAGCAGAAGAGACCCCCTGTGGTCTTATCAGTGTCATCTCTAGCAGCTGCAGGGCCACGAAAAAATGGCGAAAAACCCACAGAAGCCAGCCCGACTCAACCGGTTTCGCAATACGGTGAGAGTAAACGTGAATCCGAAAACCAGCTCCGTAAATTTGCAGATAGGGTTCCTATCTCTGTAGTGAGACCACCTCTCGTGTTTGGTGCGGGTGATACCGCCACCATGCCGATATTTAAAAGTGTAAAAACGGGTATACATGCTGCGGTGGGTAAAAACACCCAGTTCACATTGGTGTATGTGAACGACCTTGTTCGCCTAATGGTCGAAATTGTGACCAAAGGAGAAAGGCTGACATCGGTTGATAACCATGACGGTAAAGGCCTCTATTTTGCGGGTTATCACGATTCAATTAGCTGGGAGCAACTGGGGGAGTGGATTGCTGAAGCGATGGGGCGTTCAAAACCCTGGATAATACGAATTCCAGGGCCTGTTTTAAAACTGGTGGGCGCGCTATCCGAAGTACTGTCATCAATTACCAATAAACCTATGGTACTTTCTAGAGATAAGGCGAGAGAGGGTACAGGTGGCCACTGGGTATGTGATGTTAAAAAAGGACATGACCAGTTTGAATTCACGCCAGAGAAGAGCCTGAAAGAGGCATTGAGCGATACTGTTATCGGGTATCGAGAACTAGGGTTGCTATAACAACCCTTTTTGTATTTTATATTTCCTATATTCTGTCGTTGTGGAGCCATTTTTACCATCAACTGCCCTATGACCCCAGTGCTCTACTTTAGTCTAAACGGAATAGACAACAGGAAATGTTCCCCTTGGGTCAGCACTTTCACCTAAAATTTCTGAGATTTGACTCATGCGATACTGTACATCATAAATATCACCTATCGTACTCGTATCTGATAGTAGTCTAAGGGTTTGCTGTTCTTGAGCAGATAATTCAGGAATACACGAGTTTGCCCAAACGGGAAAACTGAATGAATAAAATAATATGAGACTGGCAACGATTTTTTTCATAGAAATAGCACTTTCCTTGTATGATTTTTTGATGAGATTTTAGGCTGATTTAGCGATCGGAATGTTAACGGGTCAGGCAGTAAATAGACACCCAACCGCTATAATGTATGTGAAAAAAGGGACGGAGGGATTAAATTTTAACTCGTTCGGTAAGCTTAGGGTCATAAGCTTAGGGTCAGACTCGATTGCTTTATTAAGCTTAGGGTCAGACTCGATTGCTTTATTGTTTGCATACTCTTTTAGCATTGCATGAAAGTAGTTTGTTAATCTGTCTTACCTACAGCGTTGAGCTATAGAGCAATCGAGTCTGACCCCAAGCTTTTAACCTTAATTTGTATTACTCTTTTCGATATAAAGTCTATACTACTAAAGTTTATAATAACTGAAAGAAAAAGCGCTACACTATAAAAAAACTTCACAGTTTACGTTATATCAGAGACAGTCAAATAAATGCAGTATTTACAGTGGGATGATAGCTTAAGTGTTGGGTTAGAGGAGATAGATGAGGATCATAAACGTATTATTGAGCAGGCCAACCTGTTGAATGATATGGTGGCTTCTAGGCAGAGTATAGAAACCATTAGAGTATCTTTTGCGAATCTTGGCATTTTGGTTAAGCAGCATTTTTCTGAAGAAGAGCGCATTATGGCGACCTATCGCTGTGAGAGCACAGAAAAGCATATTGCGCAGCATCAGGCTTTATTAACGAAATTTTTTGATTCACAGTTGCAGCTTGATATGGCCGAGTCGCTATTGCAGGTTGCTGATATTACTAAAGAAATAAATAATCGTATTATTGACCATATTATTGATGACGATATCGATTTAGCGCAGGTCGTTCATCTGAGGAAGTGGCAGTCTGGGGCAGGTTGGCTTAATCGACTTAACTATAAAATTATCAGTTGTCTTGAGTTTTTTCGTATTCGTTCCCGCTTAATTCTAGTCACCATCTTACCACTATTAGCTATGATTGGCTTTGCTACAGTCATACTCAGCGACGCTTTACGTGATGTAAGGTCCATGGATCAGGTATCTCGTTGGATCGACTCCACATTGTTGGTGCAGAATTTAGTGCACGAACTTCAAAAGGAGCGGGGTTTATCCTCCGGTCTGATTAGCAGTAAGGGGCAAAAAGTTTCAGATCCATTGCAACTTCAACGTTCACTCAGTGATATAAAATTAAGAAAACTGCGATTAGGTACACAACCTCTGAGCGAGGTTACATATGCCGGCATTGAACATGAAATTATCAGTTTACGGGAACAACTAGATACTGCTGAGATCGATGTATTGCAATCAAATAGTCGATTTGCCACTCTCATATCTCAGTTACTGAATATCCCATCTACCTCTTTTTCAGCACAAGAGAGCCATGATATTTCTCAGCTGACCATCGTACTACTTACATTAATGCAATATGGCGAGGCGGCGGGCATGGAGCGGGCATTTGGTGCGGCTGGTTTTAGCCAAGGTTATTTTGATGACCTTTTATATCAGAACTTATTACATTATGCAGTAAAGCAACAAGGGCTAGAGCAAACCATTAATGCCTATATGCCAGCTGATCAATTGGTGAGCTGGCAGCAGCTGTTAGCGGATATGCCCTTGCAAAAAATTAATGACAGTCGGGCGGATGCCTTTACAAGCTTAAAGCAGAATCTTGCGTTGCAAAGAGACGGTACTTTTTGGTGGCAGTTAACGACAGCAAAAATTGATATGTTGTATCAATTTGAACAGCAGCTGGCCTTACAGCTTAAAACGATGGCTGATAGCAAACAATCACAGGTAATGACTACGTTAATAGCTACTTCGATCACAATGGCAGTGGTAATCGTTTTAACAGGGTTGTTATCGGTATTGTTGGGTACCAGCATTGTACGACCTATTGAGCGTATTGCCAAAAGCCTTCGTGAATTAGCCAACGGTAACCGGCAAATATTGTTACCAGGGACGTTTAAAAACAATGAAATTGGCCCCGTTGTGAATGCCTATGAATCCTTAAGGCGGGGTATGACCCGCATGGTTATATTAGAGCAGTCGCAGATGCAACACTCTTTTGTGCTGCGTCAGCAGATGCAGGTGTTGGATGAGCAAATTAAAAAAGGCGATGAGCTTCAACAGATGGCCGTCACTGATACTTTAACTGGTGTTTTAAACCGCCGTGGTTTTTTTGCTTATTGTGATAATACGCTCCTCAATGTACACCGAGATGATACGCCATTGTCGGTATTGATGTTGGATATCGATTTTTTCAAAGTCGTTAATGATACCTATGGCCATGCCGTGGGTGATAAAGTGTTACGGCATTTTGCCGATATTTGCCAGCAGGAGTTACGTAGTCAGGATGTCTTTGGTCGTCTTGGTGGCGAAGAGTTTGCCGTATTACTGGTGGGGAGTGAGGGCGATACTGCTTGTGCTATTGTTGAGCGGATTCGTTGCCGGGTCAGTGATAGTGTTTGTAGAGTGGGAAATGAAGAAATTCGTATAACGGTTAGTGTTGGCGTTGCTAGCGTTCAAGTTGAGGAAACCAATATTGAAACGGCTCTTAAGAAGGCAGATAGTGCCTTATACAAGGCGAAAGCCAATGGCCGTAATTGCGCAGCATTGGCTTAATAGCTGCCATGAGGGGGCTAGCCCCCTTTAGATATTAACGCTTCCAAAATGCATTTATAAGCGCACCAATTAGAATAAATCCTCCTCCTAGGGCGACCCATAAATTAGGTTCTTCTCCAAATACAATTTCTGGGCGCGCAATAAATAATAAACCCATAAAGCTGCAGGCAATACTCACCAGAGCTAGAGCCCCCACTGTACCTCGTGCCACCAATAAGTGCTTTTTGTGACCTAGAAGTGAAATGCCTTTTCGTCTCACATCAAGATAACTTTATGCCAGCGAAACCAAAGCACGAGCGGCAACAATTTCTAAAAAAGTTTGGAAACAATGTAGGAGCGCCTAATAAAAATAAAGCGCATTTTATGTGAATCATCATTCCAGAGCAAAGAGAGGCCTAGTCTGGTTCTTTTGCTTGGGCTTTTAACTTAGAGTAATTATGAAAAACCTGATCAATACAATTAAAAACACACTGGAAGATAAGCGTCCACTCCCGTTTTCTGTGTACTCCTCAATAAAAGAACAGAGTCTGCTGAATGTTCCTGTGGTAAAACCATTGCTAATTGCTGTTCTTGGTGGGGATAAAGAACTAGGCAAGGATGGTGAAATAATCTGCACTACGGGTAATTTTATTTTTTTGTCTGATAGTCCTGCTATAAACATACGCAACATACCAAAAGAAAAAGAGTATTTTGCTTTGCTGATTGAATTTGACTATCAAGATTTTGATGGCCTTCAAATAAGTTCAGTCAATAAACAGGATTTTTGTTTGGGGGAAATAACGCTCACTCTGGAAAAATGTTTACAACAATTTATCGAGTGGTCTCTTTGGGCGCCTCAAGAGCTGTGGCCTTTACGAAGGAAAGAAATAATACAGTTAATGTGTCACATGGGTCACAAAGAAATTTTATCTATGGCTGCCAATCCTAAAATTGGACACAAACTTCATACTATTTTCATCGAGCAACCTTCTGAAGAGTTAACGATGGAAAATATTTGTGAACAGCTAGCAATGAGCGAGTCAACGTTACGGCGAAAGCTAAAGTTAGAAGGCACAACGATACAAGATATTAAGGATCAGGTAAAACTAGGGTTGGGTTTACATTTATTGCAAACAACACTTTCTCCCATTGGTATTATTGCAGAAAAATGTGGTTATCACTCGCAATCGCGATTTACAGATCGCTTTAAAAGGCGGTTTGGTCTAACACCATCAGAGCTCAGAAAAACCCTAATGACGGATTAGGGCGAATGTATGACTGTTTTGAGGCTATAAGTGAAAGAGTAGAAGACTAAAATAGCACTCACTAATTATTATACAAATGAGAATTATCATTATGCTTAAGTCGCTTACACTTCTTTCAGTTTTATCTATAGGTCTTTCTACACCCGTTCTTGCGGGCTCTCTTGAATTATTTAGTCAGGATATTGCTCAGGGAGAATTTATGGCTAAAACGCAGGAATTCAATGGTTTTGGTTGTTCAGGCGGAGATTTATCACCACATCTTAAATGGTCAGGTGCTCCTGAAGGCACAAAAAGTTTTGCTATTACTGCCTATGACCCCGATGCGCCCACAGGTAGTGGTTGGTGGCATTGGCAAATAGTGAACATTCCTAAAACTGTTACGGAGATAGTAGCTGGAGTAGGCAGTACAAAAAAAAATCTTGCACCTCTGGGGAGTACACAAATAAAAAATGATTACGGTAGCCGAGGCTTCGGTGGTGCCTGTCCCCCTTCAGGTCATGGAATACACCACTACCGCTTTACTGTGCACGCACTCTCCGTAGAAAAGCTAGCAATATCAGAAGATGCTTCTGGGGCTTTAGCGGGTTATATGATCAATGCAAACACAATAGAATCTAGTACTATTGAATCTTTGTACAAACGAGACTAGCAAGCAACGACCCTATTGCCGTGCTTGCTCACAATAAGTTAACGGCTTATTCAGCTGTAGCGTTAAACCATAGCATTTCAATAGCAATACGCATGGCTGCTCGCTTGGTGGTTAAGTCTGTTGGGTGAATACCATCTCCGCGATGTTTAAAGCCTTTCCACATATCGATTTGTATTGCTTGTGGGAGTTCAGAAGCAATGCGTGACTGGTGTAAATTGCGAAGTTGATTGTAATCTTCTTCGCTGATGGCCCAGTTCAGACCAAATGCCGTTTGAAAGTAAGGTAAGTCAAGCGCATCCCATGTAGGGAGGAGGTCGTAGATGGGGGTAAGGCCTGCATCTAAAGCGCGTTGCCCTACGGCAATCAGGCGATCAACGGAGGGATTATTTTTTCTCAGGTGTGTTAGTGGGTTAGTTATTGATAAATGTTAAGTATTTTTTGATATTCCTTCCAATAACGCACATCTTTATTCTCAGACACTAAATAATTCAAAGCCCTTTTATAAGCTTCCGTGGGTCTGGCGTGCTTTAAAATATCGTTTATAGCCGCAATAGCCTTTCTGCCATCCGGTGTATCAGAGCAAGCATAGGCCCCTCGACTGGTCTTGTTATAAACCTCCTCAACAGGAATACTCACCAATTCATCATCAAATTCCAGAAACTTACTTTGGAACTTCATCATAAAATCGTATTCAAGAATATAATCCACTCTGCCAGCCCGAAGCATATTGATCATTCCTCCAATCAGGTTACCCCCAACACGGATATAAATGTTATCAGCTCCGTTCAAGTAGGCTAGTCTATCTCTTGAGTCGATAGACCCAAAATCCAAGTTGCTTGGAACGCCTAAATATTCCCCCAGAATTTGGTTATAAATAGTACCGTAGGGTCTATTATATCCAAATATGAATTGCTTGTTATTAAGCAACGTTCTAAACGAAACCTTAGCACCATACTTATGGCGTTGGCTTTTACGTACCACTACATCATGTAGAAAAAAAACGGCATTAGGTGCTGATATGCTGTAATGGCCGTTTATCTTTCCTCTGTTTTCGGGGGCTTGATAAAAGAACAATGAGTTACACACCAAGGGACCACCTTCAAGTACTTTGGTCTGCCTCTCCCAGTTAGGGTATTCTACAATTTTATGATTGTACTGGGTGAGTGCCTTAATCATAAATGCATCTAGTAAGTCACCATAGCCCTTACCTTTCTCAGACCCATTTAAGATATAACCTGGCGGAAAAGAGGTAATAGCCCACTCTATGGTTTTCTTGGCTCCATGTGATGAAAAACTTGCGACGCATAACAACAATATTGCCAGATAGGTTTTCATTACTCAGTCTCGTTAATGATTTTTCAGCCCCTCGGAGCGTTTATTTATTTCTACAAACCTGACCATTGTATTCCAGTATAGCGCTTCTATATGATTATCAGGTCTTATATTTTGACCCGTTAATTGGATGTATACTGAATAAATCCCTTCGACCCTTTTTCCGTTTCAGCGCTACATTGCGAAACTATTGAGGTGAGTGACAGCACTCTCGGTGGCACCTGTTTTGTACTGCGCTGGCCTGCCTAAGTTACAAGAGTTCGAGATCAATGGGGTATGTACACAGCATGAAATAATTGATTTTCAGTCAATCAGCACTACTCTTTATTGTACTTACTACGAATACAACCAAGTGATGCCAATCATGAAAACATGTTTACTTTCACTGTTTGTTTGCTTGTCCCTTTTCTTACCTCAAGCAAAAGTTTTTTCTGCAAATCTGCTGATTGTGGATTCTTTGACGGCGGAGCCTTATACATCGGTTAGATTGGCCATGATGCAAGAGCTTCAGGCACAAGGTTTTTCGCAAAATAGTAATTT
>NZ_CAJWCF010000129.1 GCF_913020055.1 uncultured Paraglaciecola sp. | reverse complement strand
GTAATTCAGAGCGGGTCAAAGGGATGTGTATGAGAGAATGGATGGATTTGGGTGTTTAAATAATCTGATTGGTATTACATACCCTTTTATATTGTGTTTCATTCTGATTGTGAGGCGCATCAAATAAGTAACCTTGACCAGAAAAAACATCGATATGCCGCGAGCTATCGTCTATCAAATAGTCACAATTAAGCATGCCCTTGTAACCACAAAATATGTAATTCATTTCGCTAATAAAAGGAAAGTGTTTTTTTAACCAATCATACTTAGCGGCAAATGAACTAGGGTATTCCATAGCCGCACTGGCAAAATAAATGTCATATGATTGACTTAATTCTTTGATCACTTCAGCCGCATCATCAAAAATGGCTAAGCCTTTAAAAAAGTCAGGGTGATGTGGAAACTGACGTACTGTGGTTAAATGTGCCTCTGGCACTACGTCATAGATCCTGTGTCCACGCATGTTTTCTTTGTTTAAGGTCACGGAAAAATGTTGCTGATACCACTCAATATGTCGAGATAATGTATCCGCGACTGTTTCGTCCATATCAATCGCAATACTTTTTTTCATATTCCTCCCTAGTTTGCACTGCAATTCGCAGATGACACTAACGTAATTAGCCAATCAACCTAACAGTAGTAACATGTTCAATATTACCAATCGCTTCAATCACATGCCCATTTTCCATTTGTTCGACATCGAGTATGTTGTAGGCTAGATCACCACGACTTTTATTCATCATATCGAGTACATTCACGTTATGGTCGGCTAATACCGATAGGACGCTACCGAGTACTTTGGGTACGTTTTCATTAGCAAAAATAATACGCTGACCTTCGCATCTTGCCATGCTCACTTCGGGAAAATTAACCGAATTTTTTATATTGCCATTTTCGAGGAAGTCCATAATTTGTTTTGCTGCCATGATGGCGCAGTTTTCTTCAGCCTCGGCCGTGGAAGCACCGATATGTGGCATAGCTATTACATCACTTCGGCCATAAAAAACTGGCTCGGGGAAGTCACATACGTAACCTCTTAATTTGCCGTTATCAAGTGCATTGACTATAGCTTGAGGATCAACGATGGACTCACGAGCAAAATTAACTAAGACCATGCCGGGTTTGGCTTGGGCAAGGGCTTCTTGATTGATCATATGATGTGTCGGTTTGATTGCCGGTACGTGTAAACTTACATAGTCACAGCGAGCGAGTAGGGCGTGCATGTTTTCGGCTTTTTGCACGTCGCTAGATAAACGCCATGCGGCTTCAATGGATAATGCTGGGTCGAAGCCTACAACATTCATACCCAGCGCAAGGGCCATATCAGCGACCAATGAGCCTATTGCGCCTAAACCGATAATGCCTAATGTTTTACCTTTGAGTTCATTGCCAGCAAATTGTTTTTTCTGTGTTTCTAAGGTTTTATGTAATTCACCCGCATCATGTACATCGTGCAAAGTAGTCACATGGTCAATACCTGACTTGATCCCGCGAGAGCCCAAAAGTAGTCCTGCTAGAACTAATTCTTTAACTGCATTGGCATTGGCGCCGGGCGTATTAAATACCACTATGCCTTTTTTACTGTAGTCTTCAACCGGCACATTGTTTACGCCTGCACCGGCTCTTGCCACAGCTAATACTGAATCAGGTAGTACTTCATTGTGTAATTTATGACTGCGCAGCAATACCGCGTCTGGGTGCCCTATATCCGAACTCACTTCGTACTTATCACGACTAAAGCGTTCTAGTCCTTTGACCGATATTTGATTAAAGGTTTTAATTTTATACATTTCATTCCTTAACTATTTTTTAGCGCAAATTGAAAAAAGTGAATCGCTTACAAAATTTGTTTTTTTACACTGTGGTAAGCCCACTCAAGCCACGGCATTAACGCCTCGAGGTCCTTGTTTTCGATGGTAGCTCCACACCAAATTCTTAATCCGGCAGGTGCATCTCGATAGGCTCCTATGTCATAGGCGACTTGTTGCTCGTCAAGTAATTTGACTACCGATTTAACTTGCTCAGGGGTTAAATCAAGGGTCAAACAGACGCTAGTATTTGAGCGAATATGAGAGTCTTGAGCTAAAAATGCTATCCAATCATGTTGCTCAACAAATGCTTCAATGGTGGCGAGGTTTGTATCTGCTCTGGCGATTGTTGCGGTTACGCCGCCTATGGATTCAACCCAATTCAACGCGTCTAAATAATCCACCACACATAACATTGAGGGCGTGTTGATAGTGGCGCCAGTGAATAAACCTTCAATTAATTTACCACCTTTAGTCATTCGGAAAATTTTAGGTAATGGACGAGGAGGTGCATAACTTTCAAGACGTTCGACCGCGCGAGGGCTCAGAATTAACATGCCATGTCCCCCTTCTCCCCCTAGCACTTTTTGCCAGCTGTAGGTGATTACATCAAGCTTATCCCAATCCATTTCTTGGGCAAACACTGCTGAGGTAGCATCGCAAAAAGTTAACCCTTTGCGATTTGAGTCAATCCAATCTGCATTAGGTACTTTTGCCCCAGAAGTGGTGCCATTCCATGTAAATACCACGTCATTATCACAGTTAACTTCTGATAAATCAGGAAGGTGACCATAGTCAGCACTTAATACACGAGTGTTATCTAATTGTAATTGTTTGGTAATGTCGGTAGCCCAACCTTGCCCAAAAGATTCCCAGTACACTACATCGACAGGACGCTGACCTAACATCGACCACATGGCCATTTCCATCGCACCAGTATCGGAAGCCGGCACAACGGCAACACGATAACCTTCAGGTAAACCCAAAATTTTAGCCGTATCTAAACAAGCACTTTTTAACGCTTGTTTGCTGATAGTTGCTCGGTGAGATCTGCCCAGCACGGATAAATCAAGTTTACTGACATCGTAACCGGGTCTTTTGGCACAAGGGCCAGATGAAAAGTTAGGGTTCTTAGGTTTAAGGTTAGGATGCATGATTTTCTCGAGCTAAAGGTAAATGAATTTAGTATTTATCGAGAATACAAGTGATTGATGGGCATCACCAATATTCAAGTGTCATGAATTATATCGATTGTGTTATATGAATGTTAAAGGCCTTACTGACAAGGAAAAGTAGGAGTATGGCGGTGTTTGGATTAGTAATAAATGATGGTATTCAACATTTACCCGATTAAAGGAAATGTAAAACTAATTAACATAATGGTGCAAACATTTACATTTAAATTGCACTAGTTCAACATAACCCTCTATAAAAATGACCAAAAGTACAAGAGGAAATAATTTTGGCGCAGAATAATGAGAATATGCTTTTTATTGTTTTAGTAAGTTGTGTTGCCACTATAGGTGGTTTTTTGTTTGGTTTTGATAGTGGCGTAATAAATGGCACTGTTGATGGATTAAGGTCTGCATTTAATTCACAGGATATTGGTACTGGTTTTAACGTGGCCAGTATGTTGTTGGGTTGTGCGATTGGGGCGTTTACCGCAGGGCGATTGGCTGACAAATATGGGCGTAAGTCGTTATTATTGGCCACTGCAGTTTTCTTTATTATCAGTGCATGGGGGTCCGGTGTTGCTGGGTCTTCCGTAGAATTTATTATATACCGACTTTTAGGTGGCTTAGCCGTAGGCGCAGCATCTGTCATGGCCCCAGCTTATATCAGTGAAATTGCCCCCGCTAGGTTGAGAGGGCGGTTGGCCTCTATCCAACAAATTGCCATAGTCATTGGTTTGTTTTCTGCTTTTGTTAGTAATTATTTGTTAGTTAATTTTTCTGGCTCATCTACCGCAGAATTTTGGATGGGATTTGAGGCATGGCGATGGATGTTTTGGATAGAATTATTTCCTGCCGTTTTGTTTTTAGTTGCCTTGATATTTATTCCCGAAAGTCCCAGATATTTGGTGCTCGATGGTCGGGACAATGAAGCGCAAGTCGTGCTTAATAGATTGTATGGTGACAGTGCAGGGCGGCAGAAGTTAGTTGAAATTCAGCAGTCGTTGTCAGCAGACAAACACAAGCCTAAGTTGGCGGATTTAAAAGACAAAACCACAGGCAAAGTGCGCACTATAGTTTGGGTGGCACTGGGTTTAGCCACCTTTCAGCAATTAGTCGGCATTAATGTGGTTTTTTACTACGGTGCAGTTTTATGGCAAGCCGTAGGGTTTTCTGAAGGCGATGCATTGTTGATCAATATTATCAGTGGCGCTGTGAGTATCGCGGCTGTTGTAATCACCATGTATTTGATTGATAAAGTTGGGCGCAAACCTTTCCTAATGGTTGGCTCTATTGGTATGGCAATTACCCTAGGATTGATGGTTTTCGCTTTTGGTAATGCTGATGTTGATGGTAACGGAAACTTAGATCTTGGTGGGCTGGGAACCTTGGCATTAGTCTCAGCTAACGCCTATGTGTTTTTCTTCAACCTATCTTGGGGACCTGTCATGTGGGTTATGTTGGGGGAAATGTTCCCTAATCAAATCCGCGGTTCAGGCTTAGCTGTTGCTGGACTTGCACAGTGGACCGCAAATTTTGCGATTACCATGACCTTCCCCATCATGCTGGCAAGCATTGGCTTAGCTGGCGCTTATGGTTTTTATACGCTGTGTGCGGCACTTTCAATTCTATTTGTGGCGAAGTTTGTGTACGAAACTAAGGGCAAAGAACTGGAAGAGATGCACGGATAATTACAACTGGTAGGTAAAGCCGTTAGGATAACGGTTTTACCTACTTTAGCCCAAATCGATTTACTCATTCACCAATATATTCTAGTTTTTTTAGCAATCAGCCTACTATTCGTCAGCAAAACCTAATCAAATAATATCCGCGACAAAAATCCTTTTTCCTCTGTTTATCAGACCCTATTGGCATCAAAGACATATCTATTTTTGTTATTTACATTACGTTGACAGCAATAAAATTATTGCAGTGCTTAACGTATTGAAAATTATTGAGTAGTTATAGATTTTACTTTTTGATCGCTACATACTTTTCTTAGGAAGGTATTTAGCAATTAAGTCTTCTAAGGATTTGTGTTTAAGAGGTTTGACTATGTAGTCGTCCATGCCCGCTTCCTTCGCTTTTTCATAGTCTTGTTTCATCGCGTTAGCAGACAGTCCACAAATAGTCAGTTTGTCTTGCCCTTGTAGTCTAATTGTGCGTGTTGCTTCGTACCCATCCATGACCGGCATTTGAATATCCATTAACACTAGATCATATTGAGGTGAATTGACTATTTTGGTCACAGCTTGTTGACCATCTTCGGCAATATCAAAAGTGACACCTAGTAAGTTAAGCATTTCACCTGCCACTGCTTGATTAATATTGTTATCTTCAACTAACAATATATGGCCTTCATATTGCGCCGCTTTTTGTTCCTCGACAATAATCTCAGCTGTTGATGTGCCTTTTAAATTGGTAATAAATAATCGTTGAATAAAGGTAGAAGCTTGTTGTGGAGTAAAAGGGTGAGTTAAACATTCAACTGGCCACATGGTTGTAAGCTGCTTAGGTAAATTACTTGGTTGAGTATTAGTGATAAAACCCACTCTAATTGATTTGCTGACCAATTTGTCAATGGACTCGTTATAAGACCTAAACGCCACCTGATCTTCAATATCGAATATTACTGCGTCATTACAAGTTATTTCATCCATGATGGCTGACAACTGGCTAAGTGGCAGATGATGGTATTTTAACTCTGTTTTTTCAATATATTGGGGATTTAGAAAAGCGGTACGACCGGCAGTAAAATAATACAACTTCCCCTTTGGAGCGGGTATGGCTGAAATTATTGCAGTGGTTTTATCTGGTTTAGTTAAAATAACTTCTACTTTAAAGGTACTGCCTTTGTTTTGTTCTGACTCAACTGACACAGTGCCACCCATCAGTTCAACTAACTGACTTACGATGGATAAGCCTAATCCAGTGCCACCAAAATTTCTGCTAGTGGAACCATCTGCTTGAGTGAAGGAATCGAATACTTTACTGACTTGATCTGGCGTCATACCGATACCAGTGTCTATGACTTCAAGGTACAGACTAATGAATGGAATATCTTCATGAAGCTTAATATCTACGTTAATAGATATCTGTCCATTGCGAGTAAACTTGATCGCATTGCTGCATAAGTTAAGTAGAATTTGACTGATTCTTAACGGGTCACCGATTAATTGAGCTGGTAGGTTAGGGTTAGCATTAAACCTTACATTTAGATTTTTTTCTTGAGCACGATTAGAAATATTGGCTAACACATTACTGAATAATGACTCGACTGAAAACTTGACGCTTTCTATATCTAATTTACGCGCCTCAATTTTTGAAAAATCAAGAATGTCATTTATTAAACTCAATAAAATTTGGCCGGAATACGCTGCTTTGGTCAGTTGTTCTCTTTGCGCTGGATTTAATTCACTGCGTAATACCACATCCAACATACCAATGATGCCATTCATAGGTGTGCGGATTTCATGGCTCATATTAGCCAAGAACATACTTTTAGAAGCCGTTGCTTGTTCGACCTTTTGATTGGACGTGATTAATTGAGTATTCAGTGCTTCTTGTTTGGCATTGAGCAACTGTGATTGTTCGAGCAAGGTGTTGGTTTGTTTGTTTTTTTCATGAAAAACATCAGCCGCTTGGGCTAATTGCCCTATTTCATCTTTTCGTTTTAAGCTAGGGATACTTTCTACACTTTCGCCCTTAGTTAGTCGTTGGAAAATATTGGTAATAATATTGATAGGTAACATTATTCTGTAGGTTAAAAATAATGCGGTAGCCGTCGCTAAAATAATGCCTATTGCGGAAAAAAGGTTGCTGCCAATACGCGTATTAACAACTGTCTTTTTTACCTCTACATTGGTTTCTATGAGGTTTTCAGTTACTAACCTATTGAGCTCTCTGGCCAAAAATAGAAATTCGTTCGCTGAGCCAGCCATGACAACGTTGGCCAAAAATAAATAATTTCTAGTGATCTGTGTGAGCTGCAGAAAATCACTTTCTACTTTACTTAATCTAGCAAATGCTACTCGTACACTTTTGTTTGACCCAAGTAGCTGGCTAATTTGTATCTTGGCTAGTGATAGCTGTTGCTGAAAAGGACTAATGAGTTGTTGTTCAGGCGTCTGTAAATACTGCAGCAGAAAGTTTTCTGCTCGAGCGATATGGTATTTGGCTTTTTGCAATGTATCTTGCGTCTGGTGTGAGTCGCTTTCGGCAATGTTGATACTGCTAAACAAGCTGTCTAACTCATTTAATAAGCCAGTATTGTAGAGTGCTTTTCGTTTAGTTCTGCCAACAATAACACTGTCAAAATTCTCTTTGTAGTCTTTTAAATGCGCATTCATGCGAGTGATATAATCTAGATATACTTTGCTATTGGCTTCTTTAGACGTGAGTTGAACTAAATCGTACAAACCGTTTTGAGTTTCTTCCATCAATAAACTGAATCTAGAAACAGCTGATTCGCTTGCAGAGTCTTTATAAATAAGTACGTTTCGTTGCAAATCTATAACGTCTCGTTCAAGTTCGCGTACAAGACTCACTTTGACTACTGCTTGCTGGGTTAAATCAAGACTATCGACAAACGTTGATTGGATGTTTCTAGATAAAAAAACTTGGGATAATAGTAACAATACTAAAGTGACCGAAATCAACAACATTTGAGCTTTTATTGTCCTAAACACACTATCCCCTGATTTTCATTAAGAACTAATAAACTCATACCATTTTTGCAGGCTGTAATCGTAAGTTGGCATGGCAGTATTCCAAACGGCAACATTGCTGAAGCGTTTAGTGTAGCTGCCTCCGCTACGAATATCACCTTGAGGTACAGAAATTTTGCCATCTGTTCCTTTTAGTGCGTGTATGGCTTTTTTGCCAGCATACCAATAATCCCATTCTGCGGGGCTTAAATATGCAGCAGAACGTTGAGGATTAGAAATATAATATCCTTGTTTAGCTATAAATGCGCCAGGCCATCCAGATAACCACCAATTCATATAGTCATAGGCCGCGTCTTTGCTTCTTCCTTGAGATGCTGATGATAGGCACATCACGCCGTGCCAACCACGATAACCTTCTTTCGGGGCAGCAAATCTAACGGGTATGTTTTGTCCATTTAGCGTTGATACGGCGGGTGAAAACATGCTCTGTATATTCACGCGGCCAGTACGCATGAAGTCTACTGATTCAGGTACCGAATTCCAGAAACCGCTGAAATGATTTTGCCGTTTAAAATCAATGAGTACATTAAATAACCTGTCTAAGTCGGTTCTAGTTAGGTTGCCTATATCATCAAATTTGACTAGACCTTGAGCTTGAGTGGCTAGTGCTAAGTCAAACAAGCCAATTGTAGGCGCATTAATAATACCTACTTTGCCGGAATGTTTAGGGTCAAGCAACCAGCCCCAGCTTTCTGTTTTGTATGCCTCGCCCTGTTTAATTGCATTGGTGTTGTAGCCAAATGAATCCACATTATGAACATAGGGTAAAAAGCTAATTTGGTCGGTATGTTCAGTGCCTAATTTCCCATTTGCTTGAATATGCAACATTTTATAAGGCGCGTCTCCAGCACCATATTTGGCGTCAGGGCTGACTTTTCCTGTTTTAGTGAGAGGGTTTATTTCATCCCAATATTTTAGCCTTTTTTTATCAATAGGTTGAATTGAGCCACTTGTCCATAAGGGCCTGATGCTATTGGACCATTGCTCGTAAAGGTCAAAAGACTGAGGGTTAGTTGAAGCTTTTTGTAATACTGCTGCACTGCCTCTCGGTTCGAATATCAAATCGATATCCAAATCCTGCATAGCCTTTTGGCGAAGTTCTTCTTGTAGGGTGACGTGGGTACCCAGCACTCTTAGTTGGGTACGTTGCTTTGCAAATACATAAGGGACTTGGGTAATGGCAGTTACCCCCACTGCTGCTTGGCTGATAGATTTCAGAACTTGTCGGCGACTAATATCAGTTGAATGTTTTTCTGGGAATTTACTTGAAGTCATATCTCTTAAGTTTTCCAAAAAAATCGTATATGAGTACACCTTAATCTATCGTTTATTTAACCGCAATAAGCTAAATGTCTATAGCCTTGGTTTTAATTTCTTATTTTCCGCCGAGCGAGGTTCAAATTTTCATTGCCAAGGCGATGCAAGTATTTAAAATAGTTGGACTATTCTAGCTTAATAGGCTCCCATTTAAATTTTTTTAAAACTCACTATAAGGTAATTTAATTGAGCGGTATTGTTAGTCAGCATAAAATTTATGCTGAAATTTCAAGGTCTTTTGCTCAAGCCCACTGTTAATGTTGATAGAAATACGATACTGCTCTCGGTCGCTAAAAGGCAATACTGCTAAATAGTAGATTGCCTTGCCTTCTATCACTTGTTTAAACTTTAATTCTTTAACCACTCCAAGTAAATTTTTAGCTTGGCCAGTTAAAACAGGGGACTGTGCTACTTTGCTTTGTCTGTCTAGTACTGAAATATTAATCAGGCCATTAAATTTACTACGCACAATGGAATATTGTTTGGCCACCTTAGGCGTTAAAAACGTACTGTTTAGGGCTATGTAGTGTACTTCCCAACTACCTAGCTCTTGCTTTTGTTCTGCGCTAATTTGACACGCAAAAGCTAACCCAAGTGATAACACAAGAGTCAGAAAGTTAAGTTTAATACTTTTCAATTTAGAAAATGCCAAATAAATCACCTAGTAGTTTTTGGATAAATAGTAAAAACACGATCACCACCATTACCGATAAGTCTAAACCACCCATATCTGGCATTCTTCTACGAATTGGTGCCAGCATTGGTTCAGTGAGTTGGCCTAAGACTAACTCCATTGGGTTTCTTCCCTGGCTGACCCAACTCATAATGGCGCGCAAAATTAACACGTACATAACTAAAGTCAGCGCTTCTTTAAGCACAATAATAAATGACACTATCACTAAAGACAGAATGTTAGGAACCGTGCCACCTAACACTAAATTAAGCGCTACAATTTTTAAACCCGCGACTACTAGCGCTAGTACTAAAGTGGCTGTATCTAAGCGGCCAATGGACGGCAACAATCTACGCAAAGGCGCAACTATAGGTTGAGTGGCTTTGACTACAAATTGGCTAAAAGGATTGTAAAAATCCGCTCTAGCAAATTGTAACCACAGGCGTAACAACACCACCATTAAATAAATGTTAAAAACAAAATCAATTAAAAATTGAACTGAGCTCATATTCTGGAATT
>NZ_CAJWCF010000128.1 GCF_913020055.1 uncultured Paraglaciecola sp. | reverse complement strand
TTGATAGTCGATTT
This sequence comes from uncultured Paraglaciecola sp., assembly GCF_913020055.1. Classification (GTDB taxonomy): domain Bacteria; phylum Pseudomonadota; class Gammaproteobacteria; order Enterobacterales; family Alteromonadaceae; genus Paraglaciecola. Next base: position 10,317 of record NZ_CAJWCF010000128.1, on the reverse strand, counting down.
TAACAACCACTATCTTGGCTCATTTGAAGCCGTTATGGGAGGAGAGGGTCCATACCATTAATCGTCATCAGTAATAATAATCAACATAACGCATTGGCATTACCTTACTGCGTTGTATGCAAACCGGCCAATACATAAACCAAAGGCGCATTCCAATTAATTGTGACCTCATTAGTTGAATAACTACACCAATCATCCACGTAAGAACTTGCTGGTAATTTAGACGGGTAACTGCATCCATCTTGTTGTCCTGATTGCGCGCCACCCGCCACAAAACCAGGAACTGGGGCCACCACGTTATCCGCATGAGAAGGGCGATGATGAATATCTACAGGTGTTTTTTCACCAAAGCCGGTCAAATAAGAATAATCTGTTGGGTTGCGCCCCAACACATAATCCAATAAGCCAGTAGCCGCTGTTTTGTATTTTTCATTCTGAGTAAATCGTTGAGCTTGCAATAAAACAAAAGCCTTGTTTAACGCAACAGCATTACTGCCCCATACAAAATCTGAGTTTTGCATGGCTACTGCATAAGCTGATTGCTGATGTAAATTCACGATATTATCTGCTAACGCTAGGTAACGTTCTAAGAACTGACGGTAATCATCATTACTAAGTATTGTTTTACCGTTATTCAACAGCGAAATATAACCTAAGGCTGCGCTATTTGACCATCCAGGGATACTTGGCATAACGTTTAATTGCTTGAACTGTTGAAGATACTGCGCATCGGCTGTTAGCAAAAACAATTCCGCAGCGGCCCATGAAAATTCGTCTAAAAAAACCTGATCTCCGTATCCTCCAGTAGAAACATCCTTAGGTTGAACATAGGCTACGTTTGGGTTGTCTTGCGCCCATTGCCATGCCAATTCGGCCGCATGCCTGTATTCACTGGCTACGTCTGCAAACTGAGGAAAGGCCTGGTAAATACGGCTCGCCACAGCTAAAGAGGCAGCAAAATTTAACGACGCTGCCGTACCTTTTTGCACCACGTATCGCTGGGCAGTCCCTTGACTTGGCATGACTGCGCCAGAAAAGTTGAGAGTGGTGAGTTTATGATAGACCCCACCGTCATTGGGATCTTGCATTGCCATCATCCAATCCAAATTCCATTTTATCTCGTCTAGTATATCCGGTGATGAATCAGTGGATTCGGGAATGCCAATATCACGATTTTGGTAGAACTCAGGATGATGCTCGTAAGCCACTAACAAGGTGTAAACAGAAATACCACTGTTGACTATGTACTTGTTGTAATCTCCGGCGTCATACCAGCCCTTGGGGGCTGAAATAGCGGTACCTTCTGGACGTTGAGCAGACGCAGCAGAAGTGTGAATAAGCACATTGTCATCAGCATGGCCGGATGGCCTCGACCAGATGCCAGCGTGTTTAGACAAAAGTTCTGAACTTGCTCGATTAAAATAATAGGCTTTCAACGCGGCATCGTGGGCAGCCAAAAAGGCGTCGTTATTGATAGTCACTATATTTGAATCAGCGAAACCACTGACCTTTATACGGTATTCACCAGGTGCAGTAACACTAGAAAAATCAGCAATACTGACCTCGTCTTTTGCTGGTGCCCAGTGTTGTGATGCTGAGAGTTGACCAGTAAAAACCTGCGAACCGTCATTGGCATTTACCAATAAAAAGGTTGTGGCCTGACTACTTGGAACAACCGCAATTTTAGTATCACTAGGTAAAAAGCCAACTTGATTGAGCTTTATTTTTTCAATGTGCATCGCCGGTATACCCGAAGTAGGCTTGGCCTCAACCGGATTGTTATTTTGAGAATTACTATCACCACATGCGCTGAATACCGCGATACTAATTAATATTACCCGTAACTGTTTTTTCATACTTTCACTCAGGAAGCTAATCAATACTAATTTAACTTTATTTTGAAAACGTTTTCAAATAGTTAACGGAATTTAGTAAGCGGTATCAGAAAAAAATTTAGGAATGCGGTATTAGAATCACATGCGCAACCGAACCGCCTTAGTAACTCTTAAAAAAACCAAAGATGAAGTATTGAAAATTTACTATTTGAAATATTTCTAAGTGTGAAAATGGGCAGTTTGAGTTTTTATCTATGCCTGTATAAAATACTCTGTACAAAAAAGCGACCGGTAAAGGTCGCTTTCTATTTGTTTTTTAATTTATCGTCCTACTAAAATGTAGTGTTAAACCTCACACCAAATTCGCTGGCATCATTGCTTAACACTCGCAGTATGTAGTCTCCCGTATTTAGCCTTGCATTGTCATAACGCTCGTCAAAAATATTTTTACCATATAGGGCCACTTTCCAGTCACCTTCAGCTGGCGAATAAGCAATATTAAAATTAACCAGTTCACGGCTGTCTATCTCGGTCAATCGACCAGGATCTGAGCTAGGCTCTCCATACATGTCACTGCGGAACGAATAATCAACTCGAGTACTAATAGTTGCGCCACCAGCCAACTCAAATTCGTATGAAGGGCTGATTGATGCGGTCAGGTCAGGAGTTAATGGTGCAACTGGTTTAACACCATCTTGCTCAGACACGTCCACATCCATATAACCAAGGCTTGTATGCAGTTTAAAATTATCAGTAAAGTAAATAGTACTTTCCCACTCAATACCTCTAGATGTTTGTTCAACGACTAGGTTGCTGGTATCAAACCCGCCTTCTGAGGTAGTACTGACTTGATAGGGTAAATCGTCAAATTCAGTATTAAATAATGCCACACTCATACTAAAGTTATCTGTAACTTGACCTTTAAGGCCCACTTCGTAGTTAACTGCAGTTATATTATCTGAGGCAACAAAACATTCAGGGTCGCCAAATAAACAGTAAGGTCGCGCTGGGAATTGACCTGATTGGTATCCGCTCTGCACAGTACCGTAAAAATTCAGACCATTTTCTAAGGTATAACTCGCCGATAACTCATAGCTAAGTTCACTCCAGTCATCTTCTGAGGTGAATGGGCCAATGCCCACGTTTGCCGTAGCTTGTTTTTCATCTTTGGTATAACGCAAGCCACCAGAAATACGCAGTTCATCTGTCACGCCATAACCTAGATTAATAAACACAGCTCGACTGGTGGTTTCTTGATCGAGCTCCAATAAGTTGCCCCCTCCATTAAAGCTAGAGTCTGCGCCTTGACGATTGCTACCTTCTTCGTTAAACCAATATAAACCAGAGACAAAATCAAATTCATCATAGTAACCGTTTAACTGCAACTCTATTGATGTCTGATCTGCATCACCTTTTTCCGGATAGTGATCTAGCGCAAAGATAGTAGCGTCATCATCCAAACCTGCTTTGTACTCTGAAGTACGATGGCTAACCACAGCTTTAGTCGTTAAGGTATCTGATAAATTCCAGTCAGCGGTAATTGATAAACCGCTCGCTTCGTTACTGACAGTAGTGACTTCTTTAGTGCCCGTGGCGTTGTCGTATGGATCAGGTGCCAAATCAGAATTACGCAGTGGCCCCGATGGAGTAGGAGAGCCAAAACGCATGCCTGTGTAGTAAGCACCAGTTGGGACTTCATCAATCAATGTTGTATAAGGTCTCAAACCGCCTTCACCGTCATTCGCATCGGCGGTTAACACCAAGCTAAAATCATTATTTGGCGCATATTTAACAGACAACCGTGTGTATAGCTCTTTGGTCTCGCCTACATCGTATTCAGCGTCTGGTACATTAATAAATTCGCCCAAGCCACCACGAGCGTTATAACCAGCGTTAAAGTTGAAGGAAAGTGTATCGCTAAGCGCTCTGTTTACGAACACATCAGCCTTCAAACGGCCACGAGTACCAGCTTCAACCCCCGCTTAAGTTACCGCTTCGTCATCAGGTTGTTTGGTAATGATATTGATGGCACCACCGATAGAGTTTCTTCCATAAAGCGTGCCTTGTGGGCCACGCAATACTTCGATACGTTCAATATTATTTAGGTTCCAATTCTGCCCAACTTGCCGACCCAAATACACACCATCAACATAAACGCTGACCCCAGGATCAGTAGTGATAGGGTGATCTTGTAATCCAATACCGCGAATAAAAGGGTTGGCTGAAGAAGTATGTCCCGCTGAAAAACCAGTCACATTTAGGTTGGGAACAAATTTACCTACATCAGTTAAATCACTAATTCCCTGAGAGGCAAGTGCTTCTCCACTAAAAGCGCTGATCGAAAGTGGCACTTCATAAATGACTTGAGAACGTTTGGTTGCAGTAACAGTGATAGATTCGATTCTGTCGTTGGAGTCTTCTTCAGTTGTATGTTCTTGGGCATAAAGCGACCCACAAAAAGCAACTGAAATGGCGCTAGCCAATATAGCCAATCGGAAGGTCTGCCTGTTAGCTAAGTTATTATGTGTAGTCTGTTTCGTATAGATTTATTCTATTTAAGTACTGAGTAAACTTTATAATTCAGATACTTAATTCGACTCAAACAAAACTTCCAGTATGTAATAGCATATTTAGATATTAGGACTTCCCTCATTTATACGGGTAATAAGTAACGTATTAGGATAAACCATGCATGGTGTGGAATTTTTGTTCAATTCAATAAAAATAATGCTTAGATAAGTAATTACTAAACAACCAGGTTATAACAATTTATTGAGCTAGATCACTGAAAAATGAATTGGCGGTTGGTAAGAAAGGGAACTGCGAAAATCAATAGAAATTTATAGCAGTGGCTTGTTATTAGCTATTGTCTAACAAGGGCACCACTGCCCTAATAAATCATCGATTAAACGGGCGGTAAAACAATTACTTTTAACAAAATAACCTGCTCTACGGGCACATCTGACCAACCATATTTGGGGTCAAAATCTGTTTTCACCTCGACCATTTTATCTAACACTTCATACCCTTCGACAACCGAACCAAATGCTGTGTATCCCCAATTTCTGCCAGGGTCTAAGCTATCGTTGTTACTCATATTGAAGAAAAATTGGCGAGTAGCTGAATGTGGATCGTCCTGCCTTGCCATAGTGATGTTGTACATCTTATTTTTTAAGCCACTACCGGACTCATTAAATATTTTTCCAAATGATGGTTTCTCTATAAAATCGGTGTCGTAGCCGCCACCTTGTACAACAAAATCAGGCACGATGCGATGGAAAATGGTGTTTTCATAACTGCGTTTATCCACATAACGCAAGAAATTGTTAACCGTAATCGGTGCTCTGGAACGGTCAAACTCAACAATAATATCTCCCATGCTGGTGACCATTTTGACTCTAGGGTAATAATTGTCAGGTTGTATATGTGAGCCATCATCTTTCGCTTTGGCAAAGGTCAAAGTTGAAGCCAAAACAAGATATACAACAAAATAAGCAACAAAAAGTGTTTTTAACATAGAGATATTCCTAACGTTTAGTAGCAGACAAAATACTGAATTTTTGGTTGGTTGCAACAGTTGTCGAATTGCCAAATAGTCTTTTAAGTTTATTTGGGTAGTCTAAGTGACGATTACCCACCACAAATAATTGTCCGCCCTTTTTAAGCAAAGACTGCGCATCTTTAAACATTTGCCAAGCGATATGATCGGTGATGGCATTTTGTTGGTGAAAAGGCGGATTACATAACACTATGTCTACTTCGTTGGAGCTAGACATTTTCGTAAAGTCGTCCAAACAATTGTTCACAATAAACTCTGATTTGTCGACTTTTTCAGGCAGGTTAACCAACACATTTTGTTGCGTAGAAGCGACTGCCATATAGGACTCGTCAACAAAGATCACCTTAGTTTGTTGATTTTGATTGAGTATGTGCAGGCCCAATACGCCATTACCGCAACCTAAATCAACAACTGTTTTGTTTTCTAGATTAGGTAATTTGGACAAATGCTCAAGCATAAATCTTGCGCCAATATCTAATTGCTGACGAGCAAACACATTAGCCAAATTACTGATTTCAAACCTAGGTTTTTCAGTAAACCAAATGGTTGGATAAGGACTTGAATGTTCCTTAGTGCCAGTAGGTTGGCAAAAAATTAAACGGGCTTTTTTCTTGGCCAAGGAGGTTGTGGTCACACCTAAATATTTTTCGAATAAGGCTAAAGTAGATTTGTGAATCAAGTTGGCTTTACCTGCTGCAATAACGATAGTTGCCGGTGACACTCTGCTTTGCAAATCGATCAGTTGTTGCTCAAGTAGAGCCGTTGTTTTAGGAATCTTAAGTAAAACCAGTTCGGCCTTCACATCCACTTGTGTTACAGAATCATAAAATATCACCGCCCCATCAGGGATATTGTTTTGCTGCAGATTAATTAAACATGATTGTTTAGCCACATGAGAATCCGTTACCCAAATGGGTTTCGAATCAGCAAACCAGCATGCTAGGGCACCAAAATCATCGTTGTAAATACTCATCGATACGGTTGCTAGATTGGGAATATTTTGTTCTACATAGTCAATTAGATACTCGTCTGCAGCATCCCATGCCTGCCAACTTGGGTGTTGTAAATTTTGTGGGTACCTAACTAACTGCAAGTTTCTGTCTAGAAGCGTTAAACTAGTGTTCATTTTTGTCCAAATTTGATGGGTTATGCAGCAGTCACTGTTTGAATCACAATATGATAACACGCCAATACAGCTGGATATGCCAGATGCAGACCTAAAATATTATCCAAATTTCATTCCGCCAGAAGAAACAAACGGCATAATGTGCTCACTCCAAGAGTTGTTAGACTGGCGACAAGAACAAATCACATTATACGGAAAAACCTTTGACGTTCCGCGTTTACAAGCATGGTATGGCGATGCAGAAGCGAGTTACCAGTATTCAAATTTAACCATGCACCCCCTACCTTGGTCCCCTATATTACTTGCACTTAAACAAAAATGTGAAGACGCTAGCAACAGTCACTTTAATTCTGTGTTAGCAAATTATTATCGTCATGGACAAGATGGAATGGGTCGACATGCAGACAATGAACCTGAACTAGGACAACAACCTGTGATTGCCTCGCTGAGCTTCGGCGAGTTGCGTAATTTGGATTTTTATCACAATAAAAGCAAACACAAGACAAGGGTGCCTCTGGCTGACGGTAGTTTACTGGTGATGCGCGGTGCAACCCAATCGAGTTGGCAACATGCAGTAGCTAAAAGCAAAAAGCCACTAGCTCCAAGAATTAATCTGACATTTAGGTATATCCATAAAATCCCCAATGTTTACAACAAATAATATGTCGAGCACGACCAATGAGTTATGATCTGAAATATTGATTTTGGAGAACATATGAACATTCAAACTAACATTGAAAAAAAGCTACTTAGTCACTTTAATCCACTTCACCTTGAAGTTATCAATGAAAGTGCCATGCATAATGTACCACCAGGTTCAGAGAGCCATTTCAAAGTGGTGATCGTCACACCTACCTTTAGTGGAGAGCGGTTAATAAAACGCCACAGATCAGTTAATTCAGTGCTTAAAGAAGAGTTAGCCAATGACATTCATGCGTTGGCTTTACATACCTATACACAGGAAGAATGGCAGGCTCAGTTTGGAGAGTTCCCCAAGTCGCCTAACTGCTTAGGTGGCAGCAAAAATGGGTAATAAAAAGGCGTCATAATGACGCCTTTTTATTTACCGAACATCACAAATTTTATTGTGAAAATCGTACCTTGAGATACTTAAAACTTATAAGTAGCTTGGGCATAAACAAATCTACCTTGGGCGTTATGCGTTCCAGTCGCGTAACCCGTCCATGAATTGTAACTAAACGGTGGCTCTTCGTTAAACAGGTTTGTGATACCTAATGTTAGGGTTGTATTGTCAATACCCGCATAGTTAACTGTTGTATCAACCGTTACCATAGCATCGATATCGGGTGCTATTGTGCCGTCTGTTCGAGTACGCACGGCAGAATCTTCTTCAAACTCGCCAATATAGTTGATGGCAAAGTTTGCACTCCAGTCTGCTTTCACCCAAGAAGCAGAGGTTATCCAACGAACTTTAGGTTGCTCAAAGCTGCCTTCAGCTGCAAATAAACGGCCACCAGTGCGAATATCTTCGTAATTCAATACGTAATTTAAGACGTAATTGAATTTGAAGTCACCCATGTCAGAAGACATTTTGTAACCTAAATCAAGATCTAATCCAGAAGTTTTAAGATCGAATAAATTCTCAAAACGGTCAAAAATAACCTCCACTTGGCCCGGGTCGCCAGCTACACCTGTATTCAAACGCTGCACAACCGCCGGATTATTACCTTGAGTGCTAAATACAAACTGAGTGTCTTTACCGATTACATTTTCGATATCGTAATTATAATAATCTAAAGAAAAATCAATATCTTCTGAGACTTCATAAATGACACCTAAGTTATAACTCTTAGACTCTTCTGGTCCTAAATCAGGGTTACCAGCTAATTGTGCTGTGTATTCAAAAAGTTCGCAGGCTTGGTCAACATTACCAACTGCAGCACATCGCACTGTATCAACTAAGCTCGGAGATTCGTCAGTAACACCTAAACCAATCTGACTCAAAGATGGCGCGCGAAAAGCGGTACCAAACGAGCCTCGTATTGACAGTTCGTCAGTAGGTGTCCAAATAAAGGCTACTTTAGGATCGGTAGTGGTACCAAAATCACTATAATCTTCGTGACGAACGGCTACTTGAATATTGAATGTTTCAGTCACTGGGATCGCTAGCTCAGCGAATATAGAAGTATTATCACGACTACCATTGGCCTGCGTTGCTTCTGTACCAAAAACGTCACCACGGAGGAACTGGTCGTCTGGGTTATCACTGATGGTTTCTTCACGATATTCAGCGCCGACAGCTAGCATAAGTTCGCCTGCTGACATGTCCATTATAGCTCCAGATACCTTGGCATCGAAAGACTTGCTGGTAGACTTACCATAACGGGTGGTTTGGGTTTCTATATAATCAAGAGCTTCTTGACTATTAGAAGAAGGCTCAAAGGGGTTCCATAAACCACTATCAATTGCTTCTTGAGTGCGACGTGAGTTTGGAAAACCATTTACACCACGTTCAATCGAGTCACTCTTTATGTAACTGTAAGCCGTTTCCCAATCCCATCCAGATACTTCCCCCTGAAAGCCGAATACGCTGCGATAATAGTCTGAATCAACGCGTTTTTCACGGTTACCAATTTCAACTAAACGACGACGCATAGTTAAATCTTGCTGGTAAAAATCACTCGTAGGATCATTGGCAAATGGATGGTTTACATTATCAGCGGACATAAACAACTCATTAAAGCTTGGGCTAGCAGCCCCTCTAATGGTGGTTTTAGAATTTTGACCGTTTAACTCAATAAACGCTCTCAGCGTATCGTTAATTTCAAAATTACCCATATACATGAAACTAACACGCTCAGATGCAGGTACCGTGGATCCCATAGGTGCATAATCATAACGACACAAAGTACCTACAATATCTTCTGCCGGACAAACATCATTACCAAAGGTATCTGGTATGCGAATAGAGTTGTTTGAAGCAAGTGCGATAGTGCCTGGGTAACCTGAAGAACTTCTACCGTCTGTTACATATGGGTCATTAGGTCTCAATGCAGTTTGATTGGCTGAGCTAGTGTAATATCTGTCGGCGTTAAGTATTTCTTCGCGATCAAAATAATCCAATACAAAGGTATGATTGGCTTTTTCTGAACTGCTACCGAACAATAGGCTTGTGTTTGTTTCTTGACCGCCACCATCGGCTGTATCGCCATATTTTCCAGAGACTTCCAAGCCATCATAATCATCTTTCAATATGATATTGATAACCCCTGCGATTGCATCAGAACCATAAGTAGCCGATGCGCCATCCTTCAATATATCTACCCGTTTAATGGCAGCTAATGGAATGTTATTAATATCAACAAAGGCGGTGTCTATTTCGTTTGCGAAAGGAGAAACAGAAATACGACGACCATTTACAAGGATAAGCGTAGAATCTGCACCTAATCCTCGTAATGATACACTTGAACCACCGTTACCTGTTCCATCGCTACTGTTTCCTTGAGTAGAAAAAGTACCTTATCCAGCGGCTGGCAGCTTAGTAAATAAGCCTATTAAGTCAGTCACACCTGTTTTAGTAATGTCTTCTGCAGATAAAGAGGTAACCGGTGAAGGACCTTCCATATCGGTTCTTTTAATATGCGAGCCTGTGACTTGTATACGTTCAACCTTGCTGATTTCATCCGACTGCGCGTGCACAGCCATACTGCTCGAAATGGCAACAGCTAATAAGGTGAGTTTTATGGTGTTATGTTTCATTATGGCTATGTTTTTGTAAACTGTTGCAATACTGTATATAATTACAGTTAATAAGGAGGTGGTCTATGATCCCAGCA
>NZ_CAJWCF010000127.1 GCF_913020055.1 uncultured Paraglaciecola sp. | reverse complement strand
AATCGAACAATTCATAACATCGTGGTTACTCAAGCATCAGCAATATGCTTTGATGATCGTTCCCTTGATAGCGTTTCTCGAAGCCTGTGTTGGTATAGGTTTATTTGTCTCCGGTGTAATTCTTTTATCAGTCTGTACCATTTTGTACGTAGAACAAATTGCGACCTTGTCTCAAATTCTTTCTCTGGCTTTTTTCGGAGCTGTACTTGGCGACCATAGCGGCTATTATTTCGGACGCTGGCTAGGCCCTCGATTTTATCATACCCGTTTTGCACAAAAGCGTATTGATAGCTTAGAGAAAGCTGAAAAACGAATATTAAAATACGGTAACTTCGCAATATTGTTTGGACGACTGATTACTGCGATACGCAGTATTGTGCCGCTGTTAACCGGTGTCAGCGGTATGCCACGTTTGAGATACTCAGCTTACGATGTGTTGGCTTGTGGGATATGGACAGCTGGCCTTGGACTGCTGATCGTTGGTATTGATAAAATCTGGAATTGAAGAAATTGCGTCTAAATCTATCAACAATACTATTATGAAAAACTTCATAAGTTTCTCCTCAGCACTGTGGGTAACGACCAATCTTTTGCTTGGTTTTGTTTTGCTACTTCCGATTTCGATAATCAGTTGGCTAATGCCTTTGCCGGTAGTCTCTCGCGGGAGCACTTTTATAGCAGATCATATTTATCGCACCGCCGTAAAGTTAGATACTTTTTGGATGCAACGTGTATTAGGCATCGAACTGGTAATCAAAGGCAACCCCAATACTCAGCAAACGCCTGTTGTGATCTGCAATCATCAATCCTGGTTCGACATTCCACTGGTACAGCAAGTTATTACTGGCAATGGACCCATTATTAAATTTTTAGTTAAACGAGAAATCGTTTGGGTTCCTATCATTGGTTGGATATGTTTAGTGCTCAATTTTCCAAGGTTAAGCCGAGGTAAAAAAAATGGCACAGGCGAAAGCGATTTTTCAATTATCCAAAAGGCATCAAAAGGCCATGGTAAAACATCTGGCGCATTACTCATTTTTCCAGAAGGAACCCGCTTCACTGAGAGCAAAAGAGTCAATCAGAAAGTACCCTATCGGCACCTTCTAAAACCCAAAACGGGTGGTTTAAAAATGATTAAGCAACACGCTAACATAGACACAAACTTAGTTGATATTACCATCGACTATCACCAAAAAAATGTGCACATTTGGAATTGCTTACGCGCTGATCCGGCAAAGATTACTATTACCCTTGAACATTACAGCCTTGCAGAAATTGATGACATTCAAACTTGGCTAAACAACCGCTGGCTAGAAAAAGACCAACTGCTGTCTAGGGGCTAAAATTCAGCAAATGCTTGTTCAAAATCGGCGACTAAATCGTCTATGTCTTCAATACCAATCGACATTCTGATCATTTTGTCATTTACACCCATTTCTTGTCTTTGTTGTGCACTACTTTCAAAATAGATAGTAGAGGCTACCGGTAAGGCTAAGGTACGAGTATCACCTAAATGGGTGGCACAAATCACTAAATCTAGTGCATTTAAAAATTGAATGGGGTCTATATCATCAGCCAAATCTAAACTTAAGATCCCGCCGTAACCATCAAAATATTCTCTGGCTAAAAAATGTTGAGGATGATCGGCTAAACCTGGGTAATAAACGGCTGAAACTTTATCGTGAGAGTGCAAGTAAGACGCCAAACGCATGGCATTTTCACACACTTTTTCAGTGCGCATAACTAAGGTTTCTAAACCAATAGAAATAGCGTGAGCTGAATCAGGTGATAAGGTTCCGCCCATATCTCTAAGGCCCCTTTTTCGGATTTGGGTTAGCCCCCATTGGGTCTGATCTGGTCCGCGGTAAATGGGCAAGATATTATCGAAACTACTCCAATCAAATAACCCTGTATCGACTACAGAACCACCTAAAACATTGCCATGACCAGCGATATATTTTGTTAGTGAACTAATGGTTAATGAAGCCAAAACTGCATTAGCATCAAAAATATTAGGTGGAGTCATAGTATTGTCGATTAAAAACAGTGCCTTTCTAGACTCACATAATTGACCAATAGCCCGCAAATCTGCGACTTGAGTAACAGGATTGGCTATTGTTTCTAAATACACTGCTTTAGTATTTGTTTTAAACGCAGCTTTCACATTTTGTACATCGGTCACATCAACAAAACTGAGTTCAATGCCCATGGATTGCATGGTTTCGGTAAAACTACGGGTATTACCAAACAAAAAATGGCTAACAATTAGATGATCACCTGCTTTAAACAAGCTGAACATAGTTGCAGTTATGGCTGCCATGCCTGTTGCAAAAGTAATAGCCCCTACTCCACCTTCTAGATGAGTAAGGATATTTTGTAGTGCAACATTGGAGCCTGAAGACGAGCGAGAATAGACATGTCCTGCTTTTTTACCCTGAAAAACATCTACCAAATCTTGGGCATCTTTATATTCAAACAGCACTGAATTATTAGTAGCCTGATGTACGGCACCACTTTCAGGGGTATTCAATAACCTATCTGCGTGTACCAAACGGGTGGTAAAACCTTTATTTTTCAATCTCTATCTCCACTGGGGGAACAACTTTAGTAATCGTTTTTTCTGGGTATTTACCTTGTGCTTGTTTGAAGTGCAGATAAATCCTATTCAGCTCATGCTGCGTATTGTCACCTATATCATGTCGTGGGCCAAATTCGATAAGTTTTTTCTTATAATCAAATGCTACCAAAAACACCGGGACATTGGCTTTGTGAGCAATATGCAGAAAACCAGTTTTCCAAGGAGATATGGGGCTTCGCGTCCCCTCAGGAGCAAGACACAGAACCATATTGTCGGCCTCTCGCATCTTATCTGCCATCGCATCGACTACTCCATGGTTGGCACTGCGCTCAATGGGTATTCCGCCCAAACGTCGCAAAAGGCGATCAAATGGGGGGATAAAAATACTATGTTTTCCAAAAAATGTGATTTTTAAGCGTAGATTAAATGCAACTGCAATTCCCAACACAAAATCCCAATTTGATGTATGTGGTGCCACCGCAATTATCATCTTAGAGCAACAAGGAAAGCTGCCGCTATATTGCCAGCCCATAAGCTTTAATACCCTTGTTCCCAACCATTGACTAAATTTATTACCTATTCTTGGTACTTGATCACAAAGAATAGGAGTATTTACTCTATCAAGCATTTCATTCTTAGCTTATGCAATTTAAACTAGGCGAATGGTCGCTCATGTAATCTATTTTGTCGAGAGTAAACAGAATGTTAACCGACTGACTAATGTTAATAACCCCGCCAAGTTGGCCCCGCTAATTTTAATTGTCACTGGAACACACATCTTGAGAATTCTTATATTTATGTTGTCTATGTTTTGCTCGCTTGCACACAGCCAACAAACCGCTCAAAACCTATTTGGACAATATCGTACTGCACTGTATCAAATTAAAATAATTGAATTAGAGTCAGGTAATAAATCATCAATCGGTTCCGGTTTTCAAATCGATACTTCAGGTAATGTAGTAACGAATTACCATGTGGTCTCTGAATATGTGTATAACCCTGACAAATTCAGGATTGAATATTTAGCCCATGATGGCTCCGAAGGACAACTTCAGCTGGTTGATGTAGACGTTATCAATGACTTGGCATTAGTTAGAAAGGTGGCCTTGTCTGAACAAGAAAGTGCATTTCCAATTGCCCAATCGCTACCCAAGCAAGGTAGTGCTATTTATTCTCTGGGTAACCCCCATGACTTGGGCATGATTGTGGTGCCTGGTACATTTAATGGATTAAAGAAAAGTAGCTTTTACCAGCGTATTCATTTTACCGGTTCTATTAATCCTGGAATGAGTGGCGGCCCTGTGGTCAATGAGCTTGGTGAAGTGATGGGTGTGAATGTGGCTACGGCTGGCAATCAAATTGGTTTTCTTATTCCTTTAGCAAAAATTCAAGGGTTGCTAACAAGCCAAAACGCTCAAGTGTTAGAAAATGAGCAACTAAAACCTCGTATACAAGAACAATTATTAGATAATCAAAACAAACTTTTTGCCTTGCTGAATAACCATACTTGGCCCACTAGTGTTTTAGGGGAAGCCATGATCCCTTCGAAGATAACTGACTTTATCTCTTGCTGGGGTGGCTCAAATACTAGCGATAAAGAGGCTTTATATTTGTCGGTCGAAAACCGTTGTCAGTTAGATGAACAGATATATTTGCACAACGGTTTACGTACAGGAGGGCTTGAACTTGAGTTTGAATGGTTAGATGGTAAGTCTTTGGGAGAACATCGCTTTTATAATTTCTATTCACAAAGTATTACCGGTGCAGGCGCCAGTAACAATGCGACAAAAACCGACGTGACAAATTTTCGTTGTCAGCAAGATAAAGTCACTAACATCAATGGTGTGACCAACAAAACAGTATTCTGTTTAAGGGCCTACAAAGAATTTGATCAACTCTATGACGTGCTTTTTGTTGCCGCGACACTAGACCATACCCACCAAGGGTTAATTAGCCACTATACACTGGCTGGCGTAAGCAAAGAGTCTGCTTTGGTATTTACTCAGAAATTTATGGATGCAATATCATGGCAATAGTTTTAGAACTGCTTTCTCGAAAAAACATCCCTCTTAAACATTATAAATTTGAACAAGATTATGTGTGTGTAGGCCGAGACTTTAACAATGACTTACGATTAGACGACCCTTACGTTTGTCCTAGCCATATGTTGGTGGCCATCGACCCTGAATCGGGCAAGCTAATGGTCAATGATTGTCAGTCGACCAATGGCATCAAAGTAAACAATAAATTCGTCAGGCAAGCTACGCTGAATTCCCATGACATAATAAAAATTGGGCGTACACGCTTAAGGATAATCGATACTAAAGTACCTTTAGTTGAAGCCATTCCTTTGAGTGAATTAGAAGAAAATATGAGTTGGTTAAACCAAAGCTTTTTAGCTATTTGTTTATCCTTTGTATGTTTGGGCTTTTTATTACTGACAAAATATTTGGGCAGCGTTCAAGAGTTCAATTTGATTAAAGCCCTACCCTCTGAATTAGGGCAATTAGCGGTTTTCTCTTTATGGCCTTTAAGCTTTGCTATTTTGGCCAAGGTTGTCAAAAAAGAGAGCCATATTGTTAGCCAATTCAGTTTAACCTGGTTATTAGTATTACTAACTAATACATTGATATTATTACAAAAAATCGCGATATTTAACATTCACCCAGGGACATGGTTTATATGGTTAGAATTGCTCATATTCGCCCTAGTTGTTGGTGGTTTTATATGGTTAAGTCTATTTATTGCTTTTCATCAAACCAATCATAGGCGCAATATCATTGCATGTTCGATGACCTTCATCATTCTGGCGCCTATTTACGCATTGGGCTTTTTAAACAATGATGAATTTGATTCTCGACCTAGCTACAACCCAGTATTATTGCCACCCACATACAATTTAACGTCTGCAGTACCAACCGATAAATTTATTGGCAACGCCAACAGCTTGTTTACCCAAGTTGATAAGTTAAAGATTAAATAAACGCTTAACTGTGCGTAGAGGGTGTTATGTGTATTTTGTTTGTTGCTGTTAATCAACATAAAGATTACCCACTCATTATTGCTGCTAATCGTGATGAGTTCTTTAATAGGGGCACAGCCGAGTCTCACTTATGGGATTCTGAACATGGCATAATTGCCGGCAAAGATTTGCAAGCAGGTGGCACTTGGATGGGTATCAATAAACTTGGCTACATCGCCTCTTTGACCAATATTCGCGATCCGAAAAAAATATGTGCTGATGCCATTACGAGAGGTGAATTAGTCAGTCACTATCTGCAAAACCCAGTAAACAACTATCAACAAATCTTAAGCGACAGCAAAGAAAACTATAACGGCTATAACCTATTATTTGGAAAGTGGGATGCGTTAGCGGTATACAATAATCATTTGGACCAGATACAACATTTAACCGACGGCTATTATGGGTTATCGAATGCGAGTCTAAATAGTCCTTGGCCTAAAATAAATAAGGGCGTGGGGAAATTAGAAGAGTACTGTCAAGATGGCCACGATATCAATCCAGATATATTATTTAAGCTGTTGTTAGACAAGAGTTTAGCTGCTGACGAAAATTTACCCCAAACCGGTATACCTATTGATTGGGAACGCCGTCTTTCGTCTATTTTTATTCTTGGTGATGAGTATGGCACCCGCTCGTCCACAGTACTAAAAGTTGATAAACGGCAAAATGTTACATGGTTCGAACGTACTTATGACAACACAGCCACATGCACTTCCAGCCAGAGTTTTCATTTCAGTATAAATTAGTGCGAATTTGACTCGAATTTTGTTGTACCAATGGCATAATGAGCACTTATTACATATAAGCGCTCATTTTATCATTAAGGAACATCATGTTTGAAGTATTGCCCCAGCTTCCTGCCGACCCAATTCTAGGTTTGTCTGCTGCATTTAAAGCTGACACAAACCCTAAGAAAATTGACTTAGGTGTCGGTGTTTATAAAGACGAACAAGGTCACACACCTATTCTCGATTCTGTGGCCAAAGCACAAACCATTCTTTTAGGTAAAGAAGACACTAAAACCTATATTACCCCACAAGGTGTTCAGGGCTATATAGATGGTATGTTGCAACTGATGCTAGGCAAAGATAGTCAAGCTTTGTTAGCTGACCGAATAGCCGCTGTACAGGCTCCAGGCGGATGTGGCGCATTAAGAATACTGTCAGAATTAATTAAACGCTGCGATGAAAACCTAACAGTTTGGGTTAGCGACCCAACATGGGCCAATCACATTCCATTGATTGGTAACGCAGGGCTCACTATTCAAACCTATCCGTACTTTGATAAAGCCAATGCTAGTATCAATTTTGACGGTATGGTCGAATGTCTTAGCCAAGTCAAAAAAGGCGATGTTGTGTTATTACACGGCTGCTGCCACAACCCCACTGGGGCTGATTTGACCAACGAACAATGGCAAGTGGTCTTAGAACTCGCTCAAAAAACCGGTTTTATTCCTTTTGTGGATACCGCTTATCAAGGTTTTGGAGACGGTTTAGAAGAAGATGCTTTCGGCATGCGTTTATTAGTCAACAACTTACCAGAAGTGATTATTGCTGCATCTTGCTCTAAAAACTTTGGCTTATACCGCGAACGAGTAGGTATTGCTGTGATGGTCACTGAAAACAGTGCCACTCGCCAAGCTATTCAAAGTCAAATTCAATCCATTGCTCGCGGCATATACTCTATGCCCCCATCGTACGGTGGAGCACTAGTAGATATTATTTTGAATGATGAGACTTTACGTCATGAATGGATGGCTGAAGTTGAAGCGATGCGTTGTCGTATGCAAGATCTTCGTTCATTATTGGTATCAAAAATGAATGAATACGGTTCAAGTAAAGATTTTGAATTTGTTAAAAAACAAAAAGGCATGTTTTCATTTTTGTGTATTACCCCCGAGCAAGTACAAGCTGTACGCGATCAACACAGTGTATATTTTGTTGGCTCTAGCCGTGTGAATATTGCTGGAATTAGCAAGTCTAACGTTGATACGTTAGCCAAAGCACTGGTATCTGTTATTAAGTAATTTTTAAAGAGCCCATAAAAAAACCCGGTAAATACCGGGTTTTTTAGTATATGACTATTTCTAAACTGTCTCTAATCTAGAGGTTTAGAACTTTCAACTCTACTTTTGAGCTTTTGTCCGGGTCTAAATGTGACCACTCGCCTCGCCTTAATAGGAATATCTTCACCCGTTTTAGGGTTTCTACCAGGGCGTTCATTTTTCTGCCTTAAATCAAAATTTCCAAATCCAGATAACTTTACCTGTTCGCCTGATTCTAAGGCCTCACGCACTTCTTCAAAAAATGTTTCAACCAGATCTTTAGCATCACGCTTATTGATCCCAAGTTTTTCAAATAAATGTTCCGCCATTTCGGCTTTGGTTAACGCCATACCGTCAATCCCTCAAAGATGCTTCAAACTTTTGCGACAACGTAGCTAAAATACCATCAACTGCTGCCTGAATGTCGTTTTCTTCTAGTGTTTTACTTTTATCTTGTAAAATAAGTGAAATCGCTAGGCTTTTCTTTCCTTGTGCAATTCCCTTGCCTCGATACACGTCGAACAAGTTTAGGCCAACTAATTGATTTGCGCCAAATTTTTCTATGCAATTCAAAATATCGCCAACTAACTTATCATCGTCTACTACGATTGCAATGTCACGTCGATTTGCAGGAAATTTTGAAATTTCTTGCGCTTTAGGTAATTTTTTTAACCATAAAGCACTAATTTCTAACTCAAAGACAAAGCTTCTGCCATTTAACCCTAGGCTTTTTTCAAACTGGGGGTGCACGGCTCCAATGTATCCTAGCAAGTTATCACCTACTAAAATTTCCGCACATTGGCCTGGATGTAACGCACTATGTTGCGTACTTTGGAAGCGATAATCCTCAACACCAGCACAATTAAGTAGGTTTTCAACGTCAGCCTTCACATCAAAGAAGTCAATTGCTTGAGTTGCGCTATCCCAGTTTTCATCGGCAACTAATCCACAAACCACACCACTGATAACAAGCTCTTGTTTTACGCCGGTTTTTTCACTGCTATCTGGAATAAAACGCAAACCGGACTCAAATAATCTTACTCTGCCTTGTTGGCGTTTTTGATTATATGAAACCGACTGTAATAAGCCCGTCCATAAACTTACCCGCATCGTCGACATTTCTGAAGAAATGGGATGAGGTAATTTCAAACCTTCCATTTGAGGAAACAATAAAGATTGAATTTTAGGGTCAACAAATGAATAAGTAATAGCTTCTTGGTAGTCACTTTCAACCAAGGTGTTTTTCAATTGGTTTAACTGTACTTTTTGTTCTTGATGTTGCGACATTTTCAAACTTGCAACAGGCGCTATATCAGGGATCTGGTTATACCCATACACCCTGGCAACTTCTTCAATCAAATCTTCTTCGATACTAATATCGAAACGATATGGCGGAACATTGATTTGCCATACTTGGTTATCAAAAGAAACCGTAAACCCTAAACGTTTAAAAATATCAGTAACGGTATCAGCCGCAATTTCGATGCCCAATACTTTGGTTAATCGAGAGTGTCTTAACGTCACCGAACGATTTTTAGGAATGTGAGATGAATCTAACGCTTCAATCACTGGACCTGCTTCACCACCAACAATATCAAGCAACAATTGTGATGCACGTTGCATAGCTATCTGTTGTAGCTGAGGATCAACACCTCGCTCATAGCGATGAGAAGCATCAGTGTGTAAGCCATATTGACGCGCTTTACCCATAATAGCGTCGGGCGCAAAAAAAGCACTTTCAAGAAAGATATCTGTACTTTCGCTAGTCACACCTGAGTCAAGTCCACCAAATACACCGGCCATAGCCAAGGCTTTTTTAGTATCGGCAATGACTAGTGTGTTTGCTTGAAGTGTCACTTCATTACCATCTAGTAAGGTAAGCTTTTCATCTTGCTGAGCAAAACGAACAACAACATCCCCTTCCAGTTTATTGTTGTCAAACGCATGCATTGGATGCCCTAACTCTAACAACACAAAATTGGTTACGTCGACAACAGGGTCAATGCTTCTGACACCAGAACGTCTTAGTTTTTCAACCATCCATAAAGGGGTCACTGCATTTAGATTAATGTCCTTAATGACGCGACCTAAATATCGAGGACATGCTTCAGGCGCAAGCAATTGAATGTTACGACTATCGGTAATACTTTCTGCAACCTCGGGCACTTGAAGTTCGTTTACTGGCGCTTGATTAAGTACACCAACTTCACGAGCCAAACCTTTAATACCCAGACAATCAGCCCGGTTAGGCGTTAAATCCACTTCAATTGTGACATCATCAAGTTGTAAATATTGTCTAACATCTTGACCAATTGGCGCATCTAAAGGCAACTCAAGTATGCCATCATGATCGTCAGATATACCTAATTCAGAAAAGCTACACAACATACCAAATGAAGGCTGGCCGCGCAGCTTGGCTTTTTTAATTTTGAAATTACCGGGTAATACTGCCCCTACTTTAGCTACTGCAACTTTGATACCTTGACGACAATTGGGTGCACCACACACTATATCGAGTAGTTCATTGCCACCGACATTGATTTTGGTGACTTGCAATTTATCTGCATCCGGATGCTGGCCACATTCGACCACTTCACCCACAACAACACCTGAGAACTCACCAGCAACTGCTTCAACACCGTCAACTTCTAGACCGGCCATACTCAGTTGTTCTGACAACTCATCTGTTGAAATAGATGGATTAACCCACTCTCTTAACCACTTTTCGCTAAATTTCATATTCTTGGCCAGACCTAATTAAATTGCTTAAGGAAACGAAGATCGTTTTCAAAGAAGGCGCGTAAATCATTTACTTCGTAACGCAACATAGTTAA
>NZ_CAJWCF010000126.1 GCF_913020055.1 uncultured Paraglaciecola sp. | reverse complement strand
TGATTTTTGCAGCTTCATTTTTAGGAGCTTTTGAAATTATGTTACCAAATTCTTGGGCAAACAAAGTAGATTCTCAAGCAGATAGAGGAGGTTTAGTCGGTATTTTCTTTATGGCATTAGCCTGCTGTAACTTTGGATTTAACTATTTAATTTTGTACTGGGCACAAGACTATCTAACTTCAGCTATGACCTCTATTGCTTTCTCTACTCTGTTAGTCATGAATATTATTAATACACGTATATTCTTTGGAAAACCTATTGCTCCACGGACCTTTATTGGTGCTACGTTGGGACTAGCTGGAATTATCGGGCTGTTTTGGCAAGACATTACAACTTTAGATATAGCTAGCGAAGCGATGATTGGTTTGGGATTGTCGTTAGGTGGAACATTTGTAGCATCACTGGGAAATATGACCAGCGTACGTAACTCAAGAAACAATATTGGAATTATGCAGGGAAATGCATGGGGGATGTTTTACGGTAGTGTGTTTTTACTTGTTTTAACTTTAATAAATGGTTCTGAGTTTAATCTAGATACTAGGCTACCTTATATTGCTTCTCTGGTGTATTTAAGTGTATTTGGCACCGTTATCGCTTTTGCTTGTTATTTTGTATTGTTAAAAGACATCGGCCCAGAAAAAGCCAGTTATGCAGTGGTATTATTTCCCGTTGTTGCGGTCTCACTTAGTATGATATTTGAAGGTTTTGTTTGGCAAACAAGTACAATAGTTGGTTTTGTTTTAGTGTTAATGGGTAATGTGATTGTGTTAACTCCAATTACTAGAATTAAAGAATTTATCGGTATTAATAAAGAAGTTATTCCTAGATCGGTCTAATTCGACATAATAAAAATTTATCACTGAACTTACTTTAGATGTTGCGCTAATTTTTCTAACGCTTCGCCTGTTACACGATTTACCGTCCATTCGTCCATGGGTTGTGCACCTAAAGACCGATAGAAATCAATTGCGGGTTTGTTCCAATCTAATACCCACCATTCTAAACGCCCGCAGTTTAGTTCTATGGCAAGGGTTGCTAAATAACCTAAGAGTATTTTACCTAAGCCTTTACCACGCATGTGCGGCTGCACGTACAAGTCTTCTAAATAAATACCGGGTCGACCGAGAAAGGTAGAAAAATTATGGAAGTACAACGCAAACGACACAGGTGTGCCGTTATATTCACCTATCACCACTTTGGCATGTGGTGTCTCGCCGAATAGACTTTCTTGTAGTGTACTTTCGTCTGCCACCACTTCATGTAATAACTTTTCGTAATCCGCGAGCTCTTTAATGAAGGTCAAAATAAGTGCAGTATCTTCAATCGTAGCAGGGCGAATAATAAAATTAGGATCACGGGTTGGCGATGACATTTAACTTTCCTTTGATTGTCTTTGGTACCAGCAGGCAAAAGCAAAAATCACAAAAGACAAACACCATATTGTCCAGTCACCGAACGAACGGTATGGGGTGTAACCTTTTACTTGCGCAATGGTATCACTCAGCACAGCCGCTTCAAATTGCGGTAATCTGCTTTGGATTTGACCCCTATGATCGATAAAAGCCGTGATGCCGGTGTTGGTTGCACGTAAAACAGGTAAACCAAATTCCTTAGCACGTGCTTGAGCTATTTCGAGATGTTGAGCAGGGCCATGGGAGCCACCAAACCACGCATCATTACTGACCGTGATTATAAAGTCGGTATTGTAATATAAGTTCGCCGATATCTGCCTTGGGAAAGCGATTTCAAAACAAATCGCGGGGGCAAATTGATAACCTTTGGCCTGTATGTTTGCTTGTTGATAATCGCCTCGAGTAAAGGATGACATGGGTAAATCAAAGATTGGGGCTAATCCACGTATCCAGTCTTCTAAAGGAATAAATTCGCCTATCGGCAGTAAATGATGTTTGGCAAAACGATTGCCATGAAAATAGTGATATTGCCCGCGAACCGCACTACCGTTATTTTGCTCATCTGTTTGCTTTTGCCCTAAACCGATTAAATTGTTAAAGGCTTCTCGTGTTTCAAAGTTGTAGTTCACAATACCGGTGATTAAGCCCGTATTGGTTTGTGCTGCCAAGCTATCTATTTCATTTAGAAAATCAGCCGCTATAGGTTCTAGTTTAGGAATGGCGGCTTCTGGCCAGATCACCACGTCATTGTTCCAATGATCTGCGGTCATGTTTTTGTATTTATTCATGGTTGGCTGATCTTGTTCTGGTGTCCAGCGCAAGGCTTGTTCAATATTGCCTTGAACCATGGCTATACGCACATTTTCGCCAGTTGGTTTTGTCCATTGGTACTGGTTAAGTACTAGGCCTGATACCAATAGCACAGTGACAATAAGAGCACTAGGTAGCCACTTTTTATCCGCTAACCAGATGGCAAGTGCAGCACTAATCAGTACCACTAAACCCGAAACACCAAATTCGCCAATGATTGGGAACCAACCAGCAAGAGGACCTTGTAATTGGCTATACCCTAAAGATAACCAAGGAAAGCCGGTTAAAAACCAACTTCTTAACCATTCTACTAGTAACCAGATAAAGGGTAGGGCAATTGGCCAAAACGTCTTGTTAAAGTATTTGCTGAGCAGATAAAAACTTAATCCGGGAAAAAGCGCTAAATAGGCACTTAACAGTAACATGAGTGCCAAAGAGCCAATTAGCGGAACACCACCAAAATCAGCGATGCTCACATGCACCCAACTGACACCGGCTCCAAACCAGCCTAAACCAAAAGCAAATCCGAGTTTAAAACCTTGTTTGGGTTGGGCGTTGCTTAGTAGGTAGATAAAACTAGATAAGCTTAGAAATGTAATAAACCAAAATGAAAATGGCGCGTAAGCCAAAGTCAGCAACGCGCCAAATAGAGTCGATAGAAGCAATTTTAAAGAGAATGACATATCACTCCCTTTATCTATGATGCTCAGGGTTATTCTTCCGTTTCTGGGATAGTGACTTTTAACTGAACCAAGCGTCTTTTGTCAGAGTTGGTCACTTTAAATTTAATGTCATCAATGGTCACTTTTTCGTCGCGCTCTGGCATGTGACCAAAGGCTTTGAGTACGATACCACCGATAGTATCTGCTTCTTCCTCATCAAACTTGGTTTCGAAAAACTTGTTAAAGTCTTCCAAAGAAGTGAGAGCTTTAACAGAGTAGGTATATTTATTCAGAGGTCGGATACCATCTTTATCCAATTCTTCAACATCATGTTCGTCTTCAATTTCACCCACTATAAGTTCAAGTATATCTTCAATAGTGACTAATCCAGACACACCACCATATTCATCTACCACTATGGCCATGTGATAACGTTTTTGTTGAAACTCTTTGAGTAGCACATCGACCCGTTTACTTTCGGGCACAATAACAGCAGGGCGCAGAATGTTTTTTAGTTCAAACTCTTTTCCAGGGACAAAAGCATACTCTAGTAAGTCTTTAGCTAACAAAATCCCTTCAATGTGATCTTTGTCTTCATTAATAACAGGAAAACGTGAGTGAGCTGATTCAAGTAGTATCGGTAGAAACTCTTCTACAGTTTGGTCAACTTCAATGGTGCGCATTTGTGCTCTAGGGATCATTATCTCCCGCACACGCATCTCGCTGACTTCCATCACCCCTTCAATCATTGCTTTGGTTTCAGGGTTAATGACTTCGCGTTGCTCAGCATCAGTGATGACTGCAAACAACTCTTCCTTACTTTTCGGTTCTCCAGTGAAGGTTTGGACTAATTTATCAATCCAGCCTTTATTGGCAGAACCGCTACTAGATGGGGGGTTATCTTCGCTCATGATCTCGTTATTTTGGTTAATTTAATTAATGTATTTATACGTTAATGGAATACAATTAATGCTGTAAATGCATCATTAATGATTTTGGTAGGGGTCGTCAATGGCTAATTTTTTTAATATAGCAATTTCAATGCTTTCCATTTCTTCAGCCTCTTGCTGATCAATGTGGTCGAAACCTAGTAAATGCAAGGTGCCGTGTATTAGCATATGTGCCCAATGATGGTGTAGCAGCTTGTTTTGTTGCTCTGATTCTTGTGTTACAACTTGTGCACAAATAACAATGTCGCCCAAAAAATTAGACATGGACTCATCTAGTTGCTCACCATCAGGTAACGATAATTCAGGCATCTCAAACGGAAAGGACAACACGTTAGTTACTTTGTCTTTATCCCGATACTGTAGGTTGAGTTGTTGAATTTCTTCAAGGTCGACAATGCGCACCGTTATTTCTTTATCAGCAATCTGCTGATGAGAGAGTAAGGTGTCCAACCACAATTGAATATCCGCTTGTTTAGGGACATCAGTGCTATTTGTGGCCAGTTGTAAGTCTAAAATGGCGCTCATTGGTTATTCACTTAGTGGAACCTTGATCTTTGTTCGCATCGGCTTCTAGTTGCGCCTTTTTTTCTAAGCGTTCTTTTTCTTGCTTGCTGTCATATTCTTCATAAGCCATTACGATACGTCCAACAACCGGATGACGAACAACATCATTAGCAGTAAAGAAGTTAAATGAAATGTCTTTTACTTCTTTTAATACTTCAATGCTGTGACGCAAACCAGAACGTACACCACGAGGTAAATCTACTTGAGTAATATCACCTGTGATCACTGCCTGAGAATTAAACCCGATTCGCGTTAAGAACATTTTCATTTGTTCTACTGTGGTGTTTTGCGCTTCATCTAAAATAATAAAAGCGTCGTTTAAAGTACGACCTCGCATGTATGCCAAAGGTGCCACTTCAATTACGCTGCGTTCAATGAGTTTTTCAACTTTTTCAAAACCAAGCATTTCAAACAGTGCGTCGTAAAGTGGGCGTAGGTAAGGGTCTACTTTTTGTGATAAATCACCGGGCAAAAAGCCAAGTTTTTCACCAGCTTCTACCGCTGGGCGAGTTAACAAAATACGTCGCACTTCTTGACGCTCTAACGCTTCTACCGCACAAGCAACTGCTAAGTATGTTTTACCCGTACCAGCAGGGCCCACACCATAACTAATATCGTGATTGATGATATTGCTCACGTACTGTGATTGATTGGGATTGCGTGGTTTGATCACGCCACGTTTGGTTTTTATATGGACTTCTTTACCATGTTGACCAGCTTCGGAGCGTTCCAAACATTTTGCTTCTTGTATGGCTAAATGCACTTTATTTGGCTCAATATCAGGAATTTCGCCACGAATAGGCTGAGTTTCCAGATATAACAACTTGAGTAGTTGCGCAGCACCACTGGATTGCTGAGATTGTCCCATCACTTTAAACTCGTTGTTGCGATAGGTGATTTCCACACCTAAGCGACGTTCAATCTGCTTTATATTGTCATCTAGCGGCCCACACAAACTGGATAAACGTTTGTTGTCTGACGGCTCTAAAATAATTTCACTGCTTACAAGGTTACTCAAATGTATAGTCTCTTTGCTCAATAGATAGTGTGGATCGCTTTACTAAACGGCGGCTACTTGGCCTACACCTAAGTCATCAACTTTATTAGGGTTCTTAGCCAAAATAGTGTGCGGGGCTAGTTCGCTACGTAAGTCCATCTGATCTTCGGTTCTGATAACATCACCTCTAAGTGAATTTGCGAAAACATCTGTTATTTTCACATCAACAAATTTACCGATCATTTTTGGTGTACCTTCAAAGTTCACCACACGGTTGTTCTCTGTGCGTCCTGACAACTCCATCGGGTTTTTCTTACTTGGGCCTTCAACTAAAATGCGTTGTTCGCTGTCTACCATATTACGAGCAATGCGTAGCGCTTGTTGGGTAATGCGCTGTTGCAGCAAACTTAAGCGATGTTTTTTGGTATCTTCAGTAACATCGTCTGGCAAGTCTGCCGCTGGCGTACCGGGGCGGGCGCTATAAATAAAGCTAAAACTAAGATCGAAGTCCATGGCTTGGATTAAATCCATTGTGGCCTCAAAGTCCGCATCACTTTCACCAGGGAATCCAATAATAAAGTCTGATGACATACTTAAGTTAGGTCGAATTTTTCTAAGTTTTCTAATTTTAGATTTATATTCAATCGCAGTATGACCACGTTTCATCAAGTTTAAAATACGATCTGCGCCAGATTGAACCGGTAGATGTAAATGGTCTACTAACTCTGGTATTTGCGCGTATGCATCAATGATGTCGTCAGTAAATTCAACAGGATGAGATGTGGTGTAACGAATTCGATCAATACCGTTGATAGACGCCACCAATTCTAAGAGTTCAGCAAAAGTACAGATGCTACCGTCGTAGTTTGGGCCACGAAATGCATTCACGTTTTGGCCTAACAAGTTCACTTCACGTACACCTTGCTCGGCTAGTTGGGCAATCTCAAGCAACACGTCATCCACCGGACGACTGACTTCTTCGCCACGAGTGTAAGGTACTACACAAAAAGTACAGTATTTAGAACAGCCTTCCATAATAGATACAAAGGCACTTGGACCATCTGCTTTGGGCTCTGGAAGACGATCAAACTTTTCAATTTCTGGAAAACTGATATCGATGACAGATTTGCTGCCACCTTTAATTTGATTAATCATTTCTGGCAAACGATGCAAGGTTTGTGGACCAAAAACTAAATCAACAAAAGGCGCGCGCTTTCTGATTGTTTTACCTTCTTGAGAAGCAACACATCCGCCTACACCAATAATTAACTCTGGTTTGTCTTTCTTCAGATTTTTCCAGCGGCCCAACTGATGAAATACTTTTTCTTGGGCTTTTTCACGAATTGAGCAGGTATTTAGTAAGATTATATCCGCATCTTCAGCCGTATCCGTGGCTTGATAACCATGAGTTGAGTCTAATAGGTCTGCCATTTTTTCCGAGTCATACTCGTTCATTTGGCAACCCCAAGTTTTAATAAATAGCTTTTTTGTCATAGCGGATTGTACTTACCTATCTCAATAATTCTGTATCGCGATTCGTTATGTCAAATTGACAAACGACGTCACTAAAATCGAACCGCATATTTTACGGGTTATTTACGCTAATCGCTACTTTTCCATGCTGTTTCTGCACTATAAATCTAGGATTAAGCTTGAATATTTTCACCAGCGGCTGAATTAATAAAATTAATAGCTACTGACACTTTCAGATACTCAGTAACGAGTTAGCTTGCTATGATATTGATCAAGACTTATCTAATTTAATTTTAAGACAACTATGCAAAATTTACAGAACATCAAAATTGGCAATATCGAAGTAGAAAATGACAAACCTTTTGTACTTTTTGGTGGCATGAATGTATTGGAATCTCGCGATATGGCAATGCGCATTGCCGAACATTATAAAGAGATAACCCACAAATTAGGTATTCCTTATGTGTTTAAAGCGTCGTTTGATAAAGCCAATCGTTCTTCGGTTAATTCTTATCGTGGGCCTGGAATGGAAGAGGGCCTAAAAATATTTGAAGAGATAAAACAAACCTTTAACGTACCGTTAATCACAGATGTACACGAAACTCATCAAGCGGCTCCTGTTGCTGAAGTGGTTGATGTCATTCAACTACCGGCATTTTTGGCCCGCCAAACAGATTTAGTGGTAGCCATGGCCAAAACAAATGCCATTATCAATGTGAAAAAACCACAGTTTTTGGCCGCTCACGAAATGCGGCATATCATCACTAAATTCGGTGAGGCCGGTAATGACAAAATTATATTGTGTGAACGTGGATCTTGTTATGGCTACAACAATCTAGTGGTTGATATGTTGGCTATGGATGAGATGAAAGCCTATGCCCCGGTTATTTTTGACGCGACCCATGCTTTGCAAAAACCTGGTGGTAGAACTGATTCTGCTGACGGTCGACGTGCTCAAGCAGCACAGCTTGCTAGAAGTGGGATGGCATTAGGTTTAGCTGGATTATTTATTGAAGCTCACCCAAATCCTAATCAAGCGAAATGTGATGGACCTTGCGCATTAGCCCTGGATAAATTGGAACCGTATTTACAACAAATGAAAGCGTTGGATGAATTAGTCAAAGGATTTGCCCCGTTAGATACCAGTGCTGACTAAATCTATTTGAATCAATAATGTTGTAAGTTTTGCTGTGCTAGGCGCTTAAGGCCTTTTACGGCGGCCTTTGCACAGCGACAACTTACTAAGACGTATTAACTAGCAGATAAACCTTAAATGATTAGTCTGTGATAACTACTTTGAATTTGAATTCAGGTAGTTTTTCGGCAGCGAGTTGCATTAATTCATTTGTTTGAGATTCAAGGGTATGGGTATTTAGTTGCTTGGCAATATCAGTTTTAACTTCAGGCGCTTTTACGTTAGCTAACATCGAGCTGATGCGCTCAACGATTTCGGCTTCAACATTTATTTCCAATTTATTCTCTGGTTGAGGTGTTGAGCGATTAGCGCCTAGTTTGGCAACGGCATTTTGGCTAAAAAGTACGGTGGCTAATATAGCCAGTATTGTATAAGTTGTTTTCATTTTGTTAACCTTTAGTATTAGTAATGTTAAATGTTAAGTTGTTTGTGTTTTGTTAGATCTGCTTTGTGATTGTTAATTATTGTTTTAAAACAATAATTTTTACCACATGTCGAATTGTATACCTATGTATAATTCTATTAAAACTACATTTTGTATGCTTGTGGATTAGAAAAGCTAATGCTTTAATAGGGCCTGAACTATAATTAATTGGCTGTTTAGTTATGAACCGCAGATTACCCCCACTTAACTCCCTTAAAGCCTTTGAAGTCGCGGCCCGGCACTTGAGTTTTACTCGAGCCGCTGATGAACTATTTGTTACTCAAGCCGCTGTCAGTCATCAAATAAAAGCATTAGAAGAGTTTTTATCCATGAAACTTTTTGTGCGAAAAAATCGCGCATTGTTTTTGACTGAAGAAGGCCAGAGTTATTACTTAGATTTAAAAGAAATTTTTCAGTCACTTAATGACGCCACCGAACGACTAGTGGCAAAAGGCGGGAAGGGCGCTATTACCGTGGCCTTACAAACCAGTTTTGCGATCCAGTGGTTAGTGCCTAGGATCAGCAAGTTTAGCCAACTTAATCCTGATATTGATCTTCGAATAAAGGCGGTCGACGGTGATGAAGGTTTTTTAACCGACGATGTGGATGTAGCAATCTATTTTGGTAAGGGTAAATGGTCTGGCTTGGCAGCTGATAAGTTACATACTGAATACCTGACACCCATGTGTTCACCTTTGTTGTTTCAAGGGGACAAACCCCTAGAAAAATTAGACGATCTTGGAAAACATACTTTATTACACGATTCCTCTAGAGACGCTTGGCAGGAGTGGATACGCCACTTCAATGTATTGGGCGTGAATGTCAATCATGGTCCTATTTTTAGTCATTCTTTGTTAGTGCAACAAGTGGCAGCTTTAGGTCAAGGGATCGCGCTAGGGTACAGTTTCTTAGCACGACCAGAAATTGAAGCGGGCCGCTTAATCTGCCCATTCGAAGAAAAATTAATCACAAAAAATGCCTATTATTTGGTTTGCCATCAGTCTCAGGCAGATTTAGGTAAAATTACCGCCTTTAGAGAGTGGTTATTAGCACAAGTTAAAGAAGAGCAAGATGATGAAGACTTTGAATAATTTGGCTAAAGAGCCCGTAGCTACTTTTGTTTTTGCCCATGGTGCAGGTGCCGGTCAAAACAGTGAGTTTATGCAGTTAATGGCCGAGGGCATCGCAAAATACGGCATTAATGTAGTACGTTTCAATTTTGCTTATATGCAGTTGGCCGAAGAGTTAGGTAAAAGGCGTCCGCCAGAACGGGCTGATAAATTGCTTGTTCACTTTAATGCTGTATTGAGTGAGGTTGATAGCAGTTTACCTATCTTTATTGGTGGCAAGTCGATGGGCGGTCGAATGGCCAGTATGTTGTTACAAGAGTCAAATGCCCTTGGTTGTATATGTATGGGCTACCCATTTCATCCACCGGGTAAACCTGAAAAATTACGTACTGCTCATTTAGAAAACATTAATAAACCCGTACTGATTTTACAAGGCGAGCGTGACACCTTTGGTACACGTGAGGAAATAGGCACATATAATTTGTCTGCGCAAGTTCAGCTAAGATATTTATACGATGGCGATCATAGTTTTAAACCGCGTAAGGCATCTGGTTTTACGCTTGATGGCCATCTTAATCTAGCTATTACGCAGACAGCTGAATTCATAAAATCGCATATTTGATTCGGTGAAGCTGTGTTAGCTCAAACTTAGTATGCCGTTAAAAAAATTCATCAAAAAGGATAAGGAGATCACAGAGAAAAAACATCAAAAAAGAGCGCTGTTGTTGAGTGGAGAAGTTAGAACTGACGGTCTGTTATGTGCTCTTTACAGTCATTGGGAAGAAGTTCTCTAACTGGCAGCTTTGAGCCTGTGAGTTCAACCGGTGAATGCAACCGGTGAATGCAACGCTATACTTATTTAAAGAGGAGGCGTTGCTATGAAACAGAGAAAAAGAATTTACTACAATGCTCAACAAAGGGCATTGATTTGGGACCGATATCAGCAAGGTGATTC
>NZ_CAJWCF010000125.1 GCF_913020055.1 uncultured Paraglaciecola sp. | reverse complement strand
ATTTTTTCCTCGTACATATTCGATACGGTTAAGCTTTGGGTAATTACCGAAGCGGATCGGTCAGCAACAACGATTCTTCTACCTGAAGAATATTAATACTGGTGGGGCAGGTAGCCGCTTGCCCCTTCTTTTATTTAATTTGCACATTAGGAGGTTGTCATGAATGCGACAGCTCAATTAGTAGAACGGGTTAAACCCGATAAAAAACAGGATCAGGAATTAGCGATTAATTCTGCTAATCCCTTAGACCTTCCCGCTGAAACTTTCCAGGCTGGTTTAGACCGTCGCCGGAAAAATAGAGCCGCTTTAATGTCCTGGGTTCGTGAAGCACTGGTGGAAGGTTCCGACTTTGGAAAAATTCACGTAGTTAGCCGTCATAAATGCCAGGCAGGGAAATATTGCAAAAACCCTGCCCATTTCAGCAAGCCTAGCTTGTTTAAACCAGGTGCCGAGAAAATATGCGGCATGTTAGGCGTAACGATCAACTATCCAACCCTGGTCGAGTATGAAAAGGCCGCTTTAGCAGGAACTGTACTCAGCCAAATAATTTTACGCTGTGAAATTATAGACGCTTCCGGTCATGTGGTAGCCGGTGGTATTGGTGCACGAATATTAAGCCAGGATAACGGAGATATTAACAAAGCATTAAATGATCTAGAATCAGGGCGAGTGTTTAGGCCATTGATCGTAATGGAGCATGATGATGAATAATTTAGTTACAACTTTTATCTCTGGGTGCTTTAATGTCATTCATCCTGGGCATTTAAGATTGTTGCGGTTTGCTAGAGAAAGTGGAGGCCGTTTGATTGTTGCCGTAGAGAGTGATCGTATTGCAGGTAATTCTGCACATGTACCAGAGCAGTTACGTCTTGAAGGGATAAGTAGTAATAGTTGGGTAGATGAAGCTTTTATTGCCGATGAGCCGATTTCTGACATCATAAGCCGACTCCGCCCTGATATTGTTGTTAAGGGGAAAGAGCATGAAGCGCATTTTAACCTAGAATTAGCGGCATTAGAGCAATATGGTGGCCGCTTGGTATTTAGCTCGGGTGAGGCCCGGTTTTCGTCACTTGATTTGATCCGAAAAGAATTTCAAACTTTTGACTCTCGTTCCATAAGCTTACCGACTGACTATCTTGATCGTCACTCTATCGATAAATCCAGATTAATTGCATTGGTAAATGATTTTTCCAGTTTAAATGTCTGTGTGGTTGGTGATTTGATTATTGATGAGTACATTACCTGTGATCCCTTGGGTATGTCACAAGAAGACCCGACGATTGTCGTCACACCATTAGATTCAACCCGCTTTCTTGGTGGTTCTGCTATTGTCGCTGCACATGCTGCGGGATTAGGAGCATCTGTACAGTTAGTTTCAGTGACGGGCAAGGATACCTCGCGCGATTTTGCGCTTGAGGGTTTGGTTGCCATAGGTGTTGAGGCGCATTTGCTTGAAGATGACAGCCGCCCCACGACATTAAAACAGCGTTATCGCAGTAAAGGGAAAAGCCTGTTGCGCGTCAGTCACCTGCATCAGTCGAGCATCTCTGCTGTATTGCAAACACAGTTATTAATGGCGCTGGAACAGGCGTTGGACGGAGCCGATTTATTGGTGTTTTCGGATTTTAACTATGGCTGCTTGCCACAACCATTGGTTGACCAGGTTGTGGCGATGGCCAAAAGTAGTGGTGTGTTAATAGTTGCTGACAGCCAGTCATCCTCTCAGGTGGGAGACATCAGTCGCTTTAAGGGTATGGATTTAATTACCCCTACTGAGCACGAAGCTCGCATTAGCATGCGTAACCGAGAAGATGGCTTGGTAGTACTGGCAGAACAACTGCGGCAACAATCGGTTGCTCACAATGTCTTGCTTAAATTGGGCGAAGAAGGGCTATTGATTCATGCTAGCAATAGTAAAGGCGATGCCTGGTTAACTGACAGGATATATGCTTTGAATAGTGCCGTCAAAGATGTGGCTGGTGCAGGCGATTCATTGTTGATTACCTGTGCCATGGCCTTGGCTTGCGGTGGTATTATTTGGGAAGCCGCCTGTTTAGGCTCGTTGGGGGCGGCCGTGCAAGTTGGCAGGGTGGGGAACACCCCATTGCGTACCGAAGAGTTATTGCGAGAGTTGAGCTAGTGCGAGCATTACTGTTGGCGGCGGGGTTGGGTACGCGTTTGCGGCCACTCACTGACACTATGCCGAAGTGCTTAGCGCCGATTAAAGGCCAACCATTGTTGGAGATATGGCTGGAGCGCTTGATACAGGCTGGCATAAGACCATTATTAATCAACACCCATTATCTGGCAGAGCAGGTTGAGACTTTTATTGAAACTAGCTCTTATCGTAATCAAGTCAGGTTGGTGAATGAACTTGAACTGCATGGCACTGCCGGCACATTGATAACCAATCTGGATTTTTTTGAGGGCGAGGATGGTCTGTTGATTCATGCCGACAACTATTGTTTGGCAGATTTCACGGCCTTTCAACAAGTACACCGTAATCGCCCGCCAGAATGCCTGATGACAATGATGACCTTTCGCACCGACGAACCGTCATCGTGTGGTATTGTTGAACTGGATCAGCGCGGTGTAGTGATAGGCTTTCATGAAAAGGTTGCTAACCCGCCGAGTAATTTAGCCAATGGGGCAGTGTATATCCTCTCTGCCGAATTATTAAAAATACTGGATACAGATTTACATATAGCCACAGATTTTAGCACCGAAGTGCTGAATCGTTTTGTCGGGCAGATCTACAGTTATGAAACATCGGAAGTGTTTTTAGATATAGGGACACCGGAAACGTATGAACAGGCAAATAACTAGATGAAAGTAATGGCATGATGCAGTTTATTAAAAGGCAGCTTAAGCAAATTCAGCAAGGTGGAAGTACAGTATTACTTAGACAAATCTCAAAGATGCCACGCTATATATTTGCTATTCCTGTGGTGCTAATTATGCGTTTGATCAAGCCTTGGTTATTAGTGCGATTGAGTAGATTGAACAGTCTTCGCATTGGTCACTTTGTGGGTAATACCGAGATGTATCTTTGTGAGCGTGATGCGGGTATAAATGTGCCCAACCAACGTCATATTGATATTTTTTATTTGGAGGAGCCTATTTGTAATCAGCAGCTTGTAATCATGTGGCAAAGGGTATTACGTATTTGGCCTGCCTGGGTAGTGGCCCCTACTGTCGTAATCAATCAGCTTATTCCTGGCGGAGAGTCGCATGAGATTGGCAACAGTACCTCGGGTGATAGGGATGTGCATAATTTGTTTGAGCGATTTCCTTCACATTTAAAATTTACTGCTGAGGAAGAGATGGGTGGTGAAGCTAGTTTGCGGGCAATGGGTTTGCCTGATGGCGCACAATTTATCTGTTTAATTGTTCGTGACAGTGCATATTTGGATAGCCAGCATCCTACCATTGATTGGAGTTATCATAATTATCGCGATAGTGATATTCAAAACTATATTTTGGCTGCTGAAGAACTTGCTGATCGCGGTTACTTTGTTTTCCGTATGGGTGCCAAGGTCCATTCATCTATAAACAGCGCGCACCCAAAAGTGATTGATTACGCCAGCAATGGTATGCGCAGCGATTTTATGGATATTTATTTGGGGACGAAATGTGCGTTTTGTCTTACAGTTGGAACTGGATTTGATTGTGTTCCTCTTATTGCGCGCCGTCCAATAGTTGAAGTTAATAATGCTCCGTTGGGCAGTTGTATTACATGGGGTAATACTTCCCTTTTGCTATCTAAGCATCATATAGATATGAAAAGTGGCCATGAGTTAACGGCGGGTGAAATATTTTTACGCGATATTGGGTTTTGTTCAAATTCCTTAGAGTATAAATCTAAAGGTATATCTCTCATCGAAAACACTCCAGAAGAAATTCGTGACGTAGCTATCGAAATGGCAGAGCGTCTTGTAGGCACTTGGCAAGAACACCCAGACGACGAGGCTATGCAGCAGCGTTTCTGGGAGATCTTTCCCACTGATGCCGTAGATCCATTAAATGGAAGACTCTTACACGGTAAAATCCGTACTCGCTTCAGTGCCGCATTTTTGCGCAATAACTCTGAGTGGTTGCAGTGAGTAACAACAATCCAGTATAGTTGCGATCTTTAGCGAGTTTCTGACGCGCTATTCACAGTATTGTTCTCAGAAAAGGTCAAATTAACGATTACATCGGGTCCCTTGAAAGGGTTACAAGGTATTTTTCAAGAAGAAACAGGCAATGAGCGCGTTGTTTTATTGCTCAACGTTATGCAAAGACAACAAATGATTAAAGAGTCTCTGGATGCGGTTAAGGCGGTCTGAGGGGTATTTGTCTGATTGTTCGAAAATGTAAAAACTTTATGTTGAGAGTTGTTTTCAGTATAAGAGAGTATAGCTATCAAACTTGTTATCATAGGGCTTTTAAGGAATGTTTTGCCTTTTAAAGGTGATTTTTAATCTAACGGTGGGCAAGATGTGTTGCGCGCTGGTGGCGGTAGCGTGCTTAAAGTTTTAGTTTAAAAGTCTGGGCGAAACGGCAAAAAATGCTACGGTTATAAGCAGCCTAACGTGGAAGTGATAAAGATCTTTAGTTTTTTAAAAGTTCTGTTAGGGCTGTAAAGTTAAGAAGTTAATGTTTGCCAAGCTTGTTAATTGAAACCATTTTGGAAAGCGAACCTTAATGGTTATGATATGGTTGTTTTTGTTTAACGTATAGCGTCTCTAAAGTAAGTTATTTTATGAGTGATATTTCATATGGTTTTACCTTAGCATGCTTAATGGCACTTGTGATTTCGGTGCTGGTAATTATTATCTGCCGACCATTAGCGGTTAAGTTCAACCTAGTGGATGAGCCGAATAGTCGTAAGTTGCATAATGGGTCTATCCCTTTAATAGGAGGGGTGGCCGTTTTTATTGGTACCATAGTGCCTCTAGTGCTTTTTTTTAATTTGTCCGAGAAGGTTTTTTATCTGTTTGCAACAGGGTCATTTATTTTTCTCATGGGTATGGTTGATGACCATACAGGTCTAGGCGTTAGGCTTCGTCTTTTTGTTCAAGTGATGGCATCCGTTATCATGATAAAGAGTACGGGGTTGTATGTAGAAAATTTGGGTGATTTGTTTGGTTGGGGCGATATTCATCTGGGGCAATGGGGTATGGTGTTTACCGTAGTTGCCATCATAGGTTTAGTTAACGCCTATAACATGATAGATGGGATGGACGGTCTTTTGGCGACGCTGGTTTTCGTAGCGTTAGCAGGGGCTGTGTTATTTCAAATAAGCAGCGGCCAAATTCTATTGGCTGAGCAGATGGCCGTATTAGGTGCTGCCATACTGCCCTATTTGTGTGTGAACTTAGGTTTTTTTACTAAACGGAAGGTCTTCATAGGTGATGCTGGGAGTATGCTTTTAGGTTATATTTTAGCGTGGTTTTTCATCTATCTTTCCCAGAGTCCAATAGAAGCAATAAAGCCGGTAAGTGTTTTGTGGTGTCTTGCAGTTCCGATAGTGGATACCGTAGTCGTTATGGGTAGAAGGATTTTAAAGAAAAAGTCTATCTTTGCTGCTGATCGTGCGCATTTACATCATTTGTTTCAGTTAGCTAAGGTATCTGATAGAAAAGCACTTTTAACTATTGATGCGTTAGCGGTGTCTTTGTTGCTACTGGGGGTTGTGATGTCGTTTTATAGTGAGCGCTATAGTTTCGTTGCTTTTTTAATTTTTTTCTGCTTTTACGCTTATTGGGTTTTACATCCTTGGCAACTGCATAAGCTTATCAAACAGTTTGTTGAAGAGAGAGAATAAACGAGCTAATGAGTTGCGCGGGCTATTTGAATAAAGAGAAAGTTTGAAGCGGTTTTGATGTGTTATCTTTTGGGAGTCAACATCGTCACTGGAGCTCAAGTAAACAATTTAAGTAATGTAGGGTAATTGAAGAGAGTATGAAAAGCCAACCAATAACAACTTTACTAAAACACCTTTGGTGCCATATTAGTCCACATCGGCATGGGCAGTTCAAATTACTGATGTTGCTGATGTTGCTCGCATCATTCGCAGAAGTTTTTAGCATTGGCGCCGTGGTTCCGTTTCTTGGAGTGTTAACGGAGCCTGAATTTGTTTTTGATTTACCTATCGCGCAACCGGTTATTCAGGCGTTAAAGCTAACTGAGTCAAAACAACTGTTATTGCCGCTTACTATTGTCTTTGGTGGGGCGGCGATAATCGCTGGTGCTATGCGTTTATTGTTGCTTTGGACGAGTACTAGATTGGCTTTTGCCACTGGTTCTGACCTTAGTATTAGGATCTATCGCCGTACACTTTATCAGCCATATTCTGTACATTGTAACCGCAACAGCAGTGAAGTGATTAATGCCATCTCTGTGAAAGCCAATGGAGTTATTTCTGGCATTATTATGCCTGTTCTAACGCTCACTAGTTCCATCATTATGCTCACTGCTATTCTCATGGCCCTGTTGATGGTGCAACCTATGGTTGCATTAGTCGCTTTTGCAGGTTTTGGTCTTATCTATGTGCTTATTATTCGTTTGACCCGTAAGCAACTATTGGCTAATAGTAAATGTATGGCGCGCGAATCTACTCAAGTTATAAAATCTTTGCAAGAAGGACTAGGCGGTATACGTGATGTGTTAATCGATGGCAGTCAATCTGTTTACTGCCAGATATACCGTAATTCTGACAGACTTTTGCGCCGTGCACAGGGGAATAATACATTTATTGGTGGTAGTCCTCGCTATAGTATGGAGGCATTAGGTATGGTTCTTATCGCCACGTTAGCGTATTTTATGGCTCAGCAACCAAGTGGCGTCGCTAAGGCTGTTCCCATTTTAGGCGCATTGGCGCTTGGTGCCCAGCGATTACTCCCAGTGCTTCAACAAGCTTATCAGGCTTGGGCCGAAATAAATGGAGGGTCAGCTTCATTAGTAGACACGCTTGAACTGTTAGACCAGCCCTTGCCCTGTTACGCCAATCAGTCAGTTATACAACCGCTGGCATTCAATCACAGTATAAGGCTTAAGCAGCTCGACTTTCGCTATAGCGAGCAAATGCCCTATGTGCTCAAGCAACTCGATCTTACTATTGCCAAAGGTAGCCGTGTCGGTTTTATTGGAGCCACCGGTAGTGGAAAAAGCACCTTGCTTGATATTATTATGGGGTTGCTACAACCTTCTGATGGCGACTTGGAAATTGATGGTCAAACTATTACGCTAGGTAACAATGTCGCTTGGCAATCCCATATTGCTCATGTGCCACAAGTAATCTTTTTGGCCGACAGTACCATTGAAGAAAACATTGCCTTTGGCATACCCAAAGATCAGATTGATCATTCTCGGGTTAAGTTGGCAGCTCAACAAGCGCAAATTGCCGAAGTTATTGAAAGTTGGTCTAAGCAATACCAAACCATTGTTGGTGAACAGGGTGTTCGGCTGTCTGGCGGTCAGCGTCAGCGTATTGGGGTTGCACGCGCTCTTTATAAGCAATCCGATGTGATTATCTTTGATGAGGCTACTAGTGCATTAGATTATGAGACCGAACAAGAAGTCATGCAAGCAATCGAAGGGCTCAGCAAAGACCTCACTGTGCTCATTATAGCTCATCGACTCACTACCCTGAAAAACTGTACAGAGATTGTCGAGTTGGGCGGCGGGGGCATCAAGCGGACTTGCAGTTATCAAAACATTAAGAATGATAATATCTATTAATGCATGGCAAATAAAGCGGAGGGTGGATTAAATGCCATGGATCCTAAATTGAATATTCAATGGCCCTTGAAGGTTATAGGAATGTCAGAGCGAGACAAAAACCCCCCATTATTAGTTGAGAATTTTGAGGAATTATAAGTTTATGAAGTGTAGGCACTGCTGTAAAAACCTGAGGCATACTTTTGTGGATTTAGGGGTTGCACCTCCTTCTAACGCCTACCTCAAAGGAAAAGCTATAAAGGCATTCGAGAAGTGGTATCCATTAAAAGTGCTTGTGTGCAATGGGTGTTGGTTAGTGCAAACTGAGGATATAGTTGATTTTGATGAAATGTTTTCTGGAGACTATGCTTACTTTAGTTCCTTTTCGGAGACATGGTTGGAGCATGCCAGAAATTATGTTGAAAAAATGATGGCGAGGTTCAATCTTAGCAGCCAAAGTCAAGTTGTAGAAGTTGCTGCCAACGATGGCTATCTACTCCAGTACGTGAAACTAAAAGGTATCCCATGTTATGGTGTTGAACCAACACATAGTACAGCTATGGCGGCTAGAGAACGGGGCATTGATATTGTTGAAGCGTTCTTTGGCGAGCAAAGTGCGCTTCTATTAAAGAAGCAAAGAGGGCAGGCTGACTTAATTATCGCTAATAATGTTCTTGCACATGTTCCAGACATAAATGATTTTGTGAAGGGTTTTGTCAGGCTGCTTAAACCAGAAGGGGTAGCGTCTTTTGAATTTCCTCACTTATTAAATCTAGTACAGCTTAATCAGTTCGATACTATCTACCACGAGCATTTTTCTTACCTATCCCTTACAGCTATTCGAGTAATTTTTGAAGCAAATGGATTGATAGTTTTTGATGTGGAGCAGCTGCAAACACATGGTGGGAGTCTACGCATTTATGCACAGCGTAGTGAGGCGGTTCGGCATAAAATTAATGAAAGGGTTTTTGAATTGCAAAAAAAGGAAGATTTGGTTGGTATGAATACAGTTGGCTTTTATAAAGGTTTTCAACAAAAGGCTGACAAAATAAAGATGGTTTTTATCACGTTTTTAATTGAAGCTAAGCAGCAGGGCAAGAGTATTGCTGCTTATGGTGCTGCTGCTAAGGGTAATACTTTTATGAATTATGCTGGGATACGTTCTGACCTTATCTCATTTGTAGTGGATAAAAATCCGGCTAAACAAGGAAGCTATATGCCTGGTAGTCGAGTCAGAATAGTTGGAGAAATTTACATAAAAGAAAATCAGCCTGATTATGTGGTTATTTTCCCCTGGAACATACGTGCAGAAGTTATCGAGCAATTAGCTTATATTCGAGAGTGGGGTGGTCAGTTTGTGGTTGCTATACCCGAATTAGAGTTGTTATGAATAATGTTAATTTGAAAAGTGCTCCAACTACTTAGTCGATAAATGTGTGATGGTGACTGGTGCAACTAGCTTTAGTGGTCGGCACAGTTTTCGTTTAAACTAGTTGATGTGGGTTTTGATGTTCATGCGCTAACACGGGTAGATTATGAAAAAACTAAGTTGTGGTGGAGTTTTTTGCATATTGGAAAGTTATTTATAAATGGTGTTGTAGAAAAAGTTATTAGTGGGGAAAATCAGCGTATTTATTGTGCTTTGCCTAGTACTCAGGTCCAAGTGAATATTAGACAGCACCAGAAAATTTTTTATGCGTTCAAGCTGGTCTGTACTTGCTATAGGTTTTGCAGGAAAGGGTGGGGGGCGTGTTGTTATGGCTAGGATATCTACGCTTTGTCCCACTTAAATCAGGAACAAGTTACAGCGCTTGTAAAAATGATTTATAGAAAATATTATCGGTTTGATCCAGTCAATTTGGATTGAACAGTGTATGAGGAAGGATAATATGTCATTTCTATGTGCTTCTGGTGGATGTTAGACGATTGAAAGACGGAGTGTATTGGAGGCCAACCGTTGATTTTGATGCGGGGGCTGGATAAAACAATTTCCTAGTGGGAGGCGAGATTATAGCGCTCTTAATGACTGGGGTGGGTATTATTTGTTGATTGAGTACTTTAAGGTTTCATTGGTAAGCTTTACATTTATATTTACGCGTTAAGTAAGTTTTTAAAAGTTAATTATGAGGTATGACCTAATTATTGTTGGCGGTGGCATAGTTGGTTTAGCTACAGCTCTGCGTGTAATGCAGTCTCGGCCAGAGACCCGTTTAACCTTGATTGAAAAAGAGGCGTCCGTAGCGCAGCACCAGTCAGGTCATAACAGCGGTGTGATTCATTCTGGGCTTTATTACAAGCCCGGCTCACTCAAGGCACTTAATTGCCGTGCTGGTTATCAACAAATGTTGGGTTTTTGCCGAGAGCATTCCATACCCTATGAGATATGTGGGAAGATTGTTGTGGCAACTTCACCTGCAGAATTACCTGGTCTAGAAGAATTGCATCGTCGGGGTGTCGCCAACGGTCTAACAGGGCTTCAATTTTTACAGCCTCCCGAGATTCGTGAAATTGAACCTCATTGTAGTGGTTTTCGTGGCTTGTTTGTGCCGCAAACAGGAATTGTTGATTATGGCGCGGTAGCGAGAAAATACGCGGAGTTACTGGCCGAGTTGGGTGTTGAAATTATTCTTGGTGAGACAGTGGTTGATATTCAGCGACAAGGTGAGCAGGTTGAGGTTATAGGGGGTTCACGTACTTGGGTAGGGCGAGTTGCCGTGGTCTGCGCTGGTTTGCAATCAGACCGATTGGCGCGCAAGTCAGAGCCAGATTTACCCTTGCGGATCCTACCGTTTCGTGGCGAATATTTCCAATTTACCGCATCGGCCCCTAAGTTAGTCAATCATTTGATTTATCCAGTTCCCGACCCTGCGTTCCCATTTCTTGGCGTCCATTTTACCCGCATGGTAGGAGGTGGCATAGAGTGCGGGCCCAATGCGGTTTTTGCTTTTGGTCGCGAAGCTTATAAAAAAACAGATTTTAATCTGCGAGACCTTTCGGAATCTTTAACTTGGCCTGGGTTTAGAAA
>NZ_CAJWCF010000124.1 GCF_913020055.1 uncultured Paraglaciecola sp. | reverse complement strand
AATCAGATGTTTTTTGGTCGAAAGATCTGATCTTGGAACAGGCATTTAGTTCCATTGCTTAAACAGGATTGAGGTTACATAGTCCCAACATACGATCTTGTATGTCAATTTCGGTATAGGCCTTTTCAATGAAATCCTTAACACAACATGACAAAGCGTTGTTCAATTGGGTATTTAACCTTACAAACAATAGAGATTGCCGTTGGATAAAATGGATATCAAAAACAGGTGATGGCCATCTTTATCTTGTACTTGGCGTAATGCTTTGGTGGTTGGAACCAAAGA
This sequence comes from uncultured Paraglaciecola sp., assembly GCF_913020055.1. Lineage (GTDB taxonomy): Bacteria > Pseudomonadota > Gammaproteobacteria > Enterobacterales > Alteromonadaceae > Paraglaciecola. The sequence continues at coordinate 10,480 of NZ_CAJWCF010000124.1, read as the reverse complement.
ATGGAGCATTGTTTCTTTATTCCGGACTATTAGCTTACATGTTAGAAATTCCTGTTTATTTATCGCTGAAAAATAGTTTAAAACGAGAACGCCCCTGTCTTCACATGAGTGAATTCAGAGCCCATATCGTGCCATCAGACAAATTTAGTTTACCCTCTGGTCACACTGCTGCGGCCTTTCTAATGGCATCTTTACTAGCCTATTTTTACCCCAGCTTAAGTGTCTTAGCTTATGTGTGGGCATGTTGCATAGGTGGCTCTAGAGTGCTTTTAGGAGTTCACTATCCCAGCGACATCCTTGCTGGAGCACTATTAGGAATGACTATTTTCGGAATTAGTTTAGTAATATTTTAAGGTAAAACATCTGCCAAATAATTGATTATCTAAGTAGTAAACGGGAAATGGAAACTTTGCCAATGCTAGAGCAGCAATAAATACGTAGTTAATTTAGGTAGTGAGTACTTACATTATGTAAAATCATTTATAAACCCTTAACAAATATTTTTGTACGAGTATTAGATTTAGACGTTATTGAAAATTAGCAAACAAGTGAAACAGCCGAGAGAATTCTGTTTTCCTCAACTTCCAATATATTGATTTATAGATTGGTTGCTGGAAAAACAAAGGAAGGATACCTAAGAGTTATGTCGGCAAGTAAGTTTTCTGCCTTCATTCAATCATCATATCCCCAAGTTTCATTGTTAATATAGCGCACTAAAAACAAACCTTCGGTTAATCAGCTGCAATTTTTGATCTTGGTTATTTCATATTGCATAAAATAACCCATTCTACGCCTCATCCCTCTTTGTTTTTACTCTCGGTAATGACATGATTACGGCCTAAAAATTAAGGGGTTGTTATAATGGCAAATAGAATAAATGTAAAACTGGTTGGCTTAGCTTTATTGGCAGTATTCATGCTCACTGCCTGTGGTCAAAAAAGTGCTTTATATTTGCCTGAAGAGCCTGTCACAAACAACACCATACCGGACTCAATACCATCAACTGAGTCTGTTGAAGAAGGAAAAGATTGATATGGACTACTTCGCCTATAAAAATCAACAACTGTTCGCAGAAGACGTAGACCTTGAAACCGTAGCGCAAACTTACGGCACCCCCTGTTACGTATACTCAAAAGCGACCATTGAACGACATTGGCATGCATTTGATAAGGCCGCTGGTAGTCAGCCTCACTTAATTTGTTACGCAGTTAAAGCCAATTCAAATTTAGCGGTATTAAATGTGATGGCCAAACTAGGGTCGGGGTTTGATATTGTTTCAGGGGGGGAGTTAACCCGCGTGTTAAAAGCAGGTGGAGATCCAAGTAAAGTGGTGTTCTCAGGGGTCGGAAAAACACATGCCGAAATAGCCCTAGCTTTACAGCATAATATTAAGTGCTTTAATGTCGAATCACGTAGTGAATTAGCGCGTATTAATGAAGTCGCAGAGCAATCTGGCAAAAAGGCCCCAATTTCGATTAGGGTCAACCCTGATGTCGATGCTAAGACTCATCCCTACATATCTACAGGCTTAAAAGACAACAAGTTTGGGGTCGAACGGCAACAAGCAGTAGAAATTTATCAATATGCCCATAGCCTACCTTTTTTAAACGTTGTCGGAATTGATTGTCACATTGGCTCCCAACTCACCGAACTGGCACCTTTTGTTGATGCGTTAGATATATTGCTGGCATTAATTGATGAGCTTGACGAAAAACAAATCCATATACAACATCTTGATGTAGGGGGGGGCTTAGGTGTCACTTATGACGATGAAAAACCACCTCATCCAGACCAGTATACGCAAGCCATCGCCGAACGGTTGCAGGGTAGAGAGAAACTATTGCTGATATTCGAACCTGGCCGAGCAATAATGGCTAACGCCGGTGTGTTATTAACTAAGGTCGAGTTTCTAAAACAAGGTGCAGAGAAAAACTTTGCTATTGTTGATGCTGCGATGAATGACCTTATTCGACCCGCACTATACTCAGCGTGGCAAAATATCATACCTGTTAATATGAGCCTTGAAAGACCCAAAGCCGTTTACGACATAGTAGGTCCCATTTGCGAGACTGGCGATTTTCTTGGCAAAAACCGAGAGTTAACTATCGCTCCTGACGATTATCTGGCAGTACGTAGTGCAGGTGCATATGGTTTCGCTATGGCATCTAACTACAATAGCCGTTGTAGGGCCGCAGAAGTGTTGATTGATGGAAACAAAATGCATTTAGTCAGAGAACGCGAGAAAATAGAGCAATTATTTGAGAGTGAGCACATACCAACTTAAGTATTGCTCAAGCGTTTAAACATTAATTTAATAAATAATGCGATTATTTAGCCTGTATCTAGTTAAAGACATAGTCAGTCTTTCACTGAAATGATATAACTATTTTTAGAATATTTAATACGTATTTAGCAGTGCGTGTTAATAATAATTTTAGCTAAGTAGTCGCAATGCAAATCCAGTTTTCAAAGATGCATGGTCTGGGAAATGATTTTGTTGTTATTGATAATGTAACGCAAAACGTATTTTTTTCTAAAGAGAAGATCCAACAACTCTCAGACAGAAATTTTGGTATCGGGTTCGATCAACTTTTAATGGTTGAGCCTCCTTATGATCCCGACCAAGATTTCCATTACAGAATATTTAACGCAGATGGCACTGAGGTATCTCAGTGCGGTAACGGCGCACGTTGTTTTGCTCGTTTTGTAAAAATGAAGGGGTTAACCAACCGCAATAAGATTGTGGTTAGTACTAAATCTGGTCGTATGGTTCTCTATTTAGAGAAAGACGGACAGGTTACAGTGAATATGGGTGTACCCGAATTTGAACCTAACTTAGTGCCGATCAAAGCCAATAAGCGTGAAAAAGTTTATATATTAAGAGCAAAAGAACAAACGTTTTTTTGCGGTGCAGTTTCTATGGGTAATCCACATTGCGTGCTGTTGGTGGACGATGTGCAAACAGCAGATGTTGAAACAATGGGTCCCTTGCTTGAGAAACACGAACGTTTTCCCGAAGGCGCAAACGTTGGTTTTATGCAGATAATTAATCACAGTCATATTAAGCTACGTGTTTTTGAAAGGGGTGCAGGAGAAACATTAGCCTGTGGCAGCGGAGCATGTGCTGCAGTGGCCGTAGGTCAATTACAAAATAGATTAAGTAAAGATGTACGAGTTGATTTGCCCGGTGGAAGTTTAAAAATACGTTGGCAAGGCAATGACAATGTATTAAAAATGACTGGCGCCGCTGAGCATATTTTTGATGGATATATAAACCTATGAGTAAAGAGTCGCAAAAATAAAATGGATACAACGACTGCATATGAATCTGAAGACCTAATTGCCGCTGAACAAGTAGCTGCTTACCTGCTTGAAAATCCTGATTTTTTCGTTCAGTTTCCACAACTCATTGAGAAAATCAATATCCCCCATGCACATAAAGGTAGTGTGTCCTTGGTGGAGCTACAAAGCGAACAGCTACGCAAAAAAGTCAGAGGTTTGAGCCATAAGTTGAATCAATTAATTACTATCGCTAAACAAAATGAAGCCATTTATCGTGTCTATGCTGATTTGAATTTACGCATTTTAAAGGCGACTAATCTTGACGATCTTAAATTTATTTTAGAAGAGGTTATTCAAGAAAATCTAAAGTTAGCATCTGTAAGCTTAAAACCTTTCAAAGGTGCCCATGCCTTACCTGAAATTCAACAACGTCTTTTTATCGAAAAACGGTTTAAAAGACAGAAGTTTTTCTTTGGTCGTTTAAGTGATCATGAACGCAAGTTACTGTTTGCTGACCAAGACGCTAATTCCGTAGCTTTATTGCTCATTGGGGATTTAGGTGAGCTTGGAATTTTAGCAATAGGTAGTAAAGATCCTGGACACTTCAACCCTGAAATGGATACTTTATTGATCACGCAACTGCAGCAATTTTTAGGTATCATGCTGCCTAAAATGCTGACTTACTGACCAATAAAAATGTTAAAGCCAAGCATAGGGGCTGTTGTTTTTTCATATGTCACCGAGATTTTCCTCAAAATGTCCTCAATCAAGGCAAAACCTGTGAAGTTTGGCCATCCAAATAAACAGGTTTAAACGCCGAGTGAGGGCGTTTTGAAGAAAACCCTAAAGGGCTGGGCCATTTATTCGCCTACCTTCGTTGTTTACCTTTCGTTTAGAAAAACTAAACTTTAAGGCAAACGCCTTGCTATCCAAATAAATGACCTCAGTCTCGAGGATATATGAAAGAACAACAGCCCCTATATTCTTGGTTAGAAAAATATCTGGCGTACTTGAGGTACGAAAAAAACCTAGCTAACAATTCGATTGATAATTATCACCGTCAGTTAAGCGCAGCTTTTATTAAACTTGATATAGAAAGTTGGAAAAAATTCGATACGTCTGATGTACGAAATATCCTAAACGAGGCGCGTAAAAGTGGTCTCAGTTCTCGCTCAATGGCCTTACGTTTATCATCAATCCGTGGATTTTGTGCCTTTCTTGTTCAACAAGGTCAACTAACACAGAATCCAGCAGCATCCATTCAAGCCCCCAAACAAGCCAAACCATTGCCTAAACAATTGAATGTCGATGAAATGCATCAATTGCTAGATATAAAAGACAATGATCTTCTAGCTATACGCGATAAAGCCATGATGGAACTTATGTATAGTTGCGGCCTTCGATTATCTGAATTAGCTAATCTAAATATCAAAAGTATTCAACCTGATGGGCAACTAAGGGTCATAGGTAAAGGCAATAAAGAACGCCTATTACCAATTGGTCGGATTGCTTTGGAGGCTCTAAATATCTGGCAAAAAATTAGACCAGAATTAGCAACCAGTGACGAACAAGCATTATTTGTTAGTATGCTCAAAAATAGAATTGGCACGCGGCAGATAGCTAAACGTATGAAGTTATGGGCTACTCGGCAAAATCTAGAGCAATCTGTTAACCCACACAAACTAAGACATAGCTTTGCCACTCATGTTCTAGAGTCAAGTTCAGATTTAAGGGGGGTGCAAGAATTATTAGGCCACGCTAACTTATCGACAACCCAAGTGTATACCCACTTGAACTTTCAGCATTTGGCCCACGTATATGACAGTGCTCACCCTAGAGCCAAGAAGTCAAAGTAACCTTTCAACCTTAAAAGAACATATAGTCCTAAATGATTTATTATAAAAAACTTAAACCCATTCAAGCGATAACGTTCGATTTAGACGACACTCTTTATGAAAATACAAGTGTGATTGTTAAAGCAGAACAGTCATTGATTGAATTAATGCACAACCAATATCCTGCAACTAGAAAAGTAGACAAGAGCTTTTGGCGGTCTCAACAAAAAGCACATATTTTATCTAAACCACTGCTAAAAAACGATATGGGTGAATTGCGACGACTATCACTTGAGTCAGGTTTTAAAGCATTAGGCTTGTCGGGCAATGAGTTAAAAACCGCGACCAATAGGTGTTTTGAACACTTTTATTTTCAAAGAAGTAACTTTAAATTAAATGGAAACATTCATTCTTTATTAAAAACATTGTCGGATAAACTACCTTTAGTGGCAATTACCAACGGTAATGTGGACACAAACCAAATTGGGCTTGAAGGGTATTTTAGTGCCTGTTTTAAAGCTAGCGTGAGATTACCCATGAAACCTAACATAGCCATGTTTGATGCTGCACAAGCCCACCTAAACATCCCTCATGGAAATATTTTACATGTAGGCGATAACTTGCCAAAAGATGTGTATGGAGCGATTAAAGCAGGGTTTCAGGCTGCCTGGTATGCGGAAGATAGAAGCATGAACATACGTAATGAAAAAGCCCCAGTTTTACCCCATATTCAGCTAAGTAAATTATCTCAATTACTAGACCTTATATAACTTAATAGCAGGAGGTTTAAAAACCTATAAAGGTATACAGCCTCTAATCTTCCAAAATATTTTGTTGCATACTGTCACAAGGATTTTGACAGGTAGGTTTACCAACAACTTTAGCTGGAATGCCTGCCACTGTGACATGTGCTGGCACGTCACTAAGTACCACGCTACCGGCCCCCACTTTAGCGCCCTCACCTATGCTAATGTTACCCAAAATTTTAGCACCGGCACCTATCATTACCCCTTCACGGACTTTTGGATGACGATCACCCGCTTCGTTACCGGTCCCACCAAGGGTGACAGACTGCATAATCGACACATTATTCTCAATAACAGCCGTTTCACCCACCACTATCCCAGTCGCATGGTCGAACATGACACCTTGGCCAATTTTTGCTGCGGGATGAATATCCACCGAGAACACTTCCGAATTGCGGCTTTGAACAAACAAAGCTAAATCCGTTCGACCAGCAATCCAAAGTTGATGGGCTAATCTGTAGACTTGAATCGCTTGAAAGCCCTTAAAATTAAGTAATACTGTCAGAAAAGAACGCACTGCTGGGTCGCGCTTAAACACAGCTTGAATATCACAAATTGCTGCTTCTACTACTTCAGGATGCATTAAATAGCATTGTTCAAACATTTCCCTGACAGAAAGCGCTCCCATAACATCATCAGCCAGTTTATTAGACAATATAAAACTTAAAGCCGTTTCGAAATTATGATGAGCCAAAATACAAGTATGCACATAACTCGACAGCAATGGTTCTTTCTCAACAAGTTGCTTTGCTTCGTCTTTTAGTTGCTGCCAGAATTCAATACTCATAATTTCTCTGCAATTAGGATTAGGTAATACCTGTTTATATTGGGATGAGTTTAGTGTATTTAAATACAGTGTTACTGATATACTGGAAAAATATTTTTCTAATATATATTTTTGTGTAATGGATGTATCTCGACTTCTTGAACAGTTAAACGACAAACAACGTGATGCAGTGGCAGCTCCTGCTTCTGACATGCTAATTCTAGCTGGTGCTGGTAGCGGTAAAACTCGGGTTTTAGTGCATCGAATTGCATGGTTAATGGAAGTTGAAGGTATTGCCCCATACGGTATTTTGGCGGTGACTTTTACCAATAAGGCCGCCAAAGAAATGCGTGGCCGAATAGAACAATTGCAGGGCAGTGCTCTTAATAGTATGTGGATAGGCACCTTTCACGGTATCGCTCATCGATTACTACGCACCCATCATGCTGACGTGAATCTGCCAGAAAACTTCACAATTTTAGACTCAGACGATCAATACCGATTGATTAGGCGCGTACTTAAAAGCCTTAACCTTGACGAAAAACACTGGGCGCCTAAACATGTACAGTGGTATATCAACGGCAATAAAGACGAGGGGCTACGCCCACAGCATATCGAAACACATGGTGATGCGACGCAACAAAAAATGCGTGAAATTTACCAGACCTATCAGAAAACATGTGACCGAGCTGGGTTAGTTGATTTTGCTGAACTATTACTCAGAGCTCATGAGTTATGGCTAAACAATCCGTCTGTGCTACAACACTATCAAAAACGTTTTAGAGCGATTTTGGTTGACGAGTTTCAAGACACCAACAACATTCAATATGCTTGGTTACGCATACTTGCTGCACCAAGCAACAATATGATTATAGTGGGTGATGACGATCAATCCATTTATGGTTGGCGTGGAGCAAATGTAGAAAACATTCAGCATTTCTTGCGAGACTTTAAGGGCGCGAAAACCATAAGGCTTGAGCAAAACTACCGTTCCACAGGCAACATATTAAAAGCGGCCAATGCTGTTATTGATAATAACCAAGGGCGACTAGGTAAAGAACTGTGGACAGAAGATAGTCAAGGCGAACCTATTTCTTTGTACGCCGGGTTTAATGAGTTAGATGAAGCGCGTTTTAACATATCACGAATAAAAGAATGGCGAGATAACGGCAATGCCTTGTCTGATTGTGCCATTTTATATCGTAATAACGCTCAATCTCGTGTTCTAGAAGAAGCATTATTACAAGAGTCTATCGCCTATCGAATATACGGAGGCCTGCGTTTCTTTGAACGTCAGGAAATTCGTGATGCACTGGGTTATTTACGTTTAATTAATCAAACTATTGATGATGCTGCATTTGAACGAATTGTGAAAACCCCAACTCGAGGTCTTGGTGATAAAACCCTATCACAAATTCGTGAACTAGCCCGTGATGCAGAATTATCCATGTGGGATGCCAGTATACAAATACTCGCAGAAAATCGCCTCACTGGCCGTGCTGCGAATGCTCTCACAGCATTTACCAAGTTAATCACACAACTAGCTCAGGACGTAACAGATCTGCCTTTAGAACAACAAGCTGATCATGTCATCAAACACTCTGGCTTATTTGCTATGTACAAGGCAGAAAAAGGTGAAAAAGCCCAAGCTAGAATTGAAAACTTGGAAGAATTGGTCACTGCCTGCAAACAATTTGTGGTGCCTGAAGAGGCAGACAACATGACACCTATGTCTGCTTTCTTAGCCCATGCATCCCTTGAAGCCGGAGACAATCAAGCAGATAGCCATCAAGACGCAGTACAAATGATGACTATACACACTGCAAAAGGGCTAGAGTTCCCATTAGTGTTTCTGGTTGGGGTAGAAGAAGGTATGTTCCCAAGTCAGATGAGTAACGAAGAACCCGGCAAAATAGAAGAAGAACGCCGTCTTTGTTATGTGGGTATGACTCGAGCCATGCAAAAATTATATATTACTTACGCCGAAAACAGGCGAGTCTATGGTCAGGATAAATATCACACTCCCTCTCGTTTTATTAAAGAAATCCCCACTGATTGCATCGAAGAAGTACGTTTGCGAACAACCATATCCCGACCGGTACAAAATAGATTCACTCCTGTCACGGGACATACAGCTTTCGAATCAACGGGCTTTCAATTAGGCGAAAGAGTATCGCACCCTAAATTTGCCGAAGGCACAGTGTTGAATTATGAGGGCAGTGGAGAACATGCGAGAGTACAAATTAACTTCGATGAATTTGGCAGTAAATGGTTAGTTATGTCATTCGCAAAATTAGAGAAAGTCTAATTTCCCCAGAGCTAGATACGAATTAATCTGCTAAATTAAATTTTTACTATTAGATATTAACCTATGCAACGCAAAGTATTAATAATTGAAGACAGCAAAACGAGTATGACACTTATGCGTAGTCTTATTACCAAGGCTAAATTGCGCCCAGTTTGTACCACTAGCTTAGTGGAAGCCAAACATGTATTTTCCAGTTCAGCCCCAGAAGAATACTTATGTGCCGTAGTCGACTTTAATTTACCCGATGCGCCAAATGGTGAGGCTATTGACTTTGCGATTGATTCTTTTTTACCCACAATAGTAGTAACTGGTTCACTCGATGAATCAACCAGAACTACTATTCTTAATAAAAATGTGGTGGATTACATCCCCAAAGAAAATGCTCAGGTATATGATTACCTGACACGTCTGTTAAATAGATTAGATAAAAATAAAAGGGTCGGGGTGTTGGTAGTTGATGACTCTAGAGTCAGCAGACATTCAATGACAGCCTTACTAAGACGGCACAATTTTATTACCTTCGAAGCCGCTGATGCTGAACAAGGTATTGAATTATTGAAGACTAATTCGAATATTAAGTTGGCAATAATAGACGAAAATATGCCTGGCATGTCTGGTATTCAGATGATTTCTGAACTACGAAAATCTTATTCCAAAGATGACCTCGGTATCATTGGCATTTCTTCGGATACCAAAAGTGGATTGTCAGCACGGTTTATTAAAAGTGGTGCAACTGATTACTTGCATAAACCTTATTGCCACGAAGAGTTTTTCTGCCGGATAATGCAAAATGTTGAGCGTTTGGAAAATATTGAAACCATTAAACGAGTTGCCAACTCGGATTATTTAACTGGTTTACCAAACAGACGGCATTTTTTCACCCGAGTCACCGCTATTCAAAAATACACTCCAAAGTCCCAAAGCCTAGCAATTATTGATATCGATCATTTCAAAAACGTGAATGACACCTATGGTCATGATTGTGGTGATTATACCTTGAAAGAACTTGCTAAATTAGTCGCAGAGTATTTTGTAGATTACACAGCTGCACGATTTGGTGGTGAAGAGTTTTGCGTTTATTTTTCAAATACTGACCCCGAACAAGTGTTGCAGATATTGGAAAACTTCCGACAAGCTATCGAGAATAAATCACTCACTTTTGAAAAACAAAGCTTGTCTTGCACTGTGAGCATAGGTCTAACTCACAAAAGTAAAGGCGGCATAAACGCAATGTTAAGTTTGGCCGATGAACATCTATATCGTGCAAAAAATAACGGCAGAAACTTGGTAATAGGTGATTAATACCAACACTGTAACTAGGGGCTGTTGATCTTTCATATGTCACCGAGATTTTCCTCAAAATGTACTTAATCAAGGCGAAATCTGTGAAGTTTGGTCATCCAAATAAACAGGTTTCAACGCCGAGTAAGTGCGTTTTGAGGAAAACCCTTCGGGCTGGGCCATTTATTCGCCTACCTTCGTT
>NZ_CAJWCF010000123.1 GCF_913020055.1 uncultured Paraglaciecola sp. | reverse complement strand
AATATATGGCAGCAATGAGTGTTGTTAATCAGTCAAATTGGTGTCTTGCAATTGGAGAGGGTCCATATATGGTATTACAATTACCGCTACTCTGGTCTGCCAGCATTGGGATCCCGATACACTTTCTCATCAAGCTCACCTTCACTTTTTGCGACAATACAAGACACCATACAATCCCCCGTAACATTAACGGCTGTGCGAGTCATATCTAACAACCTATCGACACCAATGATTAAAGCAATGCCTTCAACTGGTAAATTGACTTGTTCTAATACCATAGCAAGCATAATCAACCCTACACCAGGCACACCAGCGGTGCCTATTGAAGCCAGCGTTGCAGTCAGCACAACCAATAAATAATCTGAAACGGACAAGTCAACGCCATACACTTGGGCAATAAAAACTGTCGCGACGCCTTGCATTATTGCCGTACCATCCATGTTAATATTTGCACCTAGTGGCAAGGTAAATGAGCCCACCGAATTACTCACGCCAAGTTTATGAATAGCAGTCTCTATAGTCACTGGCAGGGTTGCACTGCTGCTTGCAGTGCTAAATGCGAAAATAGCGGCATCCCTGACTTTTTTTAACAATAGTAATGGATTTAAGCCACTCAACAGCTTCAGTATTATCGGATAAGATACCAACGCATGAACGGCTAAAACAAACAACACTAGGACAAAATAGCTGAGCAGACTTGAAATGGTATCGATACCAATAGTGGCAAAGAGTTTTGCCATTAATGCAAATACTCCATAAGGGGCGAGGTTCATCAAAACAGTGACTAATTTCATGATGATTACGTTCAGATCATCGAATAACCCTACGACTCTTTTGCCCGCTTCACCACTTAAAGCAATGGAAATGCCAAATAACAACGCAAACACAATAACTTGTAACATGTTCCCTTGAGCCATTGCCTTAAATGGGTTATCTGGGAAGATATCAATAATTACTTGCGCTAAAGAAGGTGCCTGCTTGGCAACATATTGACTATCTGCGATTAGGCTAACACCATCACCGGGAGACACTAATAAAGCAAAAAAGATAGCCGTAGTAATGGCAATAGCAGTAGTCATTATATACAGCAAAATTGCTTTACCCCCTAAACGACCTAACTTAGCGGGATCAGAGAGTCCATTCACACCACATACTAAAGAGACAAACACTAGGGGTACCACCAGCATTTTTAAACTAGCGATAAATATTTGCCCAACCGAATAAAGCACCCCATCAACAACCAAAGCCTTGGCTGAATAAGTCATTCCAAATAAGTTAAAGACAATATCGCCTTGCTCGTCATATAAACTTCTAATGAGAGTGCCGAAGATGATTCCCACCAGCATGCCAATAAAAATTCGCGCGGTAAGACCCAACTTGGTTTTTTCTGTTTGCATAATGAAACCTTTCTTAGTTAGCAGTTAAAATCACAAGTCTGACATTCATTGCAAGGGGTTAGCGGCGGTCTGGAGACGGATGAAATCGGATATTTCATCCGCTTTCATTACACCTTGCTCTACAATTAACTCAGTCACTGATTTACCACTGGACAAGGCCTGTTTAGCAATTTCACTGGTATTTTCGTAACCTAAAAGCGGGTTTAGACAGGTAATCAATCCAATACTATTTGTCACATAATTTTCACAGATTGATTTATTTGCGGTGATGCCATCGACACATTTACGCCTTAACATAAACATGGCTCGACTGATTAATTCGGTAGTTTGCATAAGTTTAAATAGGATAAGGGGTTCCATTGCATTCAGTTGTAATTGTCCAGATTCTGCAGCCATAGTGATGGCAAGATCATTTCCAATAATGTTGTAAGCAACCTGATTGACCGCCTCAGGAATGACCGGGTTAACTTTTCCGGGCATGATGGAAGAACCGGGTTGCACTGCTGGTAGGTTAATTTCATGCAAGCCTGCTCTTGGACCAGAACTTAGCAAGCGCAGATCGTTACTAATTTTCGATAACTTAACTGCAGTACCTTTCAAAGCCGAAGATAATGCAACAAAACATCCAGTGTCGGCCGTGGCTTCAATTAAATTAGTGGCTTGCCTAAAGGGATAACCAGAGATCTGTTTTAGATGGTTAACCGCCAGCAGGCCAAATTTAGGATCAGCATTGACACCAGTACCAATAGCGGTAGCACCTAGATTAAGCTCATATAACAGGGTTAAAACGTTAAGAATATACGCTCGGTCTTTTCTTAGGGTTTTAGCAAAAGCTTCAAATTCTTGCCCTAAGGTCATAGGCACTGCATCTTGTAGCTGTGTGCGGCCCATTTTCACTATGTCTGAAAAAGCGACTCCTTTTGCTATAAAACTATCAGACAAGGAACTTAACTCAGACACCACTGGCACACTATTAAGTAAGGTGGCCAACTTAATAGCACTGGGGTATACATCATTAGTGGACTGAGATTTATTCACATCGTCATTGGGGTGTAGAAATTGATATTGGCCCTTTGCGTGCCCCATAATTTCTAGCGCTCGGTTGGCAATCACCTCATTGGCGTTCATATTGGCCGAGGTGCCCGCCCCGCCTTGCAACATATCAATTTGAAAATGTTGGTCCAATTGTCCTTGACTAACATCTAGGCAAGCCCTCGTTATGGCCAAGAACTTGCTTTCTTCGAGCAGCCCTAATGTATGATTGGCGAATGCACAGGCTTGTTTCACCATGGCTAACGCTTTGATGAAGTTGGGATAATGATGAATTGGCACATTGCTTAACTGGAAGTTTTCAATTGCTCTTTGTGATTGGATCCCATAATAAACATGGTTAGGAATTCGGGCTGATCCCAGTAGATCTTTTTCTATTCTTTCGTCTCGACTTTTTGGCATGAACTTTATCCCACAGACTAAAATGTTTTCGTGGCGCAAATCCACCAGACAAGATCGCTCCCTCTATTTTAATCTCGCGATTAAAATTAGTTGTTTTGGAACGAAGTTTATTGGTGAAGAGATGAAACCTCAGGCCATGAGCTGGCCTGAAGCTTATTTTATGAAGGTTAGAACTCGTACTTAGCTCGTAAGTACCAAGATCCACCTTCGTAGTTAGCAGGGGTTCTACGTGGATACTGTAGGCCCACACTTAAACGGTTGGCATTGCCTGCACCAATTTCATCAACAAAGGTATCAAATATATTTGATACACCTGCTGTCAAGGTGAAGTCTTCTGATGCGAAATAGTTGAATTCCATATCAAAAAACACAACTGAATCGACCAGCGCAGATGGAGATGATGCATCATTGATGGTTCCACGTTCATCATAGTGCTCACCATAAAAGTTAGCCCGTAACATTACCTGATAATTGTCAGAAAAATCAGTCACTGCAGTTGCGACAAAGCGATTTTCAGGATAGTTGTTTTCGATGTCTTCTACAGAAGCGTCACTGACTGGTTGAATACCATTAACCAAAGACTGGCCAACCACGTCAATAGTGTTGTGGTTATAGGCAAAGGTAAACTTACTCTCGGCGCTATTTCCCCAATCCATTGAGGTGGTGTAGACCAAATCAAGACCTTGATGTTCTACATCCAGTGCATTGGTGAAAAACGACACTGTACCACCCGTATCAGCGGGGATATTTCCTGTACGGTAAATACGGTCATCCACTTTAGTGTTGTAAAAATCGACCGACAAGTTACCGTTTTCAAAGCCACTGTAAGTAAAGCCTAAGCTAAGACTAACCGACTCTTCTTCTTTCAGTTCTTGTGCACCATTTGCAATCGCTAGCGGATTGTCAGCTCTGACTAGGCCTTCTTCAATTTGTGCGCCAGTTGTACCATCAAAAGTAGTTATGATAGAGGTTATATTGGCTTGACCCGGAGTGGGAGCATGGAAGCCTGTAGAAATTGCGCCACGAATGACAAAATCGTCAGAAACATTGTAACGACCGGCTAATTTACTGTTTATTGTACCGCCAAAATCTGAGAAATCTTCATATCTGAGGGCACCTTGCACCAATAAATCGTCAGATACATTGTATTCAGCATCTACATATACGGCAATATTGTCACGACTAAATTCTCCTGCATCCGCTGGTGTCACCGACGTCATGCCACTTGGTCCCGGGCTAATTAAAGACGCGGCTTCACCGGCCAAAGTAGTAAACGTTTCTTCACGCCATTCTGCACCAAAGCCCAGAAAAACATCGTCACTTAAAGGCATAGAGAAATCAGCATTCAGATTCGTTTCTTCTTGTTCATAACCCCCCATATCAAAGTCTCTTTGACCTAGGACGCCGTCGACTGTTAAACCTGAATTGACGGTATTATTTAAGTAATAAGCCAATTCGTTTTTACCAAAGCCAGCGCTAAAGTTATAAGTTAGTTCTGAGCTAGTTTCACCTTTAAAACCTGCTATTAGGCTTGTATCTTTTTGTGCACCGTCTAGAAAGGGAGTATATCCAGCAGGAAGACTTGTCACACCAGACAAAGTGCTATGTCCAGGGTTACGGTAGAAAAAACGATAACGACCATCTGTGTCAGCATAACCACCATGCATATATAATTCGACAGCATCATTTATTTCATAACCCGTATTAAAGGCTACCCGTGTGCCACTGGTTTCTGGACGGCCCCAAGATTGTACAAAAGGTTCATCACCAAAAGGTGAGTCTGAACCGACACCTTGAACACCGTCATCGATTAACTGTTGACCGTCTGCGCGCTGAATACCACGAGAAAGTGCTTCATTATCATTGGTCTCAAAACTGATATTAAAAAAACCATCTGTTCCTAGAGCAAAACCTGCGTTGGCACCCACTATCCAACTTTGCTCGCCTTCATAAAATTCACCATACTGCGCAACCACACTGCCGCCTTCACTGGCATCTTTCAGTTGAAAGTTCATAACACCCGCTATGGCATCCGAACCATATTGCGCCGCTGCCCCATCTCTGAGTACTTCTACACTTTTAAGGGCAATACTAGGGATCATGCCGATATCAACACCATGAGCACCGTTTCCAGCGGCAGGCGCAAAAAACTGTACCAATGAAGAACGGTGACGACGTTTACCGTTTACTAAAATAAGCGTTTGATCTGGCGCCATGCCACGTAAAGAAGTGGGACGGATAAACGCACTACCATCACCTGTTGCTGGAGTGGCAGTAAAAGAAGGCACTAAAGATTTAAGGTTGTCGGTAATGTCAGCGGTGTTGCCATTTGCCGTGAATTCTTCTCCAGAAAACACGTCTATCGCTACTGGCGAGTCAGTGACGGTTCTAGGTGCTCCACGTGTTCCAAGGATGGAAATAACTTCAGCTTGTTCTTCTTGATCTTGTTTAGGCGCGTCTTGTGCCAAGGCACTACCTGAGACGGTTGCTCCTGAAAATAAAAATGCGAGTGTGGTCGCTAATATACTTTTTTTTGTTTTCATGTTTGTGTTCCCATTATTATTATTTGTATTATTTTGTGAGGAAGATTGCTGCTCTCTAATCATTACCACTTCTTTTTTAGAAAGGCCACCAAACAACCCCGTATTGTGCAATAACCGGTCTATTGCTTGAACTAGAGTGTATTGTCCTTTTACTATGTTTCCTTGACGATTATCAACTAAATCATAGGGAAACAATACCAGTGTTTTAGTATGGTCTGACAATGCATTTAGTGACTTCGCTAACGGTTGTTGTGGAATATCAAATTGATACAGTTTTTGTTCGCTTGCAATGCCAAGCGTAGAAAACATCAATAAACCACCACAACATAACATTCCTCTAAAGTACTGAAAAATTGTAAAATATATACTTTTCGCAGCACTCAAAGAGATATAACTTACGAACGACAAAAAACCGCCATCCGTATTTATATTTTTTATATGTTCATTGTAACTATTTTGCATCTAACTGCACATGCCCCTTATTTAATCGAGTAATTTTAATACCGAACCCCGACTCTAACACATCAAACAACGCATCGGTTTCTCCTGCTTGAAATTGTCCACCAATTCGTAATTTCTTAAGTTCTGGATCCGTCACTTCAATTAATAGCGGCGTATGACGACTCACCTCAGCCACTACTTCCTCCAGTGATTCTCCCGCAAACACCAATCGACCATCTAACCAAGACAACTTACGAACTAAGTCGCCTTGGGCATATTCAATGACGGGTGTGTTCAAACTGTCCACACTATCCACACTATCAGAGTTAGAACTGATGGGAATGGAAATACTTTGTCCAGCTACCAATGATGCAATAACGGTCACAGTATTTTCTATGGGGTTAGCCGATAACGTCTGCTCAACACTAGCCCGACCTTTAGGCAATGACCCGGGCTTAACAAACAAGGTTGACTCAATAATCGCGAGAGCAACTTTACCTTCAGTCACCAGCACTTCAATGTTATTTTTTAAACGATACACCGAAAAAGCCGTGCCTATGGCCTTGACCATTCTATTGTCCGCATACACTTCAAATGGCCGATCAGGATCAGATGTGACATCGAAATGTGCTTCCCCCCTTAATAAATTTATGACCCGTTTACTCAGGGTATAATTCACCTCAACTTGAGAGTTGCTGTTAAGTGTTAATACTGAACCGTCTTCAAGGGTATGAGAGGAGTGTTCACCAATGGACGTAATGTACATATTGTTAGGGAGTTCGGGCGTTATACTGGTCCCCAAAAATGACAGACTGAACATGATAACCAGTGTGACTGCTGGTAAAATAATAATGGGCCCAAACAACGTCTTAGTTTTGTTAGCTAATACCCGAAAAATACCTGCCATAAAAAGCAGTGGTGTCAAGGCAAAGGTTTTAAGCTTACTTTGACTAGGTTTTAATGAATGCCCTAATGGGATCATTAAACCCGACATCACATCCATATCGCTCCATGTTTTTGACAAGCGTAACAATGTTTGTTTATGCACAGGGCTTTTGGATAACCAAGCGTTTAATTGCTGAATGTCTTGTTTTGAAGGTTCATCATCACTTTCGAATTTGATGATCCACTGACAAGCCTCGTCTTCAAGAACTGAGGAACGAGGAAACACAGTAATTTTATCCATTATTTCATCCCCCTTTGATTTGATTTTTGCGACGAAGCCTGAATATTTTGCTCACCATAACGACTAGTTATTGTTGAGTTTAAGCGCCTGATACCCTTAGTAAGGTGTTTTTCTACGGTACTAACCGACAGTTCCAATCGTCTTGCTATCTCTTTATTTTGCATTCCATACACTTTTTTCATAATAACGGCTCTTCGACACTGTGTTGGCAAAGAAGCAACTGCCTCACAATAGATCCCAAGCTTTTGTTGAGCCATAACATTTGATTCTAAATTATCAGTATTGAGTAATTCCTCTGAACCATCGTAGTCTTCAATATAATCGGTGATTTTTCGGGCTTTACGGGAAAATTCAGACAACATTAAATTTTTTGCAATACGAAATAAGAACGCTTTAGGGTGTTCTATCTCTTTTTCTTTTTCAGCTTTGTACGCACGTAAAAATGTTTCCTGAGAAACATCATCAATATCTTGTGGTGAAATGACATAACGAGAAATAAAACTACGCAACGACAACTGACTGTTCTTAAACTCAGTCAGAATTGAGAACCGGGACTTTGAATGTTTATTATCGGCCATTTCTATGCAAACCTTTTCCTGTCAAGTTTGAAATTTTCAATCTACCTAGTGAGTAGACAAAAAATACAAGTTACACCTTTAATACAAAACACCGAGAGTATTCAGTATGAGTGTATAACGCCTGAACAGCAAAAACCCACTACTGTATAAAATAATAAAAATAGGATGTGGGAAAATTCGCTAACAGATGAGTGTAAAAAATAAGGGCTGGTTAAATAGGATTTGGAAAATGGGAAGTATTTGAGTGGGTTGGGTGCCAATAATGAATAAAGATAAAACACAATAATTTAAAGAAATGTCGAATTTTGAAGCAACACTTGCAGATAAACAAAAGCCTTGGTTGTAAAACTAAAGCAAACATCGCGGCCTATGATCGTAAGGTAAAAGTTGTTAAAACTGTAAAATAATACTGATTGTTTACTACTGTTTATTACTCGATAATATTTTCAACGGTAAGAAGAAACTCAATTTTAAGGTTGATGGTATTGGGTGAGTGTTTGAGCGACTGGACGGGATTAACTCGTATCATCCTTGGTACTCGCCTCGAGCGTCGTGGACATCTCCAAGCGAAGCTTGTTCAAAACCTACGGAAGTTTTTGTAGAACCGTTGGGGGTCTTACCCTCGCTATAGACTAAATGCAAAAAACCCGCATTTAAGCGGGTTTTTGTAATATGGCGGATAGCGAGGGATTCGAACCCCCGGTACGTTTGACCGTACGTCTGATTTCAAGTCAGGTGCATTAAACCGAGCTCTGCCAGCTATCCGAATTGTTCTACAATTTTGAGTGGCTAAGCTAAGCTTTTTTGCCTCCCCGAATTGAGGATGCGAATATTAGTGACGTTTTTAGGCCTTGTAAAGCCCTAATTTAACAAAACGTGCTGATTGATTATAGTTTGAACGGATTGCGCGCATTTACATCAAGTTACGTATTAAAATAAGAATTAAATACGGTATTACTTGAAAAAGTGAACCAAACCCCATACAAAGACACTACTAGTAGACAATTAGTTTTAACTTACCTTCGGAGAAGATAATGGAACAAAGAACTTCCTATAGTAGTGCAGGTGAAGCTTCTGCATTGCAAACTAACAAAGTACTTCGCAATACTTATATGTTGTTAGCGATGACATTAACATTCAGTGCCGTATGTGCTGGTATTGCAATGTCTCTTGGCTTAGGTCAAGGCGCAGCGATGATGATGAGTATTGGTGCCTTAGTGATGATTTTCTTCCTTAACAAAGCTGCACAAAGCTCAATGGGTATTGTGTTTGTATTTGTGTTTACCGGTTTATTAGGCGCTTCTTTAGGGCCAATGTTGAACTACTATGCAGGTTTCCCAGGTGGCTCAGGTTTAATTATGCAAGCCTTTGGTACCACTGCCTTAGTATTCTTCGGTTTATCGGGTTACGTGTTAACCACTAAGAAAGACTTCTCTTTTATGGGTGGTTTTTTACTAGTAGGGATAATTGTGGCTGTGGTGGCTTCAATCGCTAATATATTCTTGGGTATTCCAGCATTAAGCTTAGCCGTTAGTTCAGCCATTGTGTTCATCATGTCTGGCTTTATCTTATATGATACGAGCCGCATCATTAACGGTGGCGAAACCAATTATATTCGTGCAACTGTTTCTATGTACTTGAATATTTACAACTTATTCACTTCTATCTTGCATCTTTTAGGTGCCTTCGGTGGAGATGATTAATTCCTAAACGGATTAATTATTAATAACGCCTCAGCTTGCTGGGGCGTTTTTTTATGACTCTCTTTTATGGTACATTGCCAATCTATGTCGTCTTTTACTTTATTAGTTACATCCGCCCCCTTTTCACAACAAAACGCTTACAGTGCATATCGTTTTGCCCTTGCGGCTGTGCAGTCAAAACATACAGTGAATGGCATCTTTTTTTATCAAAGCGGCACGCTTAATGGTTCTAGTTTGCAGATCACTCCCTCTGATGAGTTTGACTTATACGCTGCATGGCAAACACTTTCTAAGGAGTTTCAGGTACCTTTGATGGTGTGTGTAAGCGCCGCGAGTAAAAGAGGTATTACTACCGCTGACGATGCACGTGATTCTGACAACCCACACTTTAGTTTAGCCTCGCCTTTTGAGTCTGTTGGTTTAGGTGAGTTAGCCGTATTAATTAATAATAGCGACAGGTTGATTCAATTTTGAGCCAGCTCACATCAAGCATAGCAATCATCAATAAATCAGCTCCATACGGCTCTTCAAACGGCCAAGAAAGCTTGGATATGGCGATGGCCATGAGTAACTTTGCCCAAGACGTAAGTGTGTTTTTTATCGAAGATGGGGTGTTACAACTATTGTTATCCCAAGATCCTGCAGCAATCGATGCCAAGGCCTATCACAAAACCTTTAAAGCCCTTGAGTTTTACGACATAGAAAACATCTATGTATGTAGACAAAGCTTGGAGCAAAGAGGCATCAAAAGCACTCAGTTGTGCATTGAGGTAACACTGATAGAACATGATGACTTATCCAGCCTTTTGGCTTCACAGCAGCATGTGATGAGCTTTTAATGAATTTACATAAAATAACCTCAAGCCCCTTTACTCATCTAACGTTGCAACATTGTTTGCAACGCATTCAGCCGACTGAAGGACTACTGCTGACCCAAGACGCAACCTATGCAGTTTTGGATAAGACCTTGTACCCTAAGTTAATTGACTTGCAGTCTGTATACGTACTTAAAGAAGATGCAGAGGCCCGAGGCATAGTGATAGAAAGTGGTAAGATCCAACTGATCACTTACGCACAGTTCGTTGAGCTCAGTTTAGAATATGACAATGTAGTGAGCTGGTAGAAACAATGGATTATTATTTTGAGTTTTCAGGTAAAACGATTGCCACCGACAAAGCCGGTTATTTGCTGGATGTGCAAGACTGGCAAACAGAACTAGCACCTGTACTAGCTGCAACAGAAAACATTGAGTTAACAGAGAATCATTGGGAAGTAGTGAAATTTGTGCGCCAGTTTTACCTTGAGTTTAATACCAGCCCAGCGATGCGAGCCTTAGTGAAAGCCATGGCCAATGAATTTGGTCCTGAAAAAGGCAATAGCCGTTATTTGTTTAAATTGTTTCCAAAAGGCCCAGCTAAACAGGCAACGAAAATAGCAGGTTTACCTAAACCGGCTAAATGTTTGTAATCGATGCGTAAGAATTTAAGCTAAAACAAGGGCGTTGGTTGAAAGTTGTCTTAATTAAATATGAGCGTTAATCAATATTTTCACTTAATTTGACTACGACCCCTTTATTCTGTTGGGGTACTCAAAGCAATGAAGCACTTCGATTCAAAACATGGGAGCCCAATGGGTGGCCGCAATTTTTACATACTTTAGGCTACGGCTTACGTTTGATCTGCTAAGTAATCCTTTCAATCATTTGGTTTGGTATCTTAACCGGTAAAAATAATCGCTTTTAAATTAGCTGTTTGGGTTACGAAAGGAAACTTTATGCTGATATATAAGCCAAATCACATACAAAGCCTAAGCCTATAGAAAATTACAGAGGCACCTATTTCAACACTTGCCCATCTAGTTTTGCCTCAAGTTTTTTTTCTATACTTTTATTATAAAGTGTTCGCCAAAGCCATTCCAAAGGCCCTTGTTTGTATACACGTAAATAAAGATTAGCCGAGATGATTTGTACAATAATGAAGGCTAAAACTATATATAAAAATTCAA
>NZ_CAJWCF010000122.1 GCF_913020055.1 uncultured Paraglaciecola sp. | reverse complement strand
CCTATGTAAATAGTCTGGTTAACACTACTATTTTGGCGCATTGACGCCGTATTAGGGAGCGTCCATCTCATCACCCAGAATAAAAGGGTCAAGAGTTATTTTAAAAAGTTTTTAATCATTTTTGTTCTTACGCCATCCTACTGGTCTGCCACGTTTGCCTTCAATAACTCGCTTCCCTGTAAGGCTTTCGATATCCGCAAAAAAATCATCATTACCTAGAGCTAATCCCTTATTGCTGGCTTGGCGGATATCTTCTAACAACTTACCTTCGATTTGATGTGCAAACAACCCTCGATACGCTAACTGGCGCTCCCGTTCATTTCTACCAAGACGGGTATAAATAGAATGAGGTGTTAACAAGTCACTCTTCTTTCCAAGCGCATTACATTGGTAACTTGACCAAAAATAATCGCCTGGCTCATCAACCATGGAGGCTCTTACAGGGTTCATCTCTATATAGCGATAAACTTGCATTAGGTAGGTTTCTTCTTGCACCAAACAGGATTTAAAGCGCCCTTCCCATAACGTACCTGTTCGTTTATAAATTCGATTAAAATACATCACATACATTCGCCCAAGAGATTGCATCATCTGCGAAATACCATCATTACTACTTGGCGTACATAAAATATGGACATGATTGGTCATCAGCACCCATGCATGAACACTGACTTTATATTTCTTAGAATACGTTTTGAGCCAACCAACATAAGCCTGCATATCCTCTTCACAAGCAAATATCGCCTGACGATTGCTCCCTTTCTGTATTAAGTGCTCTGGCACTCCTGCACTAGAAACTCGTAGTCTTCTTGCCATTAAACCAGCCTCTTTTTATTAAAAAATATAGGAGTATAGTTCATTTAAATTGACTCTGACCCTGAGGGATCCCTTGTGAGTTATAAATTTTATTAATTGGCCAAAGTGAGATAGAACAAAAATTAGCCCCAAGGGAAGATTACTTTAAATTTTTAAGATCTCATTGTGCACACTGAGGAAAGCACCTTATGAAAATTAAAAAAAAAGATGCTCAACTAAAATTGAGTGTTATCGGAAGCCATATAAAATACAAACATAAGCTTTACCCTGTTTTCAGGGTAAAGCCTTGCTTTAAGATTTAGAACTCGTATGTAAAATCTGCACCGAAGGTCAGTGGTGACCCCACTGTGCTGTAATCAAAGCCAAAGCTACCTTGCAAGTTTATCGCATAGGTTTTTTCATCATTTTCCCCTATATTTTTAACCCATAGTGATGCTGACCAGTCATCATCTGAGGTCCAGGTTAAGTTGGCATTAGTAACCCAACCAGAATCCGCTTTTATATGCTCGTAACCGTTCAATTCATTAAAGGCAGAAAACCATTGACGAGATATATAATTAGAGTTGACTCCTAACTCCAACAAGCCATATTCAGCTTCCAGTAAAACATATTGAATGGCTACATTAAAGTTCACTTTAGGTGCATTAAACAGTTCATTTCCGCTTAGATCAACCAGATTTCCAGTACTATCATTCAATTCTAATTTTTTAAATTCAGTATCTAGCAAACCCAGACCTGCATTCACTTGTATACGCGAGGTTGGTACCCAGGTTAACTCTAGTTCTGCACCACGAATACTCGACTTATCACCATTAACTAAGAACTGTTGCACACCTATCACATTGATAAATTGCTGATCTGTATAATCATAGCTAAACAAGGCGCCATTTAAACGTAATGTGTTGTCTAGTAAATCAGATTTAAAACCTAACTCAATGGCATCTACAGTTTCAGGTTTGGCAACACTTAGCTCGTTTGAAAAAAATTGAGCACCACCATTAAAAGCACTGGCACGATAGCCTCTGCTAACTGATGCGTAATACAATATATTTTTACTTTTTTGATAATCAATACCAAGTTTTCCGGTAACTTTATTCTGGTCCCACTTCAAATTTTCAGGATTGTATGGGGTAGAAAGAAGCTCTGGGTTTATCGTTGGATTATTGGTAATGAGATCCTGAATTTTGTTACCATTATAATCCCCAAGATAGGTATTGATATCTCTCCCTTCACCTTCATCCTGAGTGTAACGAAGACCAAAGCGTAACGTTATTTGCTCATTTAAAGCGTAGTTACCATCAAAATAAATCGCAGTGCTGTTACGTTCCTGGCTATATTTTTGATCTGTTGTAAACCCAGCACTACCAGCAATTGCTGTATTTGCCGGGATTACTAACGTTTGACTTGCCAATGTAGGGTTAGGGACCCCTAACGCCTCTGTTTCTAAAAAGAAATCAAATTTATTATGTGCTTTAATTTCATCCTGATCGAAGTATAATCCAAGGATAAAGTTAAAGGCACCATCAAAATTACTGGTTAAACGGATATCTTGGCTAAATTGATCAACTTCAGATCCCCAGTCTATTTCCAGTAAACGGTAGGCTGCACCATCAGTATTAGCACTGTTTAGCCCCTTACCATTCATAAACCCAGTAACAGAAGTTAGATTATACGGACCCAAGTCCCAGTTTAACCGTAAGGTCGCACTATCAAATTCAGTTTCATATTTATTGGCCTTATTATGAGATCCTTGCCATGCATCCCAATTAGCATCGCGAGGCTGCGCCCCCATATCTACAACCATTTTGGGCGTTAAGCCATACACGCCTATCAGTGTTGCACCCAAAGCATCAAACTTGTAACTGCCAATATCGTAAGCAGGTCTGCTAACCACACCGGCTGTTTGACCATCGTTTTTACCTGAAGCTACTTTTAATAGCGCCTCGAAATCATCCTCAACATACTTTAGAGTCAAACGTATTGACTGACTCTCTGTACTAGTAAGATCATCTGCACCTGGAAAATGGTTTTTATGGTAACCATCTATGTCTGTATAGGTAAATGCGAGCCTTGCCCCTAATTTATCTTCAATAAGTGGCGTTTCAACCGCACCACTGATGTGTTTGCGACCATAGTTGCCAAGCTGCAATTTAATATTGCCAGAGGTGTCTAATAAATCAGGCGTTTTAGTAATAAAATTGATAGCGCCGCCCGTAGTATTTTTACCGTATAAGGTTCCTTGCGGTCCCCGCAAAACTTCTACACGCTCTAAATCGTAAATGGACAAACCTTGCATAAAGTTTGAACTCACCGCTACTTCATCAATATAGACAGAAACCGGTGACGCCTGGTTAGTATTGTAATCAGACATGCTCATACCACGGATAGAAAATATAGGTTGCGTTTCACCATATACTAAAGAAGATTGTAAATTAGGGATAGCAGAAGCAAGATCACTAGAAGTGTTCATTTTTAAATCTTCAATCATATCACGTGATAAGGCAGTCAAAGAAACAGGGATTTTCTGTACACTTTCGACCCTTTTTTGTGCCGTCACATTAATTACTTCAATTTCATGACCTTTTCTTTTTTCATTTTGTTCTTCTTGTTGAGCTTGAACACCTGTAGCAACAGCAAGTGCCAATGGGGCAAGCGTAAAAATTTTATTTATCTTTAACATTTTGGTTCCCTTTATAATTATAATCAGTACCTATAGGTAAAACTAAAACTAGCAAAGAGTGCTGTGATAAAAACCATCAAAAAGGATGGAAATACTACCCTCCCCCATTCTCCCCTCCAGAAGAAATCAATATAAACACAATAAATTCAGATAGATGAAAAACAGTTTAAGTCTTTTTATATTTTTCACATCGAAAAATCAAGCAACAACAAAAATGAAATCTATCCTAAAGGATGGTTACGCCAATACGTGGTATTGCTAACTTTACTAACCAGAAATCAGCACTTTTATTTTAAAAAAAAGCGTGCCAACCAATTAACAAACAGACAACATATGGAGCAACCAATGACCAGCATTTCAGGACTTTTACTAGAACCAACAGGGCTCGATGCCAACCTCAACGAAGAAGAGATGGCCATTGTTGAAGGAATCCGACGTTTTGCCAAAGAAGTACTCCGACCAGCGGGTGTTAAATTAGATAGAGTGACACCAGAAGAAATGGTCGCTCCAGACTCACTATTATGGCAAGTACTGGCTCAGACCAAAGAGCTTGGTTTGTCCTTTGGCGCGATGATGGAATTAGAGCCACTGCAACGCGCTCGCATCTTGGCACTGGCATCTGAAGAGCTCGCTTGGGGTGATGGCGGTTTAGCTGGCGCTATTCTGGTCAACCAAATGCCTGCACTTTATTCGCTCTTGGCAGGCAATCAGGAAATGGCCGACTACTGCGACGGAAAATTGGGGTGCTGGGCTATTACCGAACCGGATCACGGCAGCGATATGCTCGATGCAGATGCAGTGCTGCAATCCTCTGATGGTAATTATGGCCGCCCCAACTGTGTTGCCCGCGTAGAAGGTGACAAAATTATTATCAATGGCCAAAAATCGGCGTGGGTTTCTGGTGCTATTACCGCCCAAGTTTGTGCCCTCTACTGTCACCTTGAGGAAAACGGCACCACACGCCCTGGTATTTCAATGATAGTGCCACTCGATGCCAAAGGTGTCACCCGTGGTAAACCGCTCGATAAATCAGGCCTGCGTGCATTAAACCAGGGGGAACTCTATTTTGACAACGTTGAAATACCCCTTAGTCATATGCTTGCTGGGCCAGAAAATTATTGTGAACATGTGTACCACACCCTAGCCGAAGCAAACCTACATGTCGGCAACTTATGTGTAGGAATTGCTCGTGCAGCTTACGAGCATGCACTTGAATATGCACACGAGCGTAAACAAGGAGGTTTACCTATTATTCGCCACCAAAATGTCCGCTACCGTCTATTTCATATGTTCCGCAAAGTAGAAGCGGCCCGTGCTTTGGTTCGTCGCACGGTTGAATTTAACGCGCTATCGCCACAACCAGCCCTACAGGGCTCTATTGCCGCAAAAATAACTGGCACTCAAACAGCGTTTGAAGTGGCAAGCGACGCGCTGCAAATTTTTGGAGGCAATGGACTAACTAAAGAATACCCAATGGAAAAACTATTACGCGATGCGCGCTCAGGATTGATTGCCGATGGTTGTAACGAAATTCTCGCGATTAAAGGCGGCAGTTTATTATTTAACCCTGAGCTTGTCTAAAGCATCAAAATAAATTTTAGGAACTTAGCATGAAACATAATGCATATATTGCCGGTGTCGGCATGACGCAGTTCGGAAAACACCTCGACCGCGGGTTAAAGTCACTTACGACAGAGGCAATTATCCAAGCATTAAAAGATGCCGGACTCGAAGCCAAAGATCTCGAAGCGGCTTACATGGCCAATGCCGCTGCGGGCGTTATTGTTGGTCAAGTTTGTGTGCCAGGTGAAGTAGCACTGCGTGATATCGGCATTGGCCATATTCCAGTCATTAATATCGAAAATGCCTGTGCTTCAGCATCAACTGCCTTTAACCAAGCCTGCACCATGATCACCTGTGGATTATACGACGTTGTTTTGGCCACAGGCGCTGAAAAATTATTCCATCAAGATAAGTTAAAAACCTTCTCGGTCTTTACCGGGGCGGTCGATGTTGAAAATCTCACAGTGGTAGAACAGCAGATTATGCAGCGTGCAAAAAATGCCGGTATGGATAACGATATGGATGGCGCCGGTGCAAAAAGGTCAATCTTCATGGATATCTATGCCTCGATGGCACTGGAACACATGAGTAAATATGGTACCACCCAAGCCCAGTTTGCCGCTGTCTCTGCAAAAAACGCCTATCACGGTAGTTTAAACCCGCGAGCACAATATCGAGAGCAATTAACGGTTGAGCAGGTATTAGCAGCGCCTGAAATTATTTATCCCCTAACCCTGCCGATGTGCTCACCGATTGGCGACGGTGCCGCCGCCGTGATCCTAGTTAGTGAACGTAAAGCGCGCCAAATGGGCTTGGTAGCGCCAGTAAAAGTAGCAAGTTCGGTTCTTCGTAGTGGTTGGGACACCATAGAGGGCGATGCCAGTATCGCACAAACTTGTGCTCAGGAGGCCTACGAGGCTGCAGGAATAGGCCCACAGGATTTATCCTGCATAGAATTACATGATGCCTCGGCACCATCCGAGCTTATTTATTACGAGCAATTAGGGCTTTGTGGTGAAGGTGAAGGTGGTCGTTTTATTGAAGAAGGACACAGCAAACTTGGCGGCAAAGTGCCAGTCAATACCTCTGGCGGTTTACTGCGTAAAGGTCACCCAATTGGTGCGACCGGTATCGCGCAAATTGTCGAGCTAACCGAGCAATTACAGGGGCGCGCTGATAATCGTCAGGTTGAAGGGGCTAACGTTGCGATGGCAGAAAACGGTGGTGGCTACATTAATGGTGATGCCGCGGCGATAGTCGTTAGCATTCTGACTAAATAGAGCTTAATTATGACTAGTAGAAATGAATTAATTCTCGCGAACTTAATTGCTAACAAAGTTGAGTCCGACGCTAACCTAGATGTGCTCACTTTTGTACATATTGATAACGACCGTCAGATTGTCAGCGAAACCCGAACCTATCAGCAATTGTGGGACAACGCGCAGTGCATTGCCTCATGCCTAAACGCGCAAGGGTTAAAACCTGGACAAAGCTTTGGTTTATTGATGAAAAACCACCCCGAGTTTGTTGAAGCGATGATCGCAGCATCGATTACAGGTACGGTCTTTGTACCAATTGACCCTAGAACCCAAGGTCACATGCTAAAATATATGCTTGAATTTTCTGAGTGTCAGGGAGTAATTTGTGCCGATTATGCACTGGATAATCTCTATGCGGTAAAAGCTCAATTACCGGAAATCTCTTGGGTTATTCAATTAAACACAGGTATTCAATTGGTGGCTAATAAAGGTGCGATTAGTCTTGCCCCGATACTCCAAGCTCCGGTGCCAGATTTACCCGTCCTATCGATCGATCCTGATGCGCCGATGCAAATGCTTTATACCTCAGGCACCACTGGCAATCCTAAGGCCATCTTGTCACCACACCGCCGTTTTGGTGATGCCATTAACCTTGGGACCTTCCTCGGCCTACAACAAGGCGATAGACCTTACAGTGGCCTATCGTTAACCCATGCTAACGCCCAGATAATCACATTGGGGTGTTCGTTAAAAATGGGCTTGCGGGCTGTTATTAGCCGCAGCTTTACTAAAAGCAAGCTTTGGGATATTACCCGAGAATTTGATTGTACTGTGTTTAATTTACTCGGCGGTATGACTACAGCAGTTTACAGCGAAGCCAATAAACCAAACGATAATGACAATCCAGTTCGTTATGTGATCAGCGCCGGCATGCCAAAGGCTATCTGGAGTGATTTTAAACAGCGCTTCAATGTTGAAATTTTTGAATTTTATGGCGCTGCCGAAGGTGGCTTAACCATCAACCCAATGGGCCGAGGGCCGGTTGGCAGTATTGGCATGGCACCACCAACGCTTGAGGTTCGTATTGTCGATCAAGATGATATTGAATGCCCTCGTGGCATCGCCGGCGAAATAGTATTTCGTCATAGTGATGGTAGTACACCACATGTTGAATATTTCAAAAATAAAGCAGCCACATCAAAAAAAGTGCATTCGGGTTGGTTACGTATGGGCGACATTGGCCACATGGACCAAGGGGGTTGGTTATTTTTCCACTACAGAAAAGGCGGTGGTCTGCGAAGAAACGGTGATTTTGTTAACCCTGCCTCCATAGAAAAAGTCGTTGCCGAAAACCCACAAGTATCAGATGTTTATGTTTATGGCGTACCTGCTGCTTCTGGAGCACCTGGTGAAAAAGATATTGTTGCAGCTATTGTAACAAGTAATCCAAATGATTTTGACACGGCGCTGTTTTACGCAAAATGTAGAGAGAATTTAGAAGCAAATTCGGTGCCATCATATATACAAATCGTTGATGAAATACCGAAAACGGCTTCTGAAAAGCCGCAGGAACGATTTTTAATCGAGTTATTTGACAACCAATCAGAGCGGGTTTTTAGCTATCAAAAACCTGCTAAAAATAGTTAACAAAGAGGAAAAATTATGAGTGAACGTAAAGTATTAGTCTACGGTGCAAATGGTTATACCGGTAAATTAATTTGTGAGTCATTAGCACAACGTAATATTCCATTTTACATGGCTGGCCGTAGCATAGAGAAACTCGAAGCCGCTAAAAAGGTTATTGAGCAGCGCCATGGCAACACCGTCGATGCCGAGTTTGCTATTGCCAGCAACAATCCAACAGAACTAAGACCTATTTTTGCCAAGGTCGATATTATTATTAACGTATCGGGTCCATTCATGCAAATTGGCTGGCCGATTGTTGAAACAGCACTTGAGCAAGGCTGTCACTACATTGACACCACCGGTGAGCAAGACTGGACTGCGGCGATTAATGAAAAGTACGGCCAAGCCTTCGCTGATAAAGAATTATTACTTTGCCCTGCTTGCTCATACATGTGGGCGGCTGGTTCGATTGCCTCTGAAGTGGTACTTGAAACCCAAGGCGTTGATAGCCTGGATCTAGTCTACCAAATTGATCACGGTTTACCGTCTGAAGCATCAACCAAATCTTTTTTGCGCATGGTGTGCAACGATGTCTCTCAATACTACCTTGAACTGAATGAGTTAAAAGCCTGGCCTAACGATCAAATAATTCACGTTTCCCTACCTCATCGTAATGCAGTTTTAGGGGCGCATCCTTGGGGCGGCGCTTGTGAACCCATTTGGTACCAACATGATCCGCGCGTGCGTAACTGTAAAGTAGTTACCGCTATGGGCGAACATTTAATTGGTCCTGTTATCGAAGCGATTAAAGCCTTTAATGAGCATGCCGCTCACTTGCCTCAAGCTGAACGTGAAGCATTCACCAATGAAATGGGTAATCAAATGGATAGCGGGGAGCCAGCAAAAGATGATGTTGATGTGCAACGCAGTGTCATTGTTTGTCATGGTCAAGGACGTCAAGTCACCACCACATTTGTGATGAACCTGTCGGCTCCTTATACCTGGACTGGGGATATTTGCGCTGAAGCAGCAGAGCGAATTTTAGCAAACAAACTAAAAGCTAACGGTTTCCAATCACCCGCTAAAGCCTTTGGTCACCGTGAGTTACTCACTCGCTTCCATGAGCGTGGTTTTATTAGCCTACCTTAAGAGAAGTAATCAAAGAAAGCCGTCAATAGCGGCTTTCACTAGACGCACAGGAATAAACAATGAACTCCAACCCAAAATTATTTTTTTCGGCAGCAATGTTTAATTGGTTTGTTGCCTTAGTCTTTCTGTTTTTCTACCAGTCAGCTTTTAAACTATTGGGCATTACCCCCATTCCTGACAATCCTATTTACTTGCATTTATTTGCCATATTAGTAGCAATGTTTGGTTGGGCTTATTACCAAGCGGGTACGGATTTCACTGCCAATCGCAACCTGATTGAACTTGGAACGATAGCCAAAATAGTCGTTTTCTTACTCCCTTTTGGTTATTTTTTAGTGGGCTTGATCTCGTGGCAATTACCCTTATTGGCTTCGGTAGATTTACTGTACGCCTTGCTATTTATCCGTGCGCTTAGAGCACAAAAACTAATAATCACGAAGAAATAATAATGAGAAATTCATTTAATCTTGATGGAAAAGTTGTACTGATTACTGGCGCTGCATCAGGCATTGGCGCCAAGTGCGTAGAAGTAATGGCACAGTGTGGGGCCAAAGTAATGGCTACAGATATTGATGAGCAACAAGGTCTTAAAACAGTCGCTGAATTTAAAACTCAGGGCCTTGATGTTGTGTTTTGCCAGCATGACGCAAGCAGCTCTGATGATTGGGATAAAGCAATCGCTGCAACATTAGCGCAATTTAATAGACTTGATATTTTGGTCAATAACGCTGGAATATACATTGGTGGCACCTTGCTTGAAAACAACTTAGAACAATTACGACTCCTAAATAAAATCAATATCGAATCAATATTTTTAGGTATGAAAGCTGCCGCTACGGTTATGAAGCCAGGTGGCAATGGCGGTTCGATTATTAATCTGTCATCTGTTGCTGGCCTAATTGGCGTATCCGGCCACAGTGCTTATGGCGCAACTAAAGGAGCAGCCCGATTGTACAGTAAACATGCCGCAGTGGAGTTTGCCCAATTAGGTTATGGCATTCGGGTTAATTCAGTTCACCCCGGAGTTATCGATACCGAAATGGGCGGACAGGTATTCCAAGATCTTGTTGATATCGGTTTAGCATCAAGCTTTGGAGAAGCAAAAAATATAGTCATCGGTATGACGCCACTGGGTCGTTTAGGTAAAAGTGAAGATATTGCCTCAATGATAGCCTTTTTATCTTCTGATGCTGCGAGCTTTATTACCGGCGGAGAGTTTGTTGTTGATGGAGGCCTGACAGCCGCTTAAAACCCCACACAATCATCTAATAATATAAAGGAAAAATAAAATGAGATTGACCAACAAAATTGCATTGATAACGGGTGGTGCATCAGGTATTGGTGAAGCAATGTGTCTGCGCTTTGCTCAAGAAGGTGCAACAGTCATTGTTGCAGACATCGCCAAAGAGCAAGGTTTGACACTTGCTCAAAACATTAACCAACAAGGTGGTAAGGCATTATTCATTAAGCTTGATGTCAGTCAACAATCTCAATGGCAAGTGGCCATTAACCAAATTGTTAAGCAATATGGTCAACTCGACATTTTAGTGAATAATGCGGGCATTGCTATTCCAGGTACCGTGGAAGATTGCACCCTAGCAGATTGGCAACGTACACAATTAGTTAACAGTGATGCAGTTTTTATTGGTACGCAAATAGCCATTAAAACGATGAAAGCGGCTGGTGGTAGCATTATTAATGTTTCATCTATTGAAGGGATTATTGGCGAGCCAAAAGCGGCCGCTTATAATGCCAGTAAAGGTGCTGTACGTATTTTCTCAAAATCAGCAGCCCTGCACTGCGCGCAAAGCGGTTATAACATTCGAGTAAACTCACTGCACCCTGGTTATGTGGCTACGCCACTTATTGCCAATGCAGTTGCCTCGATGCCCGAATCCGATGCACTTGAGTTCCAACAACGTGTACTGGCTAATATCCCGATGGCACGTATGGCCCAGTCAAGTGAGATTGCATCAGCCGCATTATTTTTAGCATCAGATGATGCCAGCTATATGACGGGCTCAGAACTTATTATCGATGGTGGTTACACCGCGCATTAATAATTAATCCTTCATCGGTCACTAATTAGCGCACTTCAACCCAACAGAAGACGTAGAGTAATAGTGAAAAAAGTTCAAGCTATCACCATTAGTACAAATTCGTTAGGCATAAGTACGCTGCCTATAACCAAAGAATATAGATTTGGAAAGAAGGGTTAATAGCACGAATCCATTTTCAGCTTGCGAGAATTATTATAAAGTTAAACGTAGTGATGCAGTTTTAATTATTTTGTCTCATGTTAATAAACATATGCGACTTTTACTTGCCAATATAATTAGCCTATTATTAAATCAGAATAAAATAAAAAAATAATAATTAAAAAGGCTATGTTTTTGTAAACTGTTGCAATACTGTATATAATTACAGTTAATAAGGAGGTGGTCTATGATCCCA
>NZ_CAJWCF010000121.1 GCF_913020055.1 uncultured Paraglaciecola sp. | reverse complement strand
AACTTTTTAATTCAAGACGGTAACAATCCTCATCCATCTGATGGAACGAGAGTTATCTCATCTGAAGCAGAAAATGGCCGTCGTTTCTATGTAGGCATGAACTTTAAGTTCTAAAATAGCCAAAATCATTGGAATTGCACGGCGGCGAATGAATATAGCCAACAAACGTGCAGTTTCAAGGATGAAAGGTATAGTTGAAAATACTTGGGGCATAGTTTTATGCTCCAAGTTGTTTTAAGTCTTTGTAATGTTCACTTTGGATGGTTTAGATATGTACCCTAAAAAAATCACCATAGCGGGTGGCGGCACTGCAGGTTGGATGGCAGCAAGTTTATTGCAACATAACTGGCCAAATGTACACATTACACTGGTTGAATCAGAGAACATTGGCACTATTGGTGTGGGTGAAGGTTCAACACCTTATCTTAAAGAATTTTTTAAAAATTTAAGTATTGCTGAGCATGAATGGATGCCTAAATGCAATGCTACTTACAAGTCAGGAATAGAGTTTCCGAATTGGTCTGAAAAACCTGGATATGAGAGCTACTTTCATCCCTTTTTTTCGCACCTTGATATTGAGACAGGTGAATTGTTTTTTGAGAAAGCAAAAGCACAAAAGCAAGGTGTATGCAGCAATGCTCATCCCGACTATTACTTCGTAAATACCCAAATATCCCAAAGGTGCAAAGCGCCAAAAAGCGAAAACCAGCAAAATTTAGACATTGATTATGGTTATCATTTTGATGCAGGTTTACTTGCCAATTTTTTGAAAGAAAGATGTTTGCGACTTGGCTTAGTCAACATTATTGACGATATAACCGGCGTTGAGTTAAAAGCAAACGGCGACATTAGTGCCTTAAATACAAACAAAAGCGGTGCAATAAATGCCGATTTTTTTATAGATTGCACAGGATTCAAAGGATTGCTGATCCAGCAAGCCCTTAACGTTAAGTTTAATTCATTCAAAGACAGTCTTTTTAATGACAGTGCGGTTGCGATCCAAACGCCAAAAGACAGTCAATCACCTATTAAAACCAGTACATGTTCAACCGCATTATCAAGTGGCTGGGCGTGGCAAATACCTCTCGCTAATCGTTATGGCAATGGTTATGTGTATAGCTCTGAGTTTATTAATGCTGATCAGGCCGAACAGGAATTAAAGGAACATCTTAATATTAGTCACCTAGATGACATTCAAGTAAAACATCTAAAGATGAAGGTGGGTCGAGTAGAGAAACACTGGTATAAAAACTGCCTAGCAGTTGGCCTTTCTCAAGGTTTTATTGAACCACTAGAAGCGACAGCTTTAATGCTTGTGCAATTTACAGTAGAAGAGTTCATAAAAGCGTACTCCAATGATCAAGACCACATTGCTCAGCAAAAATCATTCAATGATAATGTCAATCACATGATTGAAGGGGTGCGCGATTACATTGTCACCCATTATAAAGTTAACAGTAAAAGCAATTCCCCGTATTGGAAAAAATGTCGAGAACACGCCACTATTTCGAACAATTTATCAGCGTTACTAAAGGCCTGGGGAGATCCTGAATTATTTGAAGACGAATTAGAAAAACAGCAAGACATACTAGTTTATCTTCGACCCTCTTGGTACGTTATTCTCGCAGGTATGGGTCTATTCCCAGAACAATCACTAAAACAAAACGACTCAGTGACACATCATTCTCAGGCACAAAAACACTGTTTGAATATCGTCAACAAATTGTTTCCCGATCACCGTGAATATTTAAGTCGCCTGTGAAACAACAAACGATTGAATGAAGGTTTAGAATGAAAAATTTAAAAAAACAATTATCAATTGTGTTTCTTGTCGTTGCGCTATTGTCTTGTGGTGGAAGCTCAGAAACCACGCCATCAATAGTAAAAGCGCCCTCCCCTGCAATCCCACCTGTCAGTACTAAGCCGGTACTCACGTTCTCAAACCAGACTAATGCACTCAATATTAAGGTGAATCACAGTAATGCACTTCAGCAATTTTTAACTGAGCCTATGCTGTTTTCTGCAGGAGTCGCGGTGGCGGATTACAACAACGATGGTTATTTGGACATGTATTTTGTGGCAGGTAGTGGAGGTACCAATCAGCTATATCAAAATCAAGGCGACGACACCTTTATTGAAGTCGCAAGTGAAGCCGGAATAGCCATATCAGGCGTTAAAGGCTCAGGGCCAACTTTTGCAGATATTGATGGTGATGGCTGGTTAGATTTATTTGTTGGCGCGGTCGATGATGATCAATATTACCTATTTCAGAATAACAGAAACGGTACTTTTACTGACATAACCACCAGCTCAGGATTGCTAATGACTGCGGCTAATTCAGTATCAAGCACTTTTGGTGATATTGATAATGATGGTGATATTGATATGTTTATCAGTCACTGGGGAAACCCTATTGCTAGTGATAAAAGCTTAGGAATTGTTTGGCGAAATGATACTCATAACTATGTGATTAAGTTTGTTGATATAAGTTCTGAGTTGGGGATGGATACACTTTATCAAGGGCAAATAGTGGATACCTCTTTTGTGCCAAGTTTAAGTGATATTGATAGTGATGGGGACATAGATTTATTACTGGTTTCTGACTCAGGTAAGTCCAAAGTACTTAGAAATGATGGTAATAAATTAACGCGTACTAACGACATCTCGGTTAACGACCAATTTGGTATGGGTTCTGCTGTCGGTGATATTGATAATGACGGAGATATGGACTGGTACGTAACCAGTATATATGCCAAAGCAAGTAACTCTCAATCATCAAATAATACAACAAGTTACAATGGTAATCGTTTATACATTAACGATGGAGAAGGTAATTTTAATAACAGTGCCTTTGTAAAACGCTTGGATAATGGAGGTTGGGCGTGGGCCGCATGTTTTGCAGATTTTGATAATGATGGTCTTACTGATATTTTTCATGTTAACGGCTGGGGTCAATCTGGATTAGATTTTTCTCAATATCAGGATGATATTTCTCGTTTTTATCTTCAACAAAACGATGGCAGTTTTAAAGAGTCTGCTGCTGAAGTTAACGTAAATGAAGTCAAACAAGGACGCGGTGTGATTTGTAATGATATTGATAGAGATGGTGATATTGATATCATTACTTCAAATAACGACTCAAATGCCAGTTTTTTTCGTAATGAACTCACGACTGGACATCACTATTTAACCGTTCAATTGCAGGGTAATTCTCCAAACACTCAAGCTTTAGGTGCAAAAATTCAAGTCACCCCGTCAACAGGTTCAGTACAGATCAAAGAACTCAGAGTAGACAACAATTTTGTTTCCACCAATGCCGTAGAAGCACACTTTGGGCTGGGGTCACAAGACCTACCGGTTAACATAACCATCACTTGGCCAAACGGTGTTGTAACAGAGCATAGTGCGGTGGCAATTGACCAACTTGTAAGATTACAACAGCCAAAACAGTAAATATAACATTACTTAAAATATTAAAATCTACTCAGTTCGGGTTGATTTTATAGTCACATCACGAACCGAGGTAAACATGCCGTTAGCTAAAACAACATTTCTTATTATTGCTGGTCTCACCCTAGCAGGCTGCAACGGTTCCGATTCTACTGAAGACATTCAGGTGCAAGAACGATCCCCTTCAGTGGCAAGGCAATGGAACGAGGTGTTACTTAACGCCATTAGGAGTGACTTTGCGCGCCCTACAATACACGCTAGAAATTTGTTTCATATTTCTTCAGCTATGTACGATGCTTGGGCAATCTTACACAAAGATGCCACTCCATACTTGGCAGGAGCCACTGTCAACAATTACCAATGTGATGTTAAGGGTATATCAGCCACTACCGACATAAAATTTCAAGAAGAAGCGTTATCTTATGCAGCGTACAGACTTATCGACCATCGCTTCTTTCGCTCCCCAGGCGCAGTCGAAACACAGACTAATGTCACCAACCTTATGATGCAGTTAGGTTTTGACACCACAAACAGCGCTACCGATTATGAAAATGGCGGCGCCGCCGAATTAGGTAATTACATTGCAAACTGTTATATCGAGTATGGATTACAAGATGGTTCAAATGAGCAATACGGCTTTAACAATCAGTTTTACTTAAATGAAAATGATTTTATAGAACCCGCTTCACCAGGCAACCCTAACGCTATTGCCAACAACAATTATAACAGTTGGCAACCGATTTCTTTGTCCAAATCCATTGACCAATCTGGCAATGAGGTAGAAAACACTCCGCCGTTTCTAAGCCCTGAATGGGGCAACGTCTTACCATTTTCTATGACGCAGGATTCAAGCGTTACCAAAATACGTAACGGTAATGAATATAAAATGTATTTTGATCCAGGCTCACCTCCTTTTTTAGGAACTGGCTCATCCGAATTTTACCAATGGAACTTTGCCCTTGTTTCAATGTGGTCATCTCATCTTGATCCACAAGACGGTGTGATGATTGATATCTCACCAAAAACCTTAGGTAATAACCCAGCGTTACCAAGCACCAATTCATTAGCGGCATATCAGCAATTTTACGCGTTAAATGAGGGTGGTGATTCTAGTCAAGGTTATGACGAAAACCCAATCACTGCTCAACCCTATCAAGAACAAACCGTTCCACGAGGGGATTATGTCCGAGCGTTAGCCGAATTTTGGGCTGATGGTCCTGAGTCAGAAACACCACCAGGACACTGGTTTGTAATCATGAACGAGGTATTTGACCACCCTTTGTTTGAACGCAGATTTGCTGGTTCTGGTGACATTATTGGTCCTTTGGAATGGGATGTTAAAGCTTACTTCGCTTTAGGTGCGGCGATGCACGACTCTGCCATTGCCGCTTGGAGTATTAAGGGATATTACGATTATTTAAGACCCGTATCTGCCATCAGATTGATGGCAGATCTTGGACAAAGTAGCGATCCAGCAGAAGCCAATTATCACGCCCTTGGTATCCCGCTTTCTGACGGGTACATTGAACTGGTTAATTCAGACGATCCTTTAGCAGGTACTCAACAAGAAAATACGGGAAAAATTAAAGTAAAAGCCTGGCGCGGCCCGGATTATATTCAAGACACCAGTCAAGATGTCGCAGGTGTAGGTTGGATACTGGCAGAAAACTGGTGGCCATATCAACGTCCTTCCTTTGTTAGCCCGCCGTTTTCAGGCTTTATTTCAGGCCACTCAACCTACTCACGAGCTGCCGCTGAACTATTAACACGATTTACAGGTAGCGCCTATTTTCCGGGTGGAATGAGTGAATTTACCATTGCTGCAAATGAGTTTCTGGTTTTTGAAAAGGGACCAAGTGTTGATTTAACACTGCAATGGGCTACGTACAAGGATGCGTCAGATCAATGCAGCTTGTCTAGGATCTGGGGAGGAATTCACCCACCAATAGATGATATACCTGGTCGAAAAATAGGAAAAATAATCGGCAATAACGTATTTGATAAAGCAACCAGTTATTTCTAGGTATTAATTACCTGAACTCGGTATAAACCATACCGTCCAGCACTGCAATTCTTCGTTTACAACTTAAATTGCAGACGCCAAATGTTGCAAAAAATGAAAGACAATTTAAAATAGAATGACAACGCTGTCATTGTTAGATTTAGGAGAAGTTCATGCAAATTATTATTTATGATAATGCTCAACTAGTAGCACAAAGTGCGGCGAATTGGGTAAAAGAGCTTATCAATAAAAAAACGGACCCGGTATTAGGTTTGGCGACGGGCAGCACACCAATTAGTTTATACAAACAATTAGTTGAACAGCATAAATCGAATAACCTTAGCTTTAAAAACGTCACCACATTCAATCTAGATGAATATCACCAAATAGATCCAGTCAGTTCACAAAGCTATCGCAGCTTTATGACTGAGCATTTATTCAAGCATGTTGATATTGATGTGAACAATACTTACTTGCCCACTTGTGCGGTAGGTGAGAACCCAAGAACACAAGGGTTGGCATATGAAGAAAAAATCAAACAACAAGGCGGTGTTGATTTACAAGTTTTGGGTATAGGCGCCAATGGCCATATTGGTTTTAACGAGCCAACCTCTAGCTTATCGTCGCGTACACGTATTAAAACATTAACCCAACAAACTATTAGCGATAACAGCCGTTTATTTAAACCCGGTGAACAGCAACCTACTATGGCAATGACTATGGGCATTGGCACAATTATGGATGCTCGTTATGTGTTGTTAATGGCGACGGGTGCCAATAAAGCAAATGCGGTCAAAGATATGATTGCCGGCGGTGTTTCGGCCATGTGCCCTGCGTCTGCGTTACAGATGCATGAAAATGCCATTATATTATTAGATAAAGCAGCGGCCAGTGAATTAAGCGATCAAAGTTACTACCAATGGGCTGATAACGAAAATCGTAAGTTGATTGAACATTACGGTTATTTCCATAATTATTAGGTACTTATTTAATGGCATTCATCATTAAACAAGTTCATCGTTTCTGTTAATCACTGCGTCTTACTAACAAATTTTAATATGTGTGTCTTGTCCGGAACAGTTATGTTCTGGTCTTTTTTGAATGTTATTTATAAAGACAAAGTGGGCGTTAGTAGATTGGGGATACAGAAAAGTATTGATCTAATCATCATACTGGATCTCAACATTTTCCTATAAGACATTTAAAGAACACCGAACAAGACACAGGGTCAAATAGGCTAAAAAGTAAAGACTCTTAGACTATTTTCACGACCAGTAAGTAAATAACATTCCCTAAACGTTGCAAATAATTTAATAACAAGTAAAATGACAGCGCTGTCATTATCAAAAAGAAAGAAAACTGCAACATATATAAAAATAAAATTAGCAATGGTGGATAAACAAAGTATGCATTGTTTTAAACACAGAGGAATTATTTTTGACTAACTCGACAGACTTCTTCATAGGTATTGATGGCGGCGGCACCAAATGTAAAGCGCGCCTAGAAGATGCGCAGGGAAATATTTTAGCAGAAGCTATTGCCGGCCCAGCTAATGCAGCCCGAAATTTAACAGGCTCTGTTAAAGCCGTACTGGAGGCCAGCGAAAAAGCCATATCCAAAGCGAATATCAAAGGGTTGTCTTTAACCAAAATCCAAGCTGGAATTGGGTTAGCAGGCATAAATATCCCACAAGTTAAACAAAGGTTTTTGAACCACTCGCTACCATTTGCCAGTTGGCATATAACCACTGATTTACATATAGCTTGTCTTGGCGCTCATCTTGGCGAAGACGGCGCCATTGTTATTGTAGGTACGGGGTCATCTGGGATCGCTATCAACAAAAATCAACAGTTTGAAATTGGCGGACATGGATTTGTGGTTGGAGACAAAGGAAGTGGCGCTTGGCTTGGCAAGATGGCTATAAGTCATTGCCTTGAAACATTGGATGGGATCACTGCTGACAATCTATTCAGCGAACAAGTAATGAAACAACTTAATTGTACTAATGCATATGAGTTAGTTAGTTTAACTTTGGAAGCAAAACCGGTATTTTATGCGTCACTTGCCCCACTAGTACTAAAACTAGCGGCAAATCAGCAATCAGATGCATTACGACTAGTAAATCAAGCGGCTTCTTATATAAACAAGGTATGCCAACGATTATTAAGCGGAGATTTAAACCGCTTGTCGTTAATAGGTGGTGTCACACTGCCGTTGCTGCCCTATTTGGATAACCAGTTACAGACAATCATTCAGCCCGCCCAAGCAACGCCGGAGCAAGGCGCGGTATTATTTGCCAAGGCAAGACTAGCCAACAGATTATAGAGGCACAAATGCAGCGTTTTTTTGCAGAAAACTTGTTTGATGGGATAACCATCAGACAAAATCAAATGATTACTGTTGAGAATGGAACAATCCACTCAATTAAATCAGCTCAATTTCCAGACAACGCTACGCAGTTGTTGGGCTTAGTGGTTCCAGGTTTTGTTGATGTTCAAGTAAATGGTGGGGGCGGGGTTTTATTTAATAATCAACCAAACGTCGATGCCCTGTTCACCATGAGCCGCGCCCATCAAAACTATGGTAGCACTGCTATTTTACCGACACTTATCACCGATGACTTAGAAACTATGCAACTAGCAGCCGATGCCGTGGCGTCAGCGATTGCTCAAAATGTAAAAGGCATAATAGGCATTCATTTCGAAGGACCTCATTTAAGCCAACCTAAAAAAGGCATTCATCCTACGCAACATATTCGCTCAATCAGTCATGAAGAGATGGCTTTGTTTAAACGCACTGATATCGGTTTAGTGTGTGTTACTTTGGCTCCCGAAAACGTATCTGTAGAGTTAATTAAAGAGCTGGTTCAAGCCAATGTAAAAGTGTGTTTAGGTCACTCTAATGCTAGTTCTGAGCAGACCCTTGCAGCACTTCAAGCTGGCGCACAGGGATTTACTCATTTGTTCAATGCCATGTCCCCTTTACAAAGCAGAGAAGCAGGGATGGTTGGGGCAGCATTATTAGACTCAACTAGTTATTGTGGTTTGATTGTTGACCACGAACATGTAGATAAAACCAGTTGTCAATTAGCGATTAAATGTAAAACTCCCGACCGAATCATGCTGGTGACTGATGCTATGTCTCACGTTGGTAGTGATCAAATTGAATTACAATTTGCCGGTATGCAGATTAATCGGCAAGGTAATAAATTAACGATAGAAGGGGGCAGATTAGCGGGTTCGGCTCTTGATATGGCAAGTGCCATTCGTCATAGCGTGCAGGATTTACATTGCTCAATTCAAGATGCGATAAAAATGGCTTCTAGCACTCCCTCAACATTTTTAGGTTTGCAACAACAGAAAGGCTATTTGGCTCCAGGGTTCGATGCAGACTGGGTCGTATTAACCGAACAATATTATGTAAATGCCACTTATATTGCTGGTGAGCAGGTATTTGGTTAACGCCAGTTTACTACTGAAATCAAATAACATGTGAACAATACAACACCTAAGACACAGCTAGTTCACTCTTTGAATGTGCATGTATAACAACATTTTCAACCACTCTTTTTATTGGAAGTATTCATGACTGATTTGCTCTATCCCGTACCAGAACAAGCTAAGCAAAATTCTTTTCTAAGTGCCGAAAAATACCAATCAATGTATCAACAATCAATTGAATCTCCGGATGAGTTTTGGCAACAGCAATCAACTATTTTGGACTGGTATAAAGCGCCAACTATCATCAAAAACACCAATTTTGCGAAAGATGATCTGCAAATAAAGTGGTTTGAAGACGGGCAATTAAATGTCAGTTACAACTGTATTGATAGGCATCTAGCTAAACACGCACAGCAAACCGCTATTATTTGGGAAGGCGACTCACCCGACACTGACCAAAATATTAGTTATCAACAACTACATGATGAAGTCTGTCGGTTAGCCAATGGCTTGAAAAAGCTAGGGGTAACTAAGGGGGATAGGGTCGCTATCTATATGCCCATGGTGCCAGAAGCAGCTTATGCAATGTTAGCTTGCAGCAGAATTGGCGCAATACATTCAATTATTTTTGCTGGTTTTTCGCCTAATGCCATACAGCCATTTTTGCCTGACGACTCGGCCAATGCTGACCCGCAAGTATTAGTGGAAGTGAGCAACCATATTGATGACATTACATCAAGAACAGCCAGTCTACTTTCTGAATGGGATGTGCTTAACGAACCTTACGACAATCACTATTTAATGGACGCATTTGGTGATCAAATTATGCTTGATTGGTTTGAGCAAGCCCGTAAAAATTTGCCTGAGCATAAACTGTATATCAACGACTACAGCATTTTATCATCGGCTGGGTCAGACACAGCCCACCAACAACATTACCAAGATACCATTGAATATTTATACGCCCAAGGTGCACCCATTGATGGTATTGGGTTGCAAAGCCATTTTAATGATGTGCTCACAGACATTACTAAGGTGTATAGCATCATTGACCGTTTCCATCTGGCATTCCCCAGTGCCTCCATACGTTCAACGGAATTTGATGTTTCAACACTTGATGAGCAGTTACAAGCCGATTACACCCATGACTTTATCACCATATTTTTTAGCCATCCGGCTACGGTTGGTGTACAACTTTGGGGATTTTGGGCTGGTAGGCATTGGTTCCCAGATGCCGCATTGTATGACCTAGAATGGCGAGAAAAGCCAAATGCTGTTGTATGGAAAGACTTAGTATTTAATCAGTGGCACAGTCAATTTGAAACGAAAACCAGCTCCGAAGGCACCTTTACCGGTAGGGGCTATTATGGTGAATATGACATTACATTTAGCCATCAAGGTGCAGAGCAAACCCTCACCTTTAAGATTGAAAAAGGTGCTGAGAATAACATTGTACTAACAGCGCAATAAACCCTGACACCATGCCAGTGACTTGTCTCTTAATTGCATAAAATCGTTATACAAAAAGGCACATCAAGTGTGTGCCCTTTAATCTAAGCTAAGTTCGGTCTCACTACTAAAACGCCTATCCTGTTTTGTAATAGGGTCAATAAATTGTAATTGTTGTGCTAATAGTTGTAGGGGTTGGCTGTAATCATCAGACTTATTTACCTGTAACGTTGGATAATAAGTATCGTTCATTAATGGCCAGCCAAGGCTTTGCATATGCACG
Source organism: uncultured Paraglaciecola sp. (assembly GCF_913020055.1). Taxonomy (GTDB): domain Bacteria; phylum Pseudomonadota; class Gammaproteobacteria; order Enterobacterales; family Alteromonadaceae; genus Paraglaciecola. The sequence continues at coordinate 1,019 of NZ_CAJWCF010000121.1, read as the reverse complement.
CGAAGTTGGTGAGTTTTACCTGTAATCGGGTTTAGTTCAAATAAGGCTTTGTCGGCTGAATGTTGCAAACACCTAATACGCGAATGACTGTTGGCAAGGCCTTCTACAATTCGCATTAAAAATTTCGGCTCTGATTTCTCTAAGCGATTTTTAACTTCCCATTGTTGGTTGTCTTTCACAGGCTGGTTAACTGTACTGGCAATCGCCTGATAAGTTTTAGTTACTTGATGGGTGGCAAATAAATTGTGGTAATGAGCACGTGAATCAGAGTTAACCGCAAACAATACTAAGCCTGCAGTGCCGTTATCAATGCGATGCACGGCTTGTAATTGTTGATTGCCGGTTTTATTTCGCAAGCGATTTTGCAGGCATTCTTCAACATATTCTCCGCCAGGCATAACAGGTAAAAAATGCGGTTTGTAAGCCACTAAAATCAACTCGTCCTGAAAGACAATTTTCTCCGCAAAAGGGATTACAGGCTCACGAGTTACTTCACGATAATAATAAACTCGTTGCTGCGCCGCATAAAGTGACATCATGTTAATTAAGCTCCCATCATGCCAATGCACCTTGCCATCAGCCATTCGTTGCTGCCACACATCACTTGAAATGGCTGGAAACTTGAGAATTAGAAATTCTAGAACAGTCGTAACACCGGGATTCTGCTGAGGTAGGCTGACTTTGGACGGAGAACTAGCGATAGCCATAATTGCACTCGTTGAAGATTTTTTTGGGTTTATGAGACCTACTATAACAACACGAGTATATAACGTTTTAGCTTGGCCATCTGCATAATGTATAAATCGTACTTCGAGTATTTATGTATTTAAGATAGCTAAATTAAAATTCTCAAAAACTATAAGTTGAATCCAAAAAAATAAAAAAAGAATCAAAGTAAATTTGATTCTTTTTTCTAAACACTTATCACTGTCTACCATTGAGTGATCTTCCCCCAGTTTTGTAGACACTTAGCTTGCCTGTGAATACATGATTTCATATTCATCTGGAGACACATGGCC
>NZ_CAJWCF010000120.1 GCF_913020055.1 uncultured Paraglaciecola sp. | reverse complement strand
AACAATTTGAATATGCTTACCTTTTTGGTGCAGTCTGTCCGAGTACTGGACGAACGGAGGCAATTTTGGCGCCTTGGATAAATAAAGACATTATGCGTCAGCATCTGGAATTGATCTCAGCAGCTACCGGATCAGGACGCCATGCGGAAGATCAGTTAGATGGATAGTTAAATACGATGATTAAAAAAAACGTACACACTTGATATACATAGTGTGTACGTTAATATTACCTACCAAAAGCCTTATTATTAAATACCTACCACTCACTCACTCGCGAATGTACATGATTTTTACTGTATACTCATAAGCTGCGCGGCATTTTTATCCAACATAGAATTCGTCAATCCGATGTTTAGGGTTGGGTTACCCTTGATACTTTTGCATGACCAAAGTGGCGTTTGTGCCACCAAAACCAAAGCTGTTGGACATTACCGTGGTTAACGCGCCTTCGCGGGTTTCAGTCACAACGTCCATGCCTTCGGCTTTTTCGTCTAAGGTATCAATATTAATTGAAGGAGCGATAAAATCGTTTTCCATCATCAAAATACTGTAAATCGCTTCATTTACACCAGCGGCACCTAACGCATGACCTGTCATGGCTTTTGTGGCGCTAAGTGGTGGCGTTGTATCGCCAAACACTTCACGAATAGCCCAAAGCTCTTTAACATCACCTACAGGTGTAGATGTGCCGTGAGTATTGATGTAGTCGATAGGATTATCTAAACCTTGCATGGCTTGTTGCATACAACGTACAGCACCTTCACCAGATGGAGCCACCATATCCGCGCCGTCTGATGTGGCACCATAACCGACAATTTCAGCGTAAATTTTGGCACCACGCGCAAGGGCGTGTTCAAGTTCTTCTACTACCACCATACCCCCGCCACCAGCACCAACGAAACCATCGCGATCTGCATCGTAAGTACGAGAGGCTTTAGTCGGATCATCGTTATACTTGGTTGACATGGCGCCCATGGCATCAAATTCTGCAGATAATGTGTAGTGCAATTCTTCACCACCACCAGCAAAAATAATGTCTTGTTTACCTAATTGGATTTGCTCTAAGGCATTACCAATACAGTGAGCACTGGTTGAACAGGCTGAACTTATTGAGTAGTTCACACCTTTGATTTTAAACGGTGTGGCAAGACATGCTGAAACAGTACTGCCCATACAACGGGTGACCATATACGGCCCAATACGTTTAACGCCTTTTTCGCGCAAAATATCGATTGCTTCAACCTGATTTTTAGACGACGCCCCACCAGAACCGGCAATGATGCCTGTTCTAACATCTGACACCATGTCGTCAGTTAAGCCAGAATCTTCAATAGCTTGCTGCATAGCAATATATGCATAACCTGCCGCTTCGCCCATAAAACGTAATATTTTACGGTCGATATGTTCTTTAATATCGATATCCACTTTCCCCCAAACCTGACTGCGCATACCCGCTTGTTCAAATTCTTCGGAAAAAGTAATACCCGAACGACCTTCTCTTAGAGAGGTTGTGACTTCATCTTTATTGATACCAATACTAGATACTATACCCAGTCCAGTAATTACCGCTCTTCTCATGATTAACCCTTCAGGAAAAATTTGCCCATATTCTAATGAATTTACTCAGCCAACTGGTCTGCTTTGAGCGTACACGTGTTAGCTTAAATATAAAAACCTGTCCATGCAAATTATAACTGTGATTGTTGTGAAAAAGTACATACCTTTAATTGTATAATACCCGACAGTTTCCTACGCACGACAATATAGAGTTTATTTGCTTTGACTATTACCAACGCCAACATTCGATTCAATGAAAATGGCACCCCTTATGCCACAGAATTTGAAGACCTATATTTTTCTGATGCACAAGGCATTGATGAAACTGTGCATGTGTTTATTAAGAATAATCAACTACTTGAGCGCTGGGAAAATTGGCAAGAGCCACTGTTTAACATAGCGGAAACCGGTTTTGGCACGGGTCTGAATTTTTTAGTCACTCTGTTGTATTTCGAAACGTTTATGCAACAACACCAGCGCTCTAAATTTAGGTTACATTTTATTTCTATTGAAAAATTTCCTATTAATGTTGCAGATTTAACCAAAGCACTGTCGCTGTATCCTCAGCTAGAACAATATTCACAAGCTTTACTTGCGCAATACCCAATAACTGTAGCCGGATGTCACCGCTTGAGTTTTCTTGACGGCAAGGTCACCTTGGATTTGTGGTTAGGCGATGTACATGAGGTTTTACCTAAGATTGAAAACAAGCCGCAAGGGCTAGTCGACACTTGGTTTCTTGATGGTTTTGCGCCCAGTAAAAATCCTGAAATGTGGACCCAAGGCTTATTTGAAAACATGGCGTTACTGGCTAAAGATCAGTGCCAGTTTGCTACTTTCACCGCCGCAGGCCATGTTAAACGAGGCCTAAGAGAAGCCGGGTTTACTGTAAACAAACAACCGGCACATGGACGCAAACGAGATATGTTAGCGGGTTCAATTGATAAGTCCGCAGAGAACCTAAGTCGCCTGCCCTATTTTGCGCGTATTCCGGCAACTATAAAAAAATCACCTAGAATTGCGATTATTGGTGGTGGATTGGCTGGGGCGAACTGTGCCTACGCGCTAAGTAAAAGAGGGTTGGCATGCACTGTTTATTGCCAAGATGATGCTTTGGCCAAAGGCGCATCGGGCAATGCCCAAGGTGGTTTTTACCCGCAACTTAATGCAGAGGCAGGACACGCCAGTCAAATTCATGGATTGTCGTTCAATTTTGCCAATACGCAATATCGACAATTATTAAGCCAAGGTATTCACTTTAGCCACCAATGGTGCGGGACGTTACAACTGGCCTTTAACGAAAAAGTGGCCACTCGTTATCGCAAATTAATTCACAACCAAACATGGCCAGACGCGCTGGTACATTGGGTTGAACCACAGCAAGCGACTCAGCTAGCTAACGTAGATTTACCTTACCCAGGGTTATTTATTGAGCAAGGTGGATGGATTAACCTGCCCGAACTAGTCGCTGGACTAACCAAAGCAGCAGGCTCAACCATTGCGAATAATAAACAATTAACCAGCCTAGAGCAGGTAGACGATAAATGGCAACTGAGTTGGCAAGATGGCGGTCAGTCTGAGGCTGATATTGTGATCATGGCAACGGGTAGCGATAGTCCACACTGTGAGCAGATGTCGGCATTGCCATTTCGTTTAGTCAGAGGTCAAGTGGAGGCCATCAATAGTCAAAACGAGTTAGCCAAACTTTCTACCGTGTTATGTCATAAGGGCTATCTAACACCCGCTTGGAAAGGGTCCCATGCGTTGGGCTCAACCTATGTTAAAGATGATAAAAACTGTGATTACCGTTTATCTGAGCAACAAACTAATTTGTCAATGCATCAACAAGCACTAAAAATTTGTGACTGGATCAATGATATACAACCTATGCAAGGTGGCCGAGCCGCAATAAGGTGCAGTACCCCAGATCATTTGCCTATGGTGGGAGCCGTGCCCAACAGCGACATTCAAACAGAACAATACCAAGACTTGTATAAAGCCTTACCAGCCAAGTACTACCCGCAGCCTATCAACCATAAAAACCTCTTTATGCTTTGTGGTTTAGGTTCCAGAGGATTAACCACTGCGCCTCTTTGCGCCGAGTTATTAGTCAGTCAGATATTGAACGAGCCTTTGCCATTATCGAACAACCTCTTGGATGCGTTAAACCCTAATCGCTTTTTAGTCAGGGGGCTGATTCGCCGGCAGGGCTGATCTTTAGTTTATACCTATCAATTTCAGCTCAGACATTTTCAGTTTTCCAACTTAGGTGTATACTTTTCAACCAGATGTTAATTAGTAAGCCCACTCTGATAATGGACTGAACTGCTATGAGCGAACCCCACAAGTCATTCTTTCAAACATTTACCGGCGTATTAACTGCCATCACGTCATTAATCATTGCAGTAACAGGTTTATTTGCGGCCACTGGTGGATTTAATTTTAACAATCAACCCAAACTTAGCGAAAAACCAGAGATCAGCCAGTCAGAACTAACACAGCAAAAACAAATTAGGGCATTAAAACTGCAAAAAGAAATTGATGATTTACGTATTGCCCAAGAAAAACAAAAACTGTTAGCAGAACAAGAATTAGCTGCACTTAGAGCGAAAAACGCCGAATTAAATCAGGATTTAGATAATCAATCAGCTACGTTGTCAGAAACGAACTTTGCAGATAACACTTCACAGTCAAATCAAGTGAGCAACCTTGCTGGCCGATGGGACTACACCAATGCAATGGGTAGTTATGTTTTTGTATTTGAACAAAGTGGCAATCAAGTAACGCTTCAAGAATATGACAGTTATGGTAATAACGTTGGCAACGGCACGGGGTTGATACAAGGCAATGATGTGCTGTTAAATTGGGTAGAGCCGTTTTTATTTGTAATGAGTTTAGAAATAGAAGCAGAGTTAACGGTGGGCTCTGGAGGCAATATATTAAGCGGAAATATGTATGCTGATGGTAATACTATGCCCATTACTTTATATAAACAATGAGCAAAAAAGCTTGTTTGTAGAGTAAAATCTAAATCTTTTTAAAACTATCAATAAGCGGATGAAATTCATTCACTAGCATACCCATAGCAAGGCTGGCATCGTCTTTACGGACATGAATTTTGTATTCACCTACATGCATAAAAACACCTAATTCGTCCTCTGTGTCGGCTTTAAAGGTTCTATTTCCGTGTGTTAGCAGTATTGAATTAATGTCCATTGGCTAAGTTCCCTTTGCTATTGATGCAAAGTGCATCAAATTAAGCGCATGATAGTACAAATTTCATACTATGTGAACTATACCTTAGTCTAAATCCTGAAAATTATTAGTTAAGCAACCTGAACTGAGGTTAGGTAGTAAGAAGTAACTGCCATAAACTTATCACTTGCTGCTGATCATCAGCGACAAGTTCGTTGTTAGCAAAAGCATTGTCCAAACTTGTTTTCATCAGCTCAGACAGTTGTGCTACTTGTGTCATGCCTTGAACTTGGCTTTGTCCAGCTTCTACAGCAAAATGGCCTTGCAGATAGCTGGCAATAAACAACTGTTGATCGCTTCCATGCTCTACCACTTGGTCTAAGTAGCTTTCTGTTTGTTGAATAAACAAGCTGAGTTCGTTTTGTTGTTGGTTGGATGAGGTCAAACTTTGTCCTATAAATTGGCTATGGGGTATAACACCTGGTCATGGTACCCCGTAATAATACTGACTAATCCTGATAATTGCTGATTAACAACAAGATCACCAGAATCCACAATCAAAGGCCGACCTGACAAGTTAGATATTTTGTTTTTGGTGGCGATTAACAAAATATTCTCTTTGCCTAATACCTTTAAGAAATCCGCGCTTAATTGTTGGTTTCCGCGACCGATGATATGCCCCTGCCCACCAATTAGCGTTAACACTAACTTGCAGTTTTGATTGGCAGTCAGTGTTAATAATTGATTGGCGGTCACATCGCTGGCAATCAGTTGTTTATTCTTAATCACATCAACACCTAATAAGGTGTTCTCAATGCCCAGCTCTTGCATAATAAATTCAACTGTAGAGCCCGAGCCCATGACAAATAGTTGTTCTGGGTTGTCCTCGATGATTTCAATGATATGCGCCGCAATATCCGCTAAGACTAATTCATCAGACTCTTTACCGCCCATTTTAACCGCTTGAATATATCGCAGTTCAGTGGGCACTTGCATTTCACCAAACTGACGGGCATTCACTCTACCTTGTCTAAATAATGCTTCGTCGATGTCCATGACTTCTGCGTCACTAACACTGACAATTTCACCGTTAATCACTTGTTTTAAGACTCTACCGGCAGCAGCTGGCGTAATCGCATACACTCCAGAGTGAATTTTACAGCCAGCAGGTACACCTAAAACTGGCACTATATTGCCCACCACATGACAAACATTACGTGCGGTACCATCACCACCTGCAAATAGAATTAAATCCACCTGCTGAGCCAATAAGATTTTTGCAGTTGCTTCTGAGTCTTGGCTTTCTGTTTGTTTGTTTTGCGGTTGATACACCACGCTGTAGCTGAACCCCATTTCCTTAGCCAAGGTTTCGCCCATATCACCCGATGCCACATAAAAATGCACTTGGTCTTTAATTGGCAGAATATGCTCAAGAGCGATACGGGTTTTATCTAATGCTTTTTTTTCAGCTCCCATGGCTAAGGCTTTTTCGCGGATTTCAACACCGTCACTGCCCTTTAACGCCAGGGCACCTCCTATGCCAGCATAGGGATTAACTAACAAACCTAACTTAAACAACCTGCTAGGTTTAGCTTGATTAGACATCAAACAACTCCCTATGTAATTTGCCGGTTTGATAAAATGCCTGTAACACCGAAATAAACTGTGCGGCACGAGGAGGGAAACCATGTTCTAGATACAGCAACACTTGTTGCTTCACTGCAGATTGAAACCCTTGAGTATCCGCTGGGGCGCCATTTAAATTATCGGTGCTGACAGCAAACGTTTTGCCTGCTGCACAAGAGAAAGCCCATTCAATCGCTTGGGGTTTAACTTCTACCTTTTCAAATTCAGACTGCTGCTGAGTATCTCTGCCATCGGGGCTATACCAATAACCATAATCTTCTAACAAACGCCTTTGTTTGCCGGCAATACACCAATGGGCGACTTCATGTAATGCACTGGCAAAATAGCCATGGGCAAACACAATTTGATGATAGTCAGAGGCATTTTTAGCAGGAATGTAGATAGGTTCAGAGTTGCCCTTAACTAACACGGTATTTTCAGTCTCGGAAAACCCAGTGTTGAATAATTCAATTAAGTCTTGATAGACATGCAAAATTGCCCCTGCTGTAGACAACGGGGAAAGGGTTGGAGCACAAGATATGGCAGTGTTCATATTCATATGGGCGGCATTTTATACATAAAAAGGCTTCAGGTGCAGTACTCGTCCAACATTAGCTGAATATTTAGTACTTACGGCCACTAAGGCTATTGTTTTCGCTCAAAGATTACGCCAAGCTATGAAAAAATATTTTTATATCAATATTAGGGAAAATCTTTTGTTTAAAACATTTCTATTTTGCAATGTGTTATTTCTCTGCTCGCAAGTGAGTGCCACTGACGTCAAACATACTGCCACTCCTATTAAAATAGACGGCCTTGCTGAGCAAACATGGAACACTGCTACATGGCAGCCCATGTCTTATCTGATGGCCGACTCACTGCCCACGTCTGACGACTTTTCTGGACGATATAAATTATTATGGGATAACCAATACCTCTATCTGCAAGCAGAGATCACTGATGATATTTTGTTTGATAAAATTGCCGATCCTAAAGTCAATTATTGGGACGATGACTGTTTAGAAGTTTTTATCGATAGTGATGCATCAGGTGGCAACCATCAATATAATCACAGTGCTTTCGCTTATCATATTGCCTTGGATAACCAAACCGCAGATATCGGCGACGATAAAAAAGTCCATATGTACAACGACCACGTAACAAGCCGCTGGCAGCGCAATGAAAAGCAGTTCGACAAAATCATCTGGGAAGTCGCAATCAAACTGTATCCTAACAATTACACTGACAGCCAACCTTTACCTGCAATCACCTTAAAAACCGCGCAAAAAATAGGTTTTATGCTGGCCTATTGTGATAACGATGGTAGCGCAACAAGAGAGCATTTTATGGGCTCGCATAAGATCGAGCCGGTAAAAGGTGACACTAATCGTGGCTGGATAGATGCCGACGTATTTGGCAGCATAAGTTTAATAAAATGACCGACTACACTAAACAAATTGTTCGCCATTTACATGGGCTGAACACTATGCAAGAAATTGCCGAAAAAGCCGAGATAATGAGTACCATCAGAGCGGTACAATCTTGGCAGTGCAAACGTTTATTAGTGACACATCAACACATGTATCAACAAAAACGTTTTAAACCGGCTGTTGAGTTTTTTATTAACGAACTTTATGGGCCTTACGATTTTAGCCAGCGCGATAAAGATATTGCGCGTATCGTGCCAAAGATGTCAAAATTTCTACCTGATAAAGCCCTACAATCATTGGCCTCGGCTTTACATCTCAATACGTTATCTTTTGAATTGGATTTTGATTTAGCCAGAAAGTTAGTCAATACCGAGATAAATCGAGACACTTATGCCAGTGCTTATGTCAGTTGTGACAATATTGCCAACAGACAACAACAAATCGACTACATCCGTACTTTGGGACATGATTTAGCCGATGTAGTTAAAATGAAAGGCATTTCTAGCTTGTTATTTATCTCACGAAAACCGGCAAAATTAGCAGGGGTTATAGCCTTACACGAGTTTCTTGAAAAGGGCTTTAAAGCCTTTAAAAACTTGGGTAATGTAGAAGACTTCATTACGCCTGTGGTGGATAAAGAGCATCAAATCATGCTACAACTGGCCAATCCAAATTTGCCTAATCCTTTGCCAGATGTGTAGTTTTTAAATGTCTTGGATCCTTCCTAATCCGTTTATCAACAACTGGCAAGTCAAACCCGAGCAGATTGATCATTATCAACACGCGAATAATGTAGCCTACGTTAGTCAGCTTGAAGTGACGTCTTGGGCACACTCCAATCACTTAGGCTTAACTATTGAGCAATATCAGGCGTTAGATAGAGGCATGGCCATCAGTCGGCATGAAATCAATTATTTAGCTGCGGCCCATGTGAATGACCAAATTGATTGCGCCACTTGGATAGTAGAGTGCGACAACAGGCTTAAGTTAACCCGGCACTTTCAGTTTATTCGCCGTAGCGATCAAAAAACACTGTTAACCGCACGCACCGAGTTTGTGTGTATTGCTTTATCTTCGGGTAGACCTAAACGTATGCCCAAACAGTTTAGCGATGTATATGGACAAGCAGTGGTAGCCACAGCGGGCACTAATTAAACTATTATGAAAAGCTGGACAGCGCTGCTAAGCATATTGTTATGCCTTTCATTAGGATTAAATTTGTACTTGTTGTTTGGCACATCTTCCATCAACTCTGTGCAACCAAACAAGACTCAACAGCAAGCGGCTTATCCTTTAGCCAACAAGATGTCAGATGAACAGAGTGCTGAAGATAACTCTAACTTTAATTCAGCCCCAGCGGTTACGCCTGCCCCCCAAGAAGCCGTTATAAATCAGGATTGGCAAAGCACTGACAGGTCTGAGTTACTGAATAGGGCCAATCAGATGTATCTAGGTAAAAATATGCTTGATTTGAGCCTACTGTTACAAAACTATTTAAAGCAGCACCCTCAAGATATGGACTTTTTATTGCTCGAAGCAAAAATGAAAGTCGAAACAACCTTACTAAGTGATGCAATTGCCCACTACTATGATTTATTAAGAAACCCCATGACCGCAGCTCAACAAAGTGAAATTGAGCTACAAATTAAAACTCTGAGCCATAATTCCATCGAACAACTTACACGTATTTATTCGTGGGATGTGTTGGCCATGTTTATTGAGCCACTTTTGCAACTCGCCCCAGATAATCGACTGTATATTTTGTCATTAGCTAAAGCCTATGCTGAGCTATATCAAGAAGCGTTAATGGAGAATGTGCTGGCATCACTAGACTTAAACGACCCTGACGCGCAAAAAATACGCCAGATAATAGTGGCGCAACAACGGCCTGAAACCATTGACGAATCACCCGAACAAGATAATGAAGTTGATTTAGGTCGAGCCATTAATTTAAAGAAATACGCCGACCAATATGTGATTCAAGGTTCATTGAGTGGTAACCCTGTTTCATTATTGATTGATACTGGTGCGTCAGTCACTGCAATTTCGAAGCAATATTTTAATCGATTAAGCAACAGGTACAAAGTGAATTACCTAGGACGCTTTAGCATAGGTACTGCCGCTGGCAGCATCATGGCCAGCATGTACCAATTTCGGGAATTAACCTTTGGTCATGTCACAGTTGAAAACCTACCGGTAGTGATATTACCCATGGGTGAATTTGATAATGCCGACGGCCTGTTAGGCATGAATTTTTTACGAGAATTCGATTTTAAAATTGACCAGCGGCAGTCAGTAATCTTCATTAAATAGTCTCAGCTAAATTGTAGTATCCACATCTGAACTAACCTATCCGCTCAACTGATTGAGACTGGCGGAGGCCATTACCTTCGAGCTCGGCACAAGTCATTTGTAAAGTGTCAACTCAATGCATATTGCAATTTGACGGCGGATACTCGTTATCCGTGAATCTTGTCATTTTAATTTAACCTTACTGCCTCATAATTTATAACCGAACCCTATTACTAAAGATTGAGATAGGTCCCATGATAGTGCAAGGAGGATATTTTCTGGTGCAGCTATTTATTCAGTTATTACCAAGCTGAACAACGAAAAAGCCATAAAAATAGAGGCTTACAGTTTGGCCTCACTCCTGCATAGCTGCATATATATACCCATATCAACTTGCGTTAACGACTAATAAACCTAAGGCACCTAGAACTGTGTAAAGGAAGCGTTATTTTACTTAAGGAAATATAACTATGAGTGACCCTAACCGCATACCTCGCAACACTATGAATGACCATAGTCATGAATGGGCCGAAAAAAGAAGGCAGTTTTTAACCGAAAAAACCGGCGCCACATTAAATAACACTGGGCACTATTCAGTAGATCCAAGCCTACTACCAGGCAATGTAGAGAACTTTATCGGCGTAGTACAGTTGCCAGTGGGCATAGCTGGGCCGATTCAAGTAAACGGTGAATATGCACAGGGGTTATTCTATGTTCCACTAGCGACCACCGAGGGCACCTTGGTAGCCAGTTACAGCCGGGGTATGCGGGTTATAAACGAATGTGGCGGGGTAAAAACCACAGTAGTAGAACAATTTATGCAAAGGGCCCCAGCCTTTATATTTGCCGATGCCCGAGAGGCCAGAGACTTCGGGCATTGGATAACTGAACACTTTGATGAGATAAAAACAGCGGCTGAAACCACCACCCGCATTGGCCAGTTGGAACATATTCAACAGTGGTCAGTTTCGAAAACTAAATACCTGAGGTTCAACTATACAACGGGTGATGCCGCTGGGCAGAACATGGTCGGCAAAGCCACATTGGCTGCTTGTGAATGGATTTGTGCTAACTATCCACACCAATGTGAATATTTACTCTCGGGTAACATGGACACCGACAAAAAGCACTCTCATCTGAATATGCTGCATTCTCGTGGCAAACGCGTGATTGCTGAAGTAGTGCTAAAAAAGGCCGTACTTAAAAAAATCATGAAGGTTGATACCAAAACGTTGGCACGGGCGACTGTGTTAGCCAATACCGGAGCCATGATGGCCGGTGCTGCTTACAATGGCCCCCACTCTGCCAATGGCATTGCTTCAATGTTTATTGCCACAGGTCAAGACGAAGCCAACGTAGTGGAATCTCATGCGGGGTTATTAGCCCATGAATTGCTAGAAAATGGCGACATCTATATGTCGGTGACCCTGCCTTCTTTGATAGTAGCAACTTACGGCGGCGGAACAGGACTGCCCACGCAAAAAGAATGCCTTGAATTACTTGGTTGTTATGGCCAAGGCAAAGCCAACAAACTGGCTGAAATTGTCGCCGCCACAGTGTTAGCTGGGGATATATCCTTGGGTTGTGCAGTTATCGGAGGCCACTGGGTCAGTAGCCACGACAAGCTGGGTCGCAATCGCGACTAACTAACAAGTAAACGAGACTTTCATCACCAGTATTCTCAATATGATACTAGCTGGCCTTAATTTATTGAAAAAGTTAAGGTTAGCTTAGAGCGAATTGAAGACGTTAGGCTAATTAGTTTTTCAACCTCTATAGACGAAAAACAGCTGACTTTCACTCCTTTAAGAATATAAAATAGATGCCAATATGGAAAACACAAGGCATCGCATTTTTTGATATTATGAAAAATGATTTATATCTTATCTATACTCATACGTAAATCTAGGGGACATGAAGAATGTTTAAAAAAACTATTTTTTAATTGCGACAGCCATTATTTTGTCGGCATGCACAACAACGAAAATTGATAATGTTGGCAACGGAAAGGAGTTTGACATTATCAGTAATCCCAAAGCACGGGGGACTAAATATCTAGATGTTCATGACGCACTTTCGGTTGAGTTGAGTGATTTTATAGTTGGTGTTAAGCCTATTATGTCCACCCA
>NZ_CAJWCF010000119.1 GCF_913020055.1 uncultured Paraglaciecola sp. | reverse complement strand
AATTAGAGACGCGGTATACAACCCGTTCAACACAGGTTTATACGGCAAAAGCACGCCGTACAAACACTAAAGCGTTATGCCTTTCAAGGAGCGTAGGATGTATAAATGTTTAAAGTGTGAAGCTGAATTTGACGATGCGAGCGCTTATTGTGAAGACCATAAGGATTCAAATCGAAAGCTTGGGTGTCCAAATTGTAAGACCTTTTATAGAAAAAGTAAGCGAGCCTCGGATTGGTCATTAAGTCTTTCTATCATCATATTTTCTATATCTATAATGGGTTTTATCCGTGCGCTTATAAATGAAGAGTTGTCATCGAGCGTTGCTTTTTGTTTTATATTTAGTTCCTCAGGGATTTTACATTTGAAATATATAGCTCCAAGACACAAACAGGTAAAAATCGAATACGTGACGAAGGCATAATAAGCCGTTTAACGAAAACGCCAGCAAACTGAGTTCGCCCTTTAACGAAGCGTTATGCTTTTCAAATGGAGAGAATATTATGAAGGCTATTGCTTTAAATTCTATTGCCATACTTGGTGGGCTTGTTTTAGGCAGTGCAGTAAACATGGGGCTAATATCAATTGGTTCTGAGTTAATTCCACCACCAGAAGGGGTTGATGTTTCATCTATGGAAGGACTGGCTAATGCGATGCAACTATTCGAGACAAAGCATTTTCTTTTTCCTTTCCTCGCTCATTCATTTGGAACGTTAGCGGGTGCAATTTTTGCTACAAAAGTTGCAACCACTCACAAATTGAAAATAGCACTTCTTATTGGCGTCGCATTTTTTGCTGGAGGCACCACAATGGTTTTCAATCTACCTTCCCCACTTTGGTTTAATGCATTGGACTTAATTGTTGCATATATGCCCATGGCGTATCTTGGCCATAAGTTGGTTAAAAAATGATTTACCTACTCCAAATACGTATAAGAAGTTACTTAAAAGGATACTTAACAACTGGCAGAGCTTGTTCCTCCCTATTTTGCGCCGCTTAGCAATGTGTATAACTCCCCACATTAAGTAGTGCATTATACATCCAAGGTATTTCAAATCATTTTTCTAAACAATCGTTTAATAAGCAAATCCCAAAATCTTTGACAAATACTTGTGTTCCGATGGCGACATTCATACCAAAAAATCGGTGACGTTCAATTTCGGGCTCTTGGGTGGTAAAGACCTCTTTATCATTGATTAAAAAATGTAATTTTTGCGCTTTACGACAAATACTTAATTGATTTTCTTCCCTGGAAAAGTTGTTGATAATATCGTCATCCTGCCACCGCCCATTTATTTTGGTAACGGGGCGACTGCCTTCTGCTGAAAATCTTTTGTAAATCGTAAATTCGGTTTTATTACTACCGGCTACATCTTTAGAAAGATAAAATTCATAACCTTGACGTTTATCGTCGCGCCATAGGCTTATACTATACCTTGGCCGTTTTTCCTCTGTGGCGTGCCGCCCTCCTTTGTAGGTTGCCCTAATACAACCATCACCATAAAACACCATTGGCGACATGTAATACGCCACTCGCAGCCTTTCATATCGAAGATAAGGGACTGTTATCCAGTTGTCATCTTGTTGTGCTTTAAGTCTATTAAGCTGAACTGACTTAAAAGGATTACCAAGGCTATCTGTTGAAGGATCTAGCGAATTGGTTACTTTAACTTTTTTCAATAAATTTGAGGCATTTTCGTAAGCACCTGCATTGAGCAATTCATCTGCTAAGCGAATTTTGAGTGAAGCGGCCACTTTATCGCCCGACGCTTCACTATTTTCAATCAAACTTTCAACAGCAAACCAATAATTAAACCCAAGATCATTTTCTGTTTGCTCCGTTGGATTTAATACTTGCTCAAGGTAAAACAAAACATCCTTGTGGTTATTGAGTAAGATCCGTTGTGCGTCGAGTTGATCTTTCAGATTTTCACTGGACAGCATGTTGTTCAATCTAGCAATAATATAATCGGTGTCCTGCCCTTCGAAAATACTGTTATTTGTAGCAGCATAGGCCTTAGGGAAAATTGAAAAATCAATTTCAAATGAATCATTTTTTGGATAGCTGTGATTGTTAGTCAACCAAGGAATCTCTGTTAAATTCCCGGCATTTTGCAGTTGACGTTTTATCGAACCTATCTGGCCCGTTGGGTCACTTTCGTTAGGAATATAAAGTAAACGGTAAGGCGTTTCATTTTGAATTTCTTGATCGGTTAAGGACAGTGCAAACCTTTTGCGCAATTCTCTACGATCTACTTTTGATTGATTAATGCCTAAGCCATCAGTCATTCTTTGTGGCTTGATTTCTTCGTAAACTTGCTGAAATACAAAAAAGAAATTGTTTTCGGACTTTTCATTCAACAAAACCCAATTGTGCCTATATTGCTCGCTCAAATTTTTGTCTATTTTGGAGTAAAACTTCCCCTCCTGATCTAGCATAATTTTATGATGCACACGACTAGGATGTGATTGATCAAGTGGAAGTTGAGTATTCAGCCCGGAAAATTGGCCTTTAACAATAGTCGTTGGCGCATTAGGCTCGACATAAAAACGGTCTGTACTCCAAACAACGACTAAAACTGCAGCCAGAACAAACACGCCATACAAGATTATTTTATGGTTTCTGCGATGATAAACACGATCTTCGTCTGTTTCCGCTTTGTCCATATTTCTTTTAGCGACTGTCCATAACACCAGAGCAAAGAAAACAAATAAAGCGTAAGGACCATATTCTGAAAGTAATTCAATCCATTTAGTCGCGTGATCTAAGTTATTACTGCCGTCCATATGCACACCCCATACTCTGAAGAATATTTTAGTAGTGTTATAAAGAGTAACTTAATCCCCTACAACTTACGAGATATTGCTAGCCACAGTCAGAGTAAAATTTATACCGGCGGTATTCCACTAGTTTTGATTTTTAATTGAGTGGTTATATTTTTCGTAGCTAAATCAGTTACCCGTTAAAATCTGTCATCGACAAATGCTGTTGAATGCTGGGAATAGCGTCTTCTTTATGATGATTAACGTAAAGCAAGGTAGTGCTGCCTTCCCTAGCAAGTATATCAATCAGGGCTAACACTTTTAGCCGATTGATATCGTCTAAACCGTTGCAAGGCTCGTCTAAAATCAATAAGGCTGGATGTTTGACCATGGCGCGGGCAAGTAACACTAAACGTTGGTCACCAAATGACAATTTTTGAAAAGGTCTGGCACTTTGTTGATCTAGCGCCATAAGCGCCAACCACTGCTCTGCCAAAGCGATTTGGTTTTTAGTGGCTTGTTGGTACATACCGATGCTGTCGTAAAAGCCGGATAACACCACATGTAATAATGAACAATTCACTCGATAATCTAGATGAAAAGCATTTGATAAATAACCAATGTATTGTTTGATTTGCCAAATACTTTCGCCACTGCCCCGCTGATAACCAAACACGAAAATATCATTCACGTAACACTGGGGGTGATCACCTGTGATCAAATTCAACAAACAGGTTTTGCCAGAGCCATTTGGCCCAGTGACTTGCCAATGCTGCTGAGGCTCAATGGTCCAGTTTAAGCCACTAAAAACGATATTATCAGCGTAATTCACTTTTACATTGGTCAGTTTTACCAAGGGTGCATTAGCATCTAATGGATGTGGGGCGAAGCTGTCACTGTCTTTTGCGGGCAAAGCTAAATCTTGTTGCTGCATATGTCGTAGTTGGCTGATATGGGTCAGTTGTTCAGCTAAATCATCAGTAATGTGTGTTTGCCACTGAATACTACCTGTCTGCATCAACACTAACTGTTGGCAAAATCTGGGCACTTCACTTAATCGATTGAGCACCAACACTAAGGTTGTTTGAGTAGATATTTCTAACAGTAACGCATTGAAATCATCGCAGGCTTGAGTATCTAAGCCATCCCATGGCTCATCTAAAACAAGTATTTCAGCTTGGCTTAATAGTGCTTTTGCTATCAGTAACTTTCGGGTTTCACCGGTAGACAAGGCGCGAAATGGCCTGTGCAACATATCTGCCAGAGAAAAAACATCTGTCACACGTTTGACTAGGGTTTGATCAAGTTCAGATAGGGTTAAGCCCTCAAGCAAAATCTCTTGCACTGTTGTAGGAACCGGAATGATATCCAGAATATCAGCACAGTCTTTTTGTTTTTCAGCTTCTATTAACGCTTGTTGTTGCTCGACCGACACCCAAGCTAGTTGGCAATTAACTTGGCATTGCCCGTCTAACCGCTCCCCCTGCCCGGCAATACAAGCCGCCAATGCAGATTTGCCACTACCATTTGGACCCAATACAACAGTATGTTGCAGAGGTTTAATAACAAGTGAATCGATATTTAGGTGAAAATGATCGCCAAAGAGAACGTGGCAGTTTTGAAGTAGAGCTAACGACATAAAGGTAAATGTAAATGCAAAAAAATTTGCAGTATCCTACCAGAATTTTTAATTGAATCGTGGTTTGGGTATAGACGAAATTTATGCTTTGTAACATTACTCAGTAAATTTCACTTGGCCTTCACTTCGGCTAACGTATGCTAAGAGTCTGTATTGTTTTAAGTAAGTCTATTTTGAATATTCTATTAATTGAAGATAACTGGGTTATCGCTCAGCAAGTGACTGAATTTTTATCAGCCCACAATTGGCACATTGACTATGCCGATAATGCCAAGCTTGGCATACAGCTGGCGTGTGAGAATATTTTTGATGTGATTTTGCTCGACCTCAACTTACTCGACATGGATGGGCTTGAGGTGTGCGCTACTATTAAGTCACAGGCACAAGTTATCCCGCCAATTTTAATGTTAACCGCCAGAGATAGTTTCGCTGATAAAGCCGCTGGGTTTAAACAAGGTGCAGATGATTATTTAACTAAGCCCTATGATTTACGAGAGTTGGCATTACGCTGCCAAGCATTAGCAAGGCGCTCTGACTTACATCAATCGACTCACATCACTGTTGGTAAATTAGAGCTAGTATTATCAACAAAAAGCGCGCTGATTGATGGCCAAGAATGTGCGTTAACCAGCATAGGATTCAGTATATTAACCTTGTTGGCCAAAACCTATCCTGAGCCTATTCCCCGCTCGCTAATCATACATAAAATATGGGCTGATTCGCCCCCTGAAAGTGACGCACTTAAATCCCACATTTATGCCTTAAGAAAAGCATTGGAAATACACCCAAGTGCACCAAAACTTAAAACGGTTATGAATGTGGGTTATAGGTTGGAGTGCTAAGATGAAAATAATGTCGAGTATTAAACATCAATCATTGGTCTTGCTGGTATCACTAACTCTAGGCCTTACCGCGCTTTATTTAGGCTTAGCCGTGCTTACTGGTTTTGTGGTTGAAGACGTTATCTTAAGCAAATTATTGCAAAAACATACTCAGTTTGCAGAGCAACAATATAAAATAACCGGTCAGCTTCCTGACTTAGATCTTGGTTTTATTCAGCTCTACGACAGCCCTTCTGCCATGCCCCATGAGTTGTATGAAAGTATTAAACACTCTTCTGGTGATCAAGAAATATTCACCCCAGATAAAACCCATTATCATTTTAAAACCTTAGACTTAGGCAAAGAGCACAAAGGTTATCTAGTGGCTGAAGTGTCAGATTTATTGGTGGTAAGTCAGAACCCAAGCATATTTATGATCTACCTTGCAGGCTTGGCCTTGGCCTTACTTCTAGCAATATATTTGGCAAAACAATTCTCCAAACAAATTGTAAACCCAATAATTTTACTCACTCAAGTCATAAAATCAGGTCAAATAGGCAAGCAGTGTAGCGACCTACCTACTTTTAAACACGAACTCGACTATCTATCACGCACCTTTCAAAAAGCATTTAATGACTTAGAACAAGCATTAGAACGGGAGAAGAACTTCACTACTGATGTAGGCCATGAATTACGCACACCGCTGACCATTCTAAAAAATCACACGGCATTAATTGAACAACGGGGTTACAAACAAAGTGATTTAACTGAAATGAAAAACGTCGCATTACATATGGAAAATACGGTATCGGTTTTACTGGCCTTAGCCCGCTCTGAATCAATTGAAAAACAAAGCTGTAACCTAAAAATAGTGCTCGAACAGGCCATTTTGAATCTTTGTAAGGATGAAACAAATGAACTAGAGGTCACGCTTGATGTAGATCCTCAATTTGCGTTAATAGCCAACCCTGCACTGTTGAACCTTTTGGTGAATAACTTGATTGCCAATGCAATGCAACACGCTCAGTCACACCAACTCACTGTACGCCAAAAAGGTCATTCCCTTGTATTCGAAAACAGCATCAACGAACTTCCGCCAGAAGATATCATTGTGTCGGGAGTAAAAAGCCAAAACAGTCTTGGCATAGGCCAAGGTTTATATTTAGTCACACGGATAATTGAAAGTTTTGGCTGGCGATATGAGCTAAATCAAAACACCGAGACTTTTTCTTTTAGCATTTATTTTTAATTTGTTGCTGAATTTCACTCAGGTTTCACCTGTTAAAAATTAACATGTCTAAAACAATGGAGAAAAGACATGTTAAAGAAAATACTGATAACCACAGTAACTATAGTGATATTACTTGTTGCTTTAGGTGGACTCTCTATCAATTGGTTAAAAGGATTTATCCCAAGCAGCGCTGAAATGGCCATTGTAAAGGCCAGCCAAAAACAAGACGTACCTTACTTACAGCACCCCGTTTTAGAAAACAGAGGCAAAATATTAGCGGTTGTCACCAGCGTAGATAAAATGGGCACATCAGGCAAAAATACAGGGTACGAACTTACCGAATTGGCCAGAGCCTATTGGGTATTTCAAACCAATGGTTTTGAAGTGGATATTGCCAGCACTAAAGGCGGTACCCCGCCCATTGTGCTTGATGACGACGATATGCGGGAATACGACTATGCCTTTCTAAATGATCCTGAGGCACAAGCTAAAGTCACTAACACCTTACTTATCGATGATATTAATCCAGCAGATTATGAAGCCGTTTACTTTGTAGGCGGCAAAGGGGCCATGTTTGACTTTCCTGATAATGCAGCAATAAAAAACATCGTTAAATACCTTTATCAGAATGGCAAAATTGTTTCAGCTGTATGTCATGGTCCAGCGGCTTTAGTCAACGTAAAACTCGATAATGGCCAGTGGTTTGCCGCCAACAAAAACATGAGCGCTTTTACCAATGAAGAAGAGCTGTTTTTAATCCCAGATGCAGAAACTGTTTTTCCTTTCCTTCTACAAGATAAACTGTCGGAACAAGGCTCTAATTTTAAAGCGGGTGACCTATACCTTGAGCAAGTTATCCAAGATGGACAAGTTCTCACAGGCCAAAACCCTTGGTCGGTTTGGAAACTCTCAGAAGACATCATCCGAGCTTTGGGATACACGCCTAAAGTGCGCGTCATTACGCCGGAAGAAAATAGCGTTACCTTGTTAGCCGTGTATAAAGAGTTAGGCTACAAACAAGCTAAACAGCACATACAAAACCACCCAGTAGATTATCAAGAAATGCTTGTTCTTGTGCATGCGGTGATAGCGTTTATGAATTTTGAACTATCCCAAGGAACAGATTTATTGTTTCTGACTGATTCTTTAAAAGCTGAGGTTTGAAGGGCTAATTCATAACACGTAACGACAATCGGACTATTCCAGTGGTGAGATGATATTCACTACTGGAAAGGCTACTACAAGGTATTTTAGATGCTAAGTTGCCAAGTATATTTAATACCTAGTTTTAGCCTAAATAATAGGATTGGATCAATATTCAATTATTGGTAAATAGTATTTTTGTTTAATAAGAGTACGTTGCTCTGCCACATTTTCAAACGCTTTTTGATAACGTTCAATCACTTTGTCAGATGTTTCAAGATTAAACGCTATGTAATTGCCAATTTCATTTACTTGCCACACCTGCTCGTATTTTGAAGGATCTACATTTAATAGCTTGGTTAAATGTTCAAAGCCATGTACAGATACCATCAGCATATCGACTCTACCTAATTGCATCATTAAAAAAGCACGTTCAAGATCTGTTACTTTGGCCATATTCAATTCTGGAAAGCCTATCTGTTGTAAAGAAATTTCAGAAACATCGCCTTGAATAGTTGCCACTCGGTAACTCAATACCTCACCTAAATTCTTAAACTTTAGATTAGCGGTTTTTTTTGCCATCAACACATGAACAGATTTAAAAATCGGACCAACCCACTTAAATAGATGTTCACGAGCAGGTGTTCTAGACATAGTAAATAGTGCTGTACTAGATTGTTTCAGTACATTTTGGTATCCACGAGCCCAAGGAACTAGTAAAACATCTTGCTCGCCAATACCAAGATCTGCCCACATCAATCTTAAAGAATCAACAGAAATTCCGACCAGTTTGTCATTTTCCATATAGTTAGCGGGAGGGTAATACTCGGTATAAAAGGTGATGCGAGGAAGTGTATTGGTTTTTATAGACTCATCAGAAATTGAAGAATTTGAAAAAAAGACAAGCAAAAATGTGAGGCCAAAATAGATGACTCTAGTCAATTGCACAGTCCTCCTCGACTTAATCCTAAATAGTTAACTGAATAGTAGTTAAAGACTTATTGAGTATTATTACTTTTTCTCAATAATTCAAGGTACTTATCGACTCACTCCTTTTTGACCAAAACTCATTTTCGGTTATCACTTTACTAAACACAGTATTTTACAGATTATAATAGAGACAGCCATTGTAACCATGAGCGTAATTACAATTTTCTGGTTAACTACTCAATATTTTAAGTGGTAATGACAAAGCACCATTGTCTGTCTGTCCCATAAACCAAATAATGGCGCTTAAGCCACCTATAGTGCTGACGTACCATAATATAGAAACGATTTGCGCATAACGATTAAGGGGCAGTAAATCACTTAAGTGTCTGCGTTTATATTCAAAGAATATTTCAACGCTGCCAATGGCCAGTAAAAACCCTAACAAAGCCAATCCAAAGTGATAACTCACATAAACACCTAACGCGGCGCCTAAAATACAAGCGACAATACCTACACGAGAGTTAATCGAAAAAGCGATACTTTTTAATATGTGGCCACCATCTAAAGGCAATACAGGTAACATATTAAATAAATTCAGCAACGCATTAAATACTGCTAAACCGGCGAGTATTTCTATGTCTGTAAGCCAATACCCCACTAAACAAACAAGTGACAATATCAAGCCAAAAAATGGCCCCATAATTGAAATCACAACATCTTGCCAGCGGGTATTAATTTTATCGTCGCTGAGGGCCAAACCGCCGACAAAAGGAATAAGATAAATACCTTTGGTTTTTAAGCCAAAGTACTTCATCGCCCTGATATGACCATATTCATGAAACACCAGACAAAGTATCAGGGCAATGGCAAACTCGATTGAAAACAACCAGCTATAAGCCGCTAAACTGCCAGCAGCAAACAACACTTTAATTACCTTGGCACTTTTAAACAGTTTTAAACCCAGACCCGCCATACCCATAAAACTAAATTTCATCGGTTGCTTTTGGCCTTGAATGACGTGCCTTTGTTCTATGTCTTTTTCGCTAAGCTTATTTTCATCTACCAGTTCATCATTCACTAAAAGTTTGAATTGCAGCTCAAAAGGCTGCCATTGCAAAGAGCCATTTAGCTCAACTTGAAGATCGCCCTGTTCACTTTGCAGTGAAAATTGATGGCAAAAATGTTCACTGTCGCCACTGGCATTAATTTGCGAAACGCAATCATCCCCCCAAAACAACTGCTGCCACCCAGCCATGGAACCTTCCAACTTAAGCGTCTTACCCAAACACTCTACTGCTAATAATTGCACTATAAAAACTCAACCAATAAAACCTAGGCCGATTATTGCTATATTTGTTGATGGGACAAGGTTTATTGAGAATAAATTTTGAAAAAGCAGATATATGAGAATTAAAAATAGAATGAAGTAAATAAAGGTTAGTAAAGCGCACTACCCACACGCTGACTAAATCGTGTGGGTAGGATTATACAGTTCACTTTTTGCTGGGGCTTGGTTTGCTTATAGTTTTAACGGCAGATAGAGCAGTTGTTCTTTTGTCGCAGACAACGCGGAGCGCACAACTGCTATATCCTGGTCCGTAACATCAGGACGATAAACATTGATCTGCTTAGAGGTTGGAGCAGATGTATCTACACCCACACCATCACTGCATTGATTGCTACTCTGGCCCCGCGCACGGCTCATAACTCGAGGACAATTGTTAAAAACGTCAGGTGAACCGTTTGCATCCACGGAAACCACCTCTTCAAAAATGATGCGGCCACCATAATAGGCTTGCCCAGCATTAAGATGGATAGGTGCAATCTTATCGCTAAGCAGATTATGTACTTTTGCATCTTCTTTGTTTATGCAGATTACATCACCAAAAGTATAAGTACCTGAAGGCATCTCAACTGCGGCAAAGGCGCTTGAGCCATATCTGATGTGTTGACGGGTATCATCTGCTTGTGAAATAAGCTCAATGTCTAGGGTTTCGCAACCTAAATTGCTGGAGACCTGCAAGATATAGGTCGCCGGAGAGTAATTTGCAGAAATAGCTTTACTCGGAACGGTTCCGAGAAAAAATACCAAAGTAAGCAATAATAAACGGTCCATGTGAATTCCTAATGTTTATACTCGAGTATTTTTTTTAGCATAGTCACACTGTAAATACAAGCTACACATTATTAAAATAGACATTAACAGTGGTAATATTATTTACCAAGAATACATCTATAAAACCTGAACAAGCTTAATGGGGCCCCATTGTAGTAATAGGCAAAAAGCACTCTCCAACTTTAAACTGAAATCCAATTGAATCCAGTAAATAAACAAAGTATTCGCTTAGCTGTTTGAATAATCCCACTTATTTGTACTTGTGTTCCTTCTATCTCGACTCCGCTTTGGCGAAGTCGAGAAGAGTTCCCATGTATTAATTCAACTTTGGCATACGTTGCTTTTTAGACAGTTGACTTGTTTTTTTGAAGGCCGTAACACTACTATCAGTGCGAATAGCCACAAATTCACGGTTTCGGATATACATCGACACACCATCCTCTTCATCTGGGATAAAGGTTATGTCAACTTGCTCTGTGTCAAGGGTGATTAAAAATGCTGATGCTGCAATAGGTTGTAGTTCAGGCTCATAACTGATTTGAGCCGCATTAAACTCAGGCAAGTTAACTATCAAAGCACCTGAGGACTCAGTAACTTCGACGTGTACGTCATCCGTTTGATAATCACCGACATGTCTTGCAAATAACTCTGTTGCAACCGGCATTACAGACCTTGAGGTTGAGGCAGGTAAATCAGCAACGGCTCGAAAAGCGGCAAGCATACTGGTAAAAAAATCTGTTGATTGACCACTACTCATAATAGCAATGGTAACGTTCTGCTCTGGAAAAACATACAACATGTTGGTGTACGCTAGGGTATTCCCACCGTGTTCCCATACTTCCATTGGGTAATACGCATTATTCACATCTATGCCATCACGAAGAAACAAACCATAGCCATAATCGACGTTCAAGCCCATTTGCAAACTCACTTGTGCGCTAGTTATCTGG
Source organism: uncultured Paraglaciecola sp. (assembly GCF_913020055.1). GTDB lineage: Bacteria > Pseudomonadota > Gammaproteobacteria > Enterobacterales > Alteromonadaceae > Paraglaciecola. The sequence goes on along the minus strand of NZ_CAJWCF010000119.1, from coordinate 988 downwards.
TGTTGTAAAGCAGTAGGAAGCACATCGGCGTTACCATTAATCAAGAAATCGCCCATTTTGACCAACTCGCTTGCGGTAGACCATGTATAACCGCCGGCTGGTTTACCAAAAGTCGGTTGTGAAATTTGCTCGAGAGTGTCAGCTTTTAATGTAATAGCTTCATTATTAATCACGGCTTGGCCAACACCCAAGGCATAGTTCCCATCATCTTTGACATCTTGGTAGGTCATTGTTGTTCGCGCCATACCCAAAGGAACAAAGACTTTTTCTTTCATGGCTTGTTCATATGGCATACCACTTTGATACTCGAGAATAGCACCTAGGTACGACCAATAAGGGTTGCTATAATTAAAAAACTTACCGGCTGGATTCATTTGTCCACCCTCATTGGGATAGTTATTCAGCGCATGAACCATCAAACTTGTTTCAGGTGCCCAATCCACATAATCTGTAAATCCCCCTTGATGCGTCAACATATGCTGAATTGAAATATCAGACCAAGCTGCGTGTTCTGCTGAGAGTGCCAAAACAGGCAAGGCGCTGGGTAAAGATTGGTCTAATGTCAGCACATTTTCGTTGACCAATTGCAAGGTAGCAACAGCGGTAAACATTTTGGTAGTAGAGCCTAATTGAAACAAAGTTTCGCTATCCACATCTTCACCACCGTTATGCGTTTTTTTGCCATAAGCTTCAGCAAACACTACTTCACCTTCTTTCATTATCGCAACTGACTCAGCTGGAGCGTTACTGCTGGTCAACTGTGATTGAACGGTAGCTCTGAGGCTTGCAAATTGAACGGGATCTGGTGATGAAGAAGATTGGGCCGTAGGGGAACTACTGCCACCGCAACCGGTGAGTAATAAAATACCAACGGTAAAGCTGAGTTTATTAAACATAAAATTTCCTTTTGATAAGGCTATGTTTTTGTAAACTGTTGCAATACTGTATATAATTACAGTTAATAAGGAGGTGGTCTATGATCCCAGCA
>NZ_CAJWCF010000118.1 GCF_913020055.1 uncultured Paraglaciecola sp. | reverse complement strand
CTTTGAGATTTGATTTGCATATGAAGTTTCTGAATGAATACCTTGTGAGCAAACTAGCAGATCTGTATGGTATTTTATAGCGCATAATAAAAAGAAAACCATTAGGACAAGTATGAAGCTAAACCCAGCTACTATTAGGATTAAAAATTTACGTTTACGCACTTACATTGGTATTAACGATGACGAAATAGTTAATATGCAAGATGTAGTCATCAACGTAAAAATACATTACCGCGCTGATCAAGCAACAGATTCAGATGCCATGGACGATGCTCTCAATTACAAAACCATCACCAAAAGAATTATAAAACTGGTCGAAAACAATCGATTCTCGTTACTCGAAAAACTAACTGCTGATGTACTCGCTATTGCCGCGGAACACCCTTGGGTTAATTACGCTGAAGCAGAAGTAGATAAACCCCATGCCTTACGTTTCGCTGATTCTGTTTCTTTATGTTTATCATGCAACAAAGATGCGTAGAGTAAACGTTATTCTAAGGACTTTATGAAAATACTTATCACTGGTGGTTCAGGTTTAATTGGTTCCGCGCTTATTCCTATTCTGCGCCCTTGTGATATTGCTGTGTACACTCGAAATGTGGCCATGGCGGAGCAAATACTTGGGCATAAAATTCACTTTTTATCCACACTTACACATCTTTCCAATTTAGACGACTACGACGTTGTCATTAATCTAGCCGGTGAACCCATTGCCGCAAAAAAATGGACAGTTGAGCAAAAACATAAAATTGAAAACAGCCGTTGGTCAATCACTGAAAAAATTGTGGCACTTATTAAGGCAGGTGAAAATCCCCCCAAGTTATTAATAAGTGGTTCAGCGATAGGTTTTTATGGTCGTCAGCAGGACCAAATAATTGATGAAAACTTTTCGTCAGCCCATGATGAATTTAGCCACCAACTATGCAAACGTTGGGAATTTTTAGCCAATCAAGCACAATCAGACAAAACCCGCGTGTGTATACTGCGCACGGGTGTCGTCATCACCAAAAGAGGCGGCGCTTTACAAAAGATGTTGTTGCCATTTAAGTTAGGTTTAGGTGGCCCACTTGGTGACGGCAAACAATTTATGTCATGGATACACCTTGAAGACATGCTACGAGGCATCGCCCATTTAATTACCAATGAGAGCTGCGAAGGTGTTTATAATTTCACTGCTCCTAACCCCGTTACCAATAAGGAGTTTAGCCACGAACTTGCCGCTGCTCTTTCGCGCCCATGTCTGTTTACAGTGCCTGAATTTGTGCTACGAATGATGATGGGAGAAATGGCTGATTTGGTTTTATACGGCCAAAGAGTAGTACCTAGTCGTTTACAAGAAAGTGGCTATGAATTTATCTATCCCACTTTATCCCAAGCTTTTGAGTGTTTAAGTAAGTAAGCAAAAGTAGGGATAAATAAAAGGATTGATTGAAGTAACAAAAGATAGAAAGTTGATACCCCAAAGGTAGCAACTTTCTTTTTTGTTTAGACCATCTGACGCAGTAATTGACTGGTATTGAGTGATAATAAACGCCAGCAACCTAACGCCCCAAGAATACCCACTACCAGCGCGCCTGCTATTGGCGCTATGATCCAATACTCTAAATGCCAACTGGCGGGCATTTGAAATATTTGGGTCTGCAACATGTACAAACTGAGCTCGTTTGCTGCGGCGGCCATCGCACCAGCTACCACACCAATGATAATAAATTCAAATACAACACTGGCCCTTATCAGTCTGCCTTTGGCACCTAGCGTGCGTAAAATAGCTAGCTCTTGTTGACGTTCATCCATACTGGCCTGCACTTGAGCAATCAATACCAATGCGCCTGCGGCTAATACTAATATTAGAATAAACTCCACAGCCATTGAGACTTGATCAACAATATTACGCAGTTGGTTAATTCTGGCATCCACATCTATCAAAGTAACGTTAGCAAAAGGCTGCATCAATTGCGTGATATCGGCTTTTCGCTCAGATGGCAAATTGAAACTAGAGATGTAAGTGGGGATAAAACTTTTTAAGGCCCGAGGTTCAATCACAAAGAAAAAATTAGGCTGCATAGATTGCCAGTTAACCTTTCTAATACTGGTCACATTAAGATCAACGATCTCACTGCCAATATTAAAGGTCAACTTATCACCTAAGCTAAGCCGCATACGTTCTGCAATGCCTTCCTCAATAGAGACTTCGTAAGGCCTTTCGGCTACGGTGTCGTTATCATTGTTAACGCCCAACCATTTCCCTTGCACCACTTCGCTACCCTTTTGCAAAGTATTGCTCCAGGTTAGATTGGCTTCTCTACCTAATCCGTCACGACCATTGCTTTGTTCATTTGGATCTTCTTTAGAGACAGCAGTACGCACTTTTTCATCGTTTACAGCAACAAATCTGCCACGCACAACAGGGTAAAACTTATCAACAACAACTTGATTTGAAACGAAATGTTGTTGCAAATTAGGTTGTTGCGCTTGGCTGATATTCACTAAGAAGTAATTAGGTGTGCCTTGCGGCAATTGGTTTTGCCATTGTTGTACCATATCGTTGCGCATCACTAATACGATCAAAAGCAACATAATAGTCACGGCAAAACTAATCAATTGCACACTATTGTCCATTGCTCGGCGATGAATTCTGGCCCACGCTAATTGCCAAGCGCCCATTTTTCCTTGACCAAATTTACGCCCAACCCAAATCAATCCATAGGTTACGGCTAACAAACTAACAACCAACACTATGCCTGTCACAAATAGGATAGCGCTGACTTTAATATTTTGGCTATAGGCCCACATCAACAAAAATATCGCGCCGCCTGATGCTACAAATTGGATCAATCTCGAACTTAAATTAGCCCCTAGATCTCGGCGTAATACACGCAGAGGCGAGACAGAAAATAATTTCATCAATGGGTACAATGAAAACAACAGCGCACACACAGTACCAGTAAAGATGGCGATAATCAGTGGACGCCAATGCCACACATCCATCGACACATCGACCTTGCCAGCAATAGCTGCGACAACGAGTTGTTGTATGAGGAAGCCCAATATAGCGCCAATGGTGATCCCCAAAGCAGTAATAAACAAAATCTGTAATAGATAAATTTGTTGCACCATTTGTTTCGGTGCACCTAAGGTTTTCATTATCGCCACTGGATCATAATGACGCATGCTATAACGCTGTGCAGCTACTGCTATCGAGACCGCGGCCAAAACAATGGCTAACAAACTGGCCAATAAGAAATATTGCCCTGCTCTGCCCACAGCTCGGCCTATGCCAGATTCATCGTCTTCAATAGAGTCCCAGTCGTGCAGCTCTCTGTCTAGTTGCGGTTCGAGCCAATCGTAATAATCATCTAAATCAGCAGCATCGCCGGTAAAAAAGTAACTATAACCCACTCGACTACCTGGCCCTTCAACCTTAGTTGCCGCTAAATCTTCTTTTGATATCAATACTTTAGGATCGCCACCAAACACACTAAATCCAGCGTCAGGCACTTCGGTCAAAACTTTGCTGACCTTAAATATCTTGTCACCTACTTCAATATTGTCGCCAATGTTAATCCCTAAGGTCTGAAACAATTGAGATTCAATCCAGGTCTCTCCAGACTCGGGGAGTTGGGTGATAGCTACTCCTTGAGTGAAGGGTTCATTGGCTACTTTGACTGTGCCTTTGAGAGGATAGCCCGTACCTGCAGCCCTTAAGTCCACCAAGTCCATTTGTTCGTTAGCAAAAACCATAGAACGCGCATAGGTTTGGTGGGCGGTGTTTAAGCCCATCTCTTGGGCTTTTTCAATCCAAGCAAAATCCACCGGTTTGTTTGACTGAAGCACCCTATCTGCAGCAATAAACTCAGCACTTTTTTCAGTTAACGCTGATTTTAAACGTTCACTAAATAACGACAGCGATAACACAGAAGCCACTGACAATATAATCGCCAATAATATAATAGTTAACTCACCACGCTTGGTTTCATGCCGAAATAGCCGCCAAGCTAAACTGAAAGTATGATTGGTCATATCACTACCCCGCTTTTTGAGCGATTGTTTCACTCACGGAGCTAGAAGAAACTTCAGTCAATTCACCTGCTTGCATATGTAATTGGCGCTCACATTTCCCAGCCAACACAGAATCGTGCGTCACCAATATTAAGGTTGTATTAGAATTCTGGTTTAACTCAAACAACAATCTTTCTATTTTTTCACTATTAGCAGCATCTAAATTACCAGTGGGCTCATCAGCAAATAAAATTTTAGGCTGAGAAATAAATGCCCGTGCTATTGCTACTCGTTGTTGTTCACCACCGGATAATTGATTGGGATAGTGATCGCCTCGATGATCTAAGCCAACTAACTCTAGAATATCCAAGGCTCTTTTTTTCGCGTCGCTATGGCCTGCGATTTCAGCTGGCAACATAATATTTTCTAACGCGGTTAAGCTTTGAACTAACATAAAGCTTTGGAAAATAAAGCCTACTTTAGCTCCCCTTAGTTGCGCTCGCTGCTCTTCATCCATGTTTTGCATGGCCTGACCGTCAATATATATCTCACCTTCACTCACTTCATCTAGCCCCGCCAATAAGCTAAGCAAGGTAGATTTACCGGAACCCGACGCACCTACAATGGCAACCGACTCACCCGCCTTGACTTCAAAGCTAATAGGCTTGAGGATCTGTAATTGACCTTGAGTCGTAGTAACTGTTTTGCTAATACCGTTTGTCTTAATCATAGTTGGAGTCATAGTGCTGTTTCTTAATACCAATTCGTTGCGAAATAAAATTTATACATTTTTTATCTTTATACCCTTATTACTGATTTCAGATCAGATACTGGCTAAAGAAACCAAATTGCTTATTTTAGGTGATAGCCTAAGTGCTGCTTATGGTATAAAGCAAGAGCAAGGCTGGGTAAGTTTGTTACAAGATGCGTGGCAAGATCAAGGCATCAAGGTAATTAATGCTGCCATCAGTGGTGAAACCACAGACGGAGCACTAGCTAGGTTACCAAGATTATTAGAGCAACATAGTCCCACTCACATTTTTGTTGAACTAGGTGGCAATGATGGTTTGCAAGGGCATCCAGTAGGTAAGATGCGCGATAATTTAGAGAAAATAATTCAATTATCGCAAAAAAATGCAGTAAAGGTCATCTTGCAACAAATGCAAATTCCAACTAATTATGGAAAAAGGTACACCCAAATGTTTACCGGCAGTTATGCAAAACTAGCGGAAAAATATACGCTGACAATGCTGCCTTTCTTTTTAGAAAACATTGCGTTGGATAATAGTTTAATGCAACGGGATGGCATTCATCCCAATGCTGAAGCACAAATTATTATCGCCAAAGACATGCAAAAAACACTAGGTGAAATTATTTTACCGTGGCAGAATAAAAAATAAACAACTAGAATAACCCTGCAGTCATTCTTTTATGAATAGGAGAACGGTATGGAAATAAGATCATCAGGTGCGGGCTCACTTGGTCAAGTTGCACCCACTCAAACGGGCTCAATACAACAAGTGAATCGAGCTGTGCAACAGACAGCACTAGAAACCCCAGCTCCGCAAGAGAGTCAGCCGCCTCCGGCGCAAGACCAGCGAGTAGGCACTGTTGTTGATGTGAGTGTTTAAAACAAAAAATTGAATAAAAAAAACCGAGTTAACTAACTCGGTTTTTTATTGGACGTTTACTTAATCTATTAATTTAAGGGCGAATATACTGCATCGGCTTAGCTGATTGTAACTGTAAATAGCGGTCTCTGAGTTTACTTTGCCTAGACTGCATATCAATTGACTCTCCTGCAATCAAGACTAACTCGGCAGCCTCAGTTACCTCTAGAGGGTCACCAGACCAAATCACCACATCGGCTGTTTTGCCAGCTTCAAGACTACCGAATTGATCATCAATCCCATATAACCTAGCCACGTTTATCGTTAACGCTGCAAGCCCCTGTTCCCACCTTAATCCATTTGCTACAGCATTACCTGCGTGTTGTCTTGCTAATCGAATATTGTGGGTTTCCATACCAATGCTTACCTGGATTCCAGCATCCGCTAAACGGCCAGCATTTTTTAAGGTTGAGCCTAATTGGTCAAAACCATAAGGAAGGTTAGCTTCAGGGTCTAGGATCACTGAAATATTGTTATCGGCTAATTCTTTAGCCACTCGCCAGCCTTCAGTTGCATAGGTAATAACTATATTCAGTTTAGGTTGGCGTTGTTTTAGGGCAATAACCTGCCTGATATCAGCTGCTCTGCGCGCATCCACTAACAGTGGTATTTCGCCTTTAACTAAAGGGATTAATGCTGCGATGTCAGCCCGACTTAACTCGCCGTGCCATTCATCGCTAGGCGTGAGCGACTTGCCAATGGCAAACTTAGCTTCAGCCAATGCTTTTTCTAAGCTAACCCAAAGTACACTGCGAGAGCCGCCAACTGTGTCAGCGCCGCTATTACCCACTCTAGTGCTGATAAATCCTCGCGCTTGGATTACAGGATTGCTGCTATCAGCCAAAGAAATCAAAGCGCCTTGACCATTAAACAATTGGCCAGTGCGTCCCATTGACGTGGCCGCCGAGGTGACACCTTCAATACGTGCAATAGCCATTAACGACGAATCAGGGTTGATGGCATAGGACACATCAAAAGCCGCGCCCGTCTTAGAGATACTAGTCAAACTAGAATTACTGTCATTGGTACCCGCAGAAAAACCTACGTCGACCAACCCCAAACTAGTGCTAGCACCAATTAACCCTGGTGTTACCACTTTGCCTTTGGCGTCAATCACTTCGTATCCGGCTAACGCGGCGTCGCCTTGCATGACCCTTTGGATTTTACCGTCTTTTATTAACACAGTGGCATTTTCAACCGTGCCTTGTGACGACATGGTATGCACCTTGGCTCCTACAATTGCGATACTTTTAGCATCAACAACTTGGGTCAACAACATACTGCTTAGCAATGAGTATTTAATCAATCTGTTCATTTGCTATCTCCTTCACCGGGTTGTCCCAACTCAAAATCACTTACTGGCCATGAAGCAGGATCGTTACGGTCAAAGATTAACGCCCCATCTAAATAAACATGTTCTGCTTGGGCATAAGTTGAAAACGGGTCAGCGGACCAAATTACCACATCTGCGTTTTTGCCTTTTTCCAACGAGCCAGTTTGTTCAAATATACCAAGCGACTTAGCTGGGTTTGCTGATAACCATTGCCAAGCATCTGCTTGACTAATATCGATACCCGCTCTGCGACCATTGGCCCAAGCTTTGGCGGCTTCCTGATTAAGCCTTTGAATACCTAAATCGCTGTCAGAATGCACTATTGCGCAAGCTTTAGCTGCATGAACCATAGGTACGTTTTCTTGAATTCCGTCATACGCTTCTAATTTAAAGCCCCACCAATCAGCCCACATCGCCGAACACACCCCAGACTCTGCGAGTTGGTCAGCAATTTTGTAAGACTCAACCGCATGATGAAATGCCGATATCTTATAATTAAATTCTTTCATGACATCCAACATGGTGCCCATGTCGTCGGCACGGTAACAATGCATATGAACTAGAATTTCGCCTTTTAACGCTAGCGCCAAGGTTTCTAATTTCAAATCACGCTTAGGTACACTGACGTCTTTACCCGCTTCATGGTCAGCATAATATTTGTCCCACTTACGCTGGTAGTTTTGTGCATCTGACCAAGCTTGCCTATAACCTGCAACGTTACCCATTCGTGTTGAAGGGCCGCCCTTTTTGCCATATACCCGTTTAGGGTTTTCACCGCAGGCCATTTTCATACCGTAAGGTGCATCTGGAAATTTCATGTCTTGTACGGTTGCACTGGGCAAATTTTTGACTGTTACACCTCGTCCACCAACTAAATTCGCAGAGCCCGGCAAAATTTGCATAACAGTAACACCACCAGCCAAGGCTCTTTGAAAACCAGCATCTTGTGGCCAAATAGAATGTTCTGCCCAAACTTGCGCAGTGACAGGTTTGGTTGCCTCGTTGCCATCAGAATGAGCAGTACCACCGGGAGCTGGATAAACCCCTAAATGACTATGCACATCAATAATACCAGGGGTAACCCACTTGCCTTTAGCATCCACTGTCACGCCGTCATCTGGTAAGGTCAAATCATTACCTATACCGACAATTTTGCCATCTTGTAATAACACCGAACTGTCATTAAATACGCCACCGATACCATCTAAAACCGTAGCATTAGTAATTAATACACTTTTGCTAGCCATTGGCTTATAAGTGCTTGGAAAGGGGTTTTGATTTATCTGAAACGCTGGTTCTTTGGCTTTATCTTGGTCTGAGTCTGAGCAACCCACCAAAGCAAATAAGCCTGCAACAGCAGCCAACTTAAACAGCTGTCGCTTATTATCTAAAGTTTTCATATTGTTCCCTGATACTGAGTCGTTATTGTGTATGAAAAAGCAATCTGTGTTGCTTATAGCTCATCCTAATATCATACGTATGTTTTTACTAGGATTGGATCTGTTGCAAGATTTCATCGGCACCTTTTAACGCTCTAATCCGCATAAACAATACTTCAGCGTCTGGGTACTGTCGGCTTAAATAACCCAACCATTGTTTGACTCGATTAGGGTAATATTTGCCCTTATCCCCAAACAGTTCGTAACCGGAATATCGTACCAGTAAAGCCCTAACCTGCTCCCAAGGCATATGCGCTTGTTGCCCCTTAATCACCTGAGCCAAATTCGGCATGGCCAAGGCACCACGGCCCAACATGATGTTTTCGCAATTTGATTGCTGTTGACAATTTGAAGCGTCGGATTCATTCCAAATTTCGCCATTGGCTACAATTGGAATATCAACATGCTGTTTGATCTTGGCGATCCAGTCCCAGTAAGCAGGTGGCTTATATCCGTCAACCTTAGTTCTCGCATGGATAACTAACGAGTCAGCCCCTGCATCAGCAATGGCCTGTGCATTAGCTACCGCCAAAGACGTATCATCGAAACCTAAACGCATTTTGGCACTCACGGTTTGCCCTTTGGGAACAGCTTGACGTACAGCTTTAACAATTTGGTAAATCGTTTCAGGCTCCCTAAGCAACACCGCTCCCCCTTTGCTTTTGTTGACTGTTTTAGCAGGACAACCAAAGTTGAGGTCTACGCCATGTGAGCCCAATTCAACTGCGCGAAAAGCGTTTTCAGCCAGCCAATCAGCATGTTGACCTAACAACTGCACTTTCACTGGCACACCATTAGGTGTAAAACCTTGATTATTTAATTCAGGACATATCCGATAGAAGACTCGTTTAGGCATCAATTGGTCAACAATTCGAACAAACTCAGTCACGCATAAATCAAAACCGCCCACTTGGGTCAACATGTCACGCATCAGGTGGTCCACTACCCCTTCCATCGGCGCTAAGGTAATTTGCACTAACGCATCTCACTTTCAGGTTTGTTCAACTTACGTATGGCACATGCCTGCACAATATCAAACTGCTGCTGTGAGCTTGCAGTACTCCAAATCAAGATTTCATCCAACATTCTAAAACAGCCCAAACACATGTCTTTGTCATCAAGACAACAGTTTCGGATACAGGGAGATTCGATGGATTCGGAAGGATTAGTCATGGAAGATTCATTCTAAATAAATTATGTGCATTCTATCAATAAGCTTAGAGGAAACCAAAGTTTATAAAAGCCACAAAGTCTGAAAAATGCATGAACTTGAAAAAGAGTTTGGACTGAGATATCCCATTAAAAATGAATGCCATGGTTATCAATAGCATCTCTTCTTTAACTCTGTTTATAATCTCTCGATGATCATCAAAACCTTCATACTCTCACTTATCATTATGATATTCGTCAGTCTTTTGGCTGAACCGATTGCTCGTTGGCTTCGCTTACCTTTTGTGGCAATTTTAATCGTGGTTGGCTTTATTGGTTCTGAGTTGGTGGTAAACTTCGGATACGACACGGGCATTCGTGCTAGCAATTTTCCTCTGTTAGTATTTTATGTGTTTTTGCCTATTATCATTTTTGAATCTGCCTATAGTATCGACCAGACACAATTACGAAAATCATTATTACCCATTCTAGTTTTGGCTTTACCTATTATGATTCTGGCCACAGTAATCATAGCTTTTCTACTCTATTTTTTTATAGGCCATCCGACAGGATTTCCAATTTACACAGCACTCGTAGCTGGTTCCCTTTTAGCAGCTACCGATCCGATGGCGGTGATCCGCCATTTAAAGGCATTAAAGACATCCAATGAAACCATCGTACTTTTAGAAGGTGAAAGTTTATTTAACGATGCAATAGGTGTTGTTCTATTCACCTCTTTTGTCGCAATCGCCATAAGCTTTAATGGTGCTGGTTTCGGTGATTTTTCTATAGATTGGTGGGAAAAACTGACAATTTTTTGTTGGCAGTTTTTTGGTGGTCTTGTATTTGGAATACTCTGTGGCTTAATCGGTACATTTTTTAGTTTTATATTAAAGACTCGAATATTAGAAAATATTTTATTGATAGCCATCGCCTATGGCTCGTTTATGCTGGCTGAAGATTATTTACAAGTCTCTGGCATGATGGCAGTGTTAAGTGCGGGCCTCATCATGAATCAAGCTCATCATAAATATGTTTCCAGCAAGGATAAGGAGTTTATTGATTACTGGTGGCATGTGATCAGCTACTTTTCAAACTCAATGCTATTCCTACTACTGGGTGTGACTATAACAGTGCAGATGTTTACCGATAGATGGTTAGCCATGCTTTTAGCTATTGGCGCCGTTTTATTGGTGAGACTGCTTTCTGTTTTTGCTTTTCTGCCTTTATTCACTAGTTTCAACAAATTTAGCCTAAGTTCGAAAGATAGTCTTATATTGACATGGGGGGGAGCTAGGGGAGCAGTGACTGCTGCTTTGGCCTTATCTCTACCTATTGAAATTGAAGGCTGGTGGACAGTTCAATCTATGGCCTTTGGCGTCATTTTATTTACTTTATTTATTCAATCCCCAACCATTCCTTGGATTTTAAAGTCCAAACCAACAAAAACTAAGTAACATTCGTAACCTATAAATAAGTATTTTCGCACCAGTGGTTAGACCAGTTAAAATATCTGCTATACTCCATAAAAGTTTATCAAAACCAACCAATTTGGAGTTCTACTATGTTGCAGTACAAAGCGCCTATTATGGACATAAAGTTTCTTATTGAAGATGTATTTGACTATTACCCTCACTATGAGAAATACCCTGAATTCGCTGAAGCGACACCTGATTTAGTAGATGCAATATTACAAGAATGTGCAAAATTTTGTGAAAACGAATTATTACCTTTAAACCAAAGTGGTGATAAAGAAGGCTGTAAATTTGACAATGGCGTTGTCACTACACCTAAAGGCTTTAAAGAAGCTTATAACAAGTATGTCGAAGGCGGATGGCAAAGTTTATCTCACCCTATCGAACATGGCGGTCAAGGACTTCCACCTTCATTAGGCATGGCGAAACAAGAAATGATGGGCACTGCGAACTGGTCATGGGCAATGTATCCCGGCTTAAGTCATGGTGCGATGAACACAATTCAGACCCATGGCACAGATGAACAAAAAGAATTATTCCTTACTCGTTTAACCGAAGGTACATGGACAGGCACTATGTGTTTGACCGAACCTCAATGTGGTACAGACTTAGGCCAAGTTAAAACTAAAGCTATAGCAAATGACGATGGTACTTATGATCTTGTGGGCACTAAAATATTTATTTCTGCTGGCGAACACGATTTAACCGAGAATATCATTCATATCGTTTTAGCTCGTCTTCCTGGTGCACCTGAAGGCACGCGCGGTATTTCATTATTCATCGTGCCAAAAATGCAAGTCGACTCACAAGGTAACCTAGGTGAATCCAACAACGTCACCTGTGGTGCCATTGAAGATAAAATGGGGATCAAAGCCTCGTCCACTGCAGTATTAAATTTTGATGGTGCCAAAGGTGTATTGATAGGCCCTGAAAATAAGGGTTTAGAATGTATGTTCACCTTTATGAACACCGCTCGTGTAGGAACGGCGTTACAAGGTGTCTGCGCCTCTGAACTGGCTTATCAAAACTCATTATTGTATGCCAAAGACCGTTTATCCATGCGTGCCTTAACCGGTAAGAAGTTTCCAGAAAAAGTAGCAGACCCCATCATAGTGCACCCTGACGTGCGTAAGATGTTGATGACTCAAAAAGCCATCTCAGAAGGTGGACGTGCCATGGTGTATTATACAGCCAAGATTGCTGATGATATAGAAATGGCAACAACAGATGAAGCACGTAAAGCAGCAGACGATAGATTAGGCTTTATCACCCCAATTCTTAAAGCCTTTTTAACAGAACTAGGCTGTGAAAGCGCCAGTCATGGTATGCAAATATTTGGTGGCCATGGCTATATCAAAGAATGGGGCATGGAGCAGATTGTTCGTGATGTACGTATCGCAACTTTGTATGAAGGCACAACCGGTATTCAGGCACTGGATTTATTAGGCCGTAAAGTATTACTAACTCGTGGTAAGTCATTAAAAGCGTTCAGCAAAGAAATCTTAGTTTTCTGTAAAGACAAAAGTATGCTTTCTAGTAACCCACACAAACGTCAAATGAATAAGTTTGTTTGGGCATTAAGTAAAAATGTCGCAAACTGGCAGCAATACACCATGCGTTTAGCCCTTAAAGCTAAAAAAGACAGAGACATTGTGGGTTCAGCCTCAGTCGATTATTTAATGTACTCAGGTTATATCATGATGGGTTATTTCTGGGCACAAATGGCTCAAACAGCTTACGAAAAATTAGCCGGTGATGTTGA
>NZ_CAJWCF010000117.1 GCF_913020055.1 uncultured Paraglaciecola sp. | reverse complement strand
AGTACTTAAGCGCGAATGCGCATTGCTACACAGCAGAAAACCATCACAAAGTGGATTCCCGGAGCCAAGCGTAGCTTGTCTCGTTCCAGCGTTAGGAACTGTGTTCCTAAAAGACTCCGCTTCCACCCCCATGCGAGAGTAGCACATTGACAGACTCCCAATTAGAGAAAGGGCTATCCGTATGGGTAGCCCTTTTTTGCACCTACGCTTTAATCAGATTGGTTATGTTGAAAATCGGTTAGGTAGTCAAATACACGTCCTTGATGATATGCACCCAAACTCGCCTTCCTTGGCTCGTTGTTCAGCTGGGCGCTGCGGTGCAGCTAAAGAAATTTGCTGAACCCTCCTGCGAGAGTAGTACATTGCTAGACTCCCAATTAAGTACAAAGCCACCTTTATAGGGTGACTTTTTGCGTTTCGGGAATTGGAAAGTAGTATACACAAAAAAATAGGCGCTCTACTGAGCGCCTTAAAATACTTGTTTTATAACTTAGTGAGAGTGACCACACCCACCTTCTGTATGTGGATGACCATGGGAAATTTCTTCTTCAGTTGCTTTTCTCACATCTAAGACTTCAACATCGAAGTTTAGCGTAAGACCTGACAATGGATGGTTGCCATCAACGATGACATTTTCATCCTCGACGTCGATTATCATTACCGATTGTTCGCCATCATCTGTTGTTGCTCTGAAGGTCATGCCTGGAGTGACGTCCATATCTTCAAACATTGATTTAGGCACTGCTTGTACTAATTCTTCATGTCGTTCGCCATAAGCAAGGTTAGGGGCGATGTCGATGACAAACTTGTCTCCTATTGATTTTCCTTCTAGCTCATTTTCTAACCCTTGGATCATAAAATGACTGCCCTGTAAGAAAACCATAGGTTCACTATTTCGAGACGTGTCGATTTGTGTTCCGTCAGATGAACAAACAGTAAAGTGGATAGTGACAACAGTATTATTAGCTATATTCATATTATTCCAGTCTAAAAATTTATAGTTTATTGTAAAGGATAGGGATGTGCTTGAGTAACGAAGATTGTATTAGGTGAAGACTTTACTCTAAAAGAACTACCTACTTCGGTATCGTTGGCTAAAACTGCAAATACCCACGTTTGTCCCGAGTCTGAACCACTGCGGAGTATTTTCCCTCCAGGGCGCCAGTTTTCACCTATTTGGTATTCTAACTGTTCACCACTTAAATTATGGTTTTCGGACTCTGTTTTTAAAATAAACCCAGCACGTTTATTGCGACCTAAGTATTTTGTTCTTGCGACCACTTCTTGCCCCATATAACAACCTTTTTCGAAATCGATGGCATTTAGAGCTTGAAGGTTTAACATTTGTGGCACGTATTCGTTTATTGATGTGTCACGGATGTCACCTATACCGGCTCTTATATCTGCTATCTCCCATTGCTCACTATTGGGTGCAACGTCACAGGACAATTGTTTGTTAGCATCATTGGGTTGTAAAACAAGGTAGCGTTGCTCTGGATGTTCAAAAGAAATAACTAAGCCATAATCGTTGGATATAACGTTTCCAGCACCAGTAGGTAGTTCACCAAATATTTCATTTATTGCGGTTTTAAACAGCTCTCCAGAGCCTCCTGTTATTTGCCACTCATCACTTTGGTTGGTGATCTCTACTTTGGCGAATACGCCATATTTATTTAGTTCAGCGAGGGATTTTTCTAGCACAGAATTATGTGTGATTAATAAAATGGCATCCTTCCAAACGATAGTGTAAAAAAGGCTCCAAATTTTTCCTTTGAAATCGCAATGACATGCTAAGAGCGAATTTTTGTCAGTTAGTTTATTGATATCCGTGGTTACTTGACCTTGAAGGTACTTGGTTCTTTCTTCTCCAGTGAGCTGGATGACTCCGATATCTTTAAGTCTATTGGCATATTGTTTGGGTTGAAATTGATCTAATGGTAGTTGTGACATACATTTGTACTCTATTGCTAATCAACGCTAGGATTAATATGGGGTACGAGTTTGATTTAGCAAGGAATAATCTGAAAACAACCCGTTATTACTGTTATTATTGATACTTGAAAAGGGAAGATTATCAGGTTTAAGCTAGAAATATATCTAGGATAAGAGGTTACAAATGTTTGATAAGAAACGATATGGTCGATTGAAATGGGCATGTCGCCGTGGGATGTTAGAGCTTGATGTATTATTCATGCCTTTTGCAGAAAGCGGTTTTAATGAGTTGTCTGACGAGCAGCAAGAAGTATTTGAGCGCTTGTTAACCAGTGATGATCCTGATTTGTATGCTTGGTTTATGGGGCATCAAGCCTGTGAAGATCAAGAGTTTAACCAAATGATTCAGCATATTTTGAGTCGTGTCAAAGTATAGAGTTGAGTTTAAACCGTCTCGCTTATTGCTGGTTTTACAGTGTCTAACTTATGTGGGTTTAGTGTTGTCCGTAGTATATTGGCAGTCAAATATAATCCTGAATCAGGTATTACTTCAAACGTTGGTCATTTCCATCATTTCGTATTTTCTCTTCAGGGCGGTCTTAAGTAATTATCGTAGAAAGCTAAGTCCGGTCACTTTTTCGCTGCTAGGGGATTGGTTAGAAACAAGTAAACATAAGCAAGTTGCTTGGGAAATTACCGATAAATCTAGAGTCAGTAGTCTTTTGTTATTTGTTCATTTAATTTCTCCTGTTAATTGTCGTCGTTCAAAGTGGTGTTTAATTTACAGAGACCAAGTCACAGAGCGAGATTTTCGTCGACTAAGTCGCGCGGTTATTTACCAACAGCAAATTGCAGGTAAAGATTGATATATGACGTTATTCCAGAAGGATGAAACTAAACTGTCTAGTTTGCCAAATCTTAAGACGTTGTTACTCAAGGCGGCATTTAAAAAATCTCGTTACAATATGCTTGCACCTTCCGAAGTTTCATTGCCTAGTCATGATTATTATTTTGATGGCGTTAAGTTGGAACAGTCTGCTTATAATGCTTTTCATCAAGTAGTAGGGTGGGATCGGGCGTCTGAGACTATTCATCCTTGTTACTTACATTCACTGGCATTTGGTCTGCATGTTAAATTACTTCTACTGCCAACGTTTCCATTTCCTATTTTAGGACTAGTACATGTTAACAATCAAATAAGGCAGATTAGGCCGATTAAAAAGGATGAAAAGCTAACTGTGTCTAGTTGTTTTGGACAATTAGAGTTACACCCAAAGGGATGGTTGTTTTCAATTGAAGTGAAATTTTATAGTCATTCTGAACTTGTATGGCAAGGGATCAGCACTAATTTATTTCGCACCAATCATGGACAGACGGTAGAATCTACAGATAAACCTTCGTCGGAAATGCTTACTAATCCGATAAATAAAACTTGGATGCTTAATAGTGAGTTAGGGCGACAATACGCAAAAGTGTCTGGCGATTATAATCCAATACACTTAACTAAATGGTCGGCTAAGTTATTCGGTTTTAAACAGCATATAATTCACGGTATGTGGACTAAGTCTTTTTGTATTTCTGCTTTAGAGAAAATAGACCCTATTCTACTTTCCCAAGCTTATGAGGTTAACACCACCTTCAAACAACCACTTTATTTACCGTCTCAAGTTAACATGGCTGTTCAAACTATTACGTCTGAAAAAGAAAGTGATTCGATGTTGTTTAAGGTGGAAGGTGTTAACGCTCATAACGAACAACATCTTCTGCACCTAATCGGTAATATTCGTTCTATCTGATGTGTTTTTTATTATTGTAGGTTTTGGGTTATCAAGTTTATTTGGATAATCTAAATTAAAGTGCAGACCTCGGCTTTCTTTGCGTTGTTTAGCACATTTGACTATTAACTCAGCAACCGTGAGTAAGTTTCTAAGCTCTAGTAGGTTGTTACTGACTTTAAAATTTGAATAATAGTCATTTACTTCCTGTTGTAGTAATTCAATTCGATGATGAGCTCGTTCTAAACGTTTGTTGGTGCGAACGATACCAACGTAATCCCACATGAATAGGCGCAACTCATGCCAATTATGTTGAATAATGACTTCCTCATCAGAGTCACTCACTTTACTCTCATCCCAAGCTTTTATTGGTTCATCTGGAAAGTTTTCATTTAGTCTTGACGTAATATGTTGAGCGGCAGAATGGGCATACACTATACATTCCAATATTGAATTGCTTGCCATTCGATTTGCGCCATGCAGTCCAGTATAAGCTACCTCTCCAATAGCATATAAGTTGGCAATATCAGTTTTTGCATCATTATTGGTGACGACCCCACCACAACTATAATGTGCAGCAGGTACCACAGGTATGGGGTGCTGAGTGATATCAATACCCAAAGACCTGCATTTTCGATAAATATTGGGAAAGTGTTTTACAATAAAATCACTCGGTTTATGGCTTATGTCCAAATACATACAATCAGCACCTAAGCGTTTCATCTCAAAATCTATCGCTCTGGCAACGATATCACGGGATGCCAAATCACCTCTTTTATCAAATTTATGCATAAAAGGAGTGCCATCCGGATGACAAAGTTTGGCACCTTCACCTCGCAAGGCCTCGGAAATTAAAAAGTTTCTCGCTTCAGGATGATATAAACATGTAGGATGAAATTGGTTAAACTCCATATTGGCGATACGACATCCAGCACGCCAAGCCATGGCAATACCATCACCACTAGAAACGTCTGGATTAGAAGTGTATTGATAAACTTTACTTGCACCACCTGTTGCTAATGATACAAATTTGCTACGAATGACTTCTACCCTTTCTTTTTTTCTATTCCATACATAAGCACCTATTAAGTGATTTTCTGTTAGCTTACTTTTAATTAAATCAACGGCGTTGTAGCGCTGGAATAAATGGATGTTAGGGTGGTGCTGTACCGCTTCAATTAGGGTTGTTTGCACCGCGGCACCTGTGGCATCAGCTGCATGTAAAATACGTCTGTGACTATGGCCCCCTTCTCTAGTCAAATGGAATCGAGTTTCACCACTTTCGGATGATTCTTGATCAAATGGCATTCCAAAATCTATCAGCCATTGCATACAGGATTTGGCTTGAGAAGCAGTGAACTCTACAGCGTTTTTGTCACATAAACCGTCACCGGCTAAAAGAGTGTCTTCAACATGTGATGCTATTGAATCATTTTCATCAAAAACAGCAGCAATACCGCCTTGAGCATATTTGGTTGAGCCTTCTGAAATATCACTTTTACTTAACACTATCACTTGGCAATGATCTGCTAATTTTAAGGCGTGACTCAAACCTGCGGCGCCACTTCCTATAATAAGTACGTCACACTGATGTTCAATTGTGTTGTGCATAGGGTAAACTAGGTAAAAGTAGAGGATTTGTCGGGCAATACTAATTTACAGATTATAAATTACAATGCTTTTCGTAGTTGAATGTGAGTATATGTCCATTATTGATGGTTAGTTTATTACACATAGTTGATTTATTTGAAAAAAAAATGGTTATGAGCGAACTTTTCTAAATTCATGCAGTCAATAGTAGTGCTTGCATGAGCCGTAGTATATTTTCGCACAGGAGTAAGGGCTCGAATGAGCGAGCAGATAGCAGATCAACAAATTGTTGAAAGAGTACAGCGCGGAGATAAAAACGCTTACGGGTTGTTGGTAACAAAGTACCAACACAAAGTATCTTATTTGGTCTCTAGGTATGTAAAAAATTCAGGAGATGTGGCTGATGTAACGCAAGAAGCGTTTATCAAAGCTTACAGAGCCTTACCCAATTTTAGAGGTGATAGCGCTTTTTATACTTGGCTATACAGAATAGCCGTTAACAGTGCCAAAAATTATTTAGTTTCTCAAGGAAGGAAGCCACCAGCAAGTGATGTTGATGCTGATGAAGCAGATTATTATGACGGTAGTGATGCGTTGAAAGAGAATAATTCACCCGAAAAAAGTTTGATGTCAGAGCAAATGGAAAAGCTTTTGTTTGACACGATGGACAAGCTGCCTGAAGATTTACGTATGGCCATTAGCCTGCGTGAACTTGAAGGGTTAAGCTATGAAGATATTGCTAATGTTATGGATTGCCCTGTAGGCACCGTAAGGTCGAGAATATTTAGGGCCAGAGAAGCATTAGATAAAGTTATTCAACCATTATTAATGAATGATTGATTTTTTATCAAAGTAAAAATTAAATTAGCGGGAATCATATTGTATGTCGCAAAAATTTGAAAATTTGTCAGCCTTAGTCGATGGAGAGCATGACGCTCTTACATCATCGAACAGCAATGTGTTAGATGCTGTTAAAAATGACGCTGACTTGAAGCTAAAATGGGTAAGTTATCATCTTATTCGTGATGGTTTGCGCAAAGAGCTCCCAGTAAATATTAACTTTGATATTGCTGATAAAGTGGCTCAGGCATTAGAATCAGAACCTGCAATCTTAGCACCAAAGAAAACGTGGCGTGATTTGCCATTAGTTGGCAGTGTTGTTCCTTTTGCCAAGCAGGGTGGACAAATGGCCATTGCCGCTTCGGTTGCTGTCGCAATGATAATTGGCGTTCAACAGTTTAATCAAAGTGACGTTGACCAGCCATTTAATGCAGCTCCGCCTATACCAGGAATTCAAGGTGGTTTATCGCCAGTGAGTTTTGATCAAACTCGTGATATACCTAACTCGAGTGCGGTTGAACAAAGACGCCGGATTAATGCATATATGACGGATCACAAACAACAATTACGTTTTAAAACGATTCAACTAAGTAATGGTGAATCTGTGATACCGGATCAAAATATTAAAAATGAAGAGGCGCAGCCAGACATTGTTGAAAACACCCCGCAATAAAATTTCTAGCAGAGTCGTATTGACTCTGCTGATCTATATTTTTCTTCCTTTGCAAGTCTCTGCGCAGGAAGAACCGACTAACAACACATCTTCTAATTCTTATCCATCAGATAGTGCTCAAGCATGGTTGGTGAAGATGTCTGATGCTGTTAAGTCTCTCAATTACTCCATTTCCTTTATTTTGTTAAAGCCAGGTGTTGACTCCCAACCCTATCTTTGGCGTCATGGCGTGAATGAAGATGGCATTGAAATGGAGCAGTTAAACCTATTGAATGGACCTGGCCGGGAAGTGGTTCGGATTGGCAATAAAGTGAGTTACTTTGAACCGAATGTGCCACCTTATAGTCTGCAGTCTTCGATAATCAATGGGCCATTTCCAAGCGAAATTTTCCAACGTCCTGAAAAACTAATGCAGAGTTATGAATTTATTATGGTTGGTCGAAGCCGCATTTCTGGTCGTTCGGCACAACAAATTAGGATCATTAGCAAAGATAAGAGTCGCTTCGGCTTTAATGTTTGGCTTGATCAAGAAACAGGTTTGTTGTTAAAAATGAATATGTTTGGTCATGAGGCACAGCTTTTAGAGCAAATTCAAATAACTGGTTTACAAGTAACCAAAGAGCCCGACCCTTTCTTTGCTAAAATTGAACCTGAAATGTTGCCTGATGTTGTGAGTTTTAGTCCCAGCGCACCTCTTAATTCACTCTGGACAATTGGCTATATCCCAACAGGAATGACAATCGTAAAAAGGGACTTCCGTCGCTTGTCTGGTTCGGGAGAAGTGGTTGAATACATTATGTTAAGTGATGGTTTGGTTGATGTATCTGTGTATCTGCAAAAGAGGGATGGCAATACCTCGCAAGAAAATTTAGTCGGCACGGTTCAGTCAGACACATTGTTAACCATTGAACATGGTGAACTTAATATTACAATTATTGGTAAACTTCCAGCAGCTACGGCTAATGCCATTGCTAAATCAGTTCGAAGAAACAATTAAATGATTGAAGAAATTGGGGTGATTTGTGCAATTGAGCAGCACAACTCTCAGCAAGTAGTATTTGTTGAAACACAAATTAAGTCGACTTGTGGAAGTTGTGAAGCTCAGTCCAATTGCGGGACTGGCGCCATAGCGAAAGTTTTCGCAAGTAAACGAGAAACCTTACGCTTTCGTTTAAATGAAATGGTTGAAGTGGGGCAAAAGGTCAGTTTAGGCATACCTGAAGAAAACTTACTCAAAGCTTCCGCTTTAGTTTATTGTTTACCTTTATTAGCTCTTGTTTTATCCGCTCTAGCCGGACAACACATTTTACCTTTGCTGGGATTAAAAGCTGAAGGATGGCTGATATTATTCGCGGCTATTTGTACTTATTTAACTTTTAACTTTGTTCGACGCTTTTTAAGCGATGCCGATCAAGGAGAATTTTACCCTCGGATTCTTAAAGTTTTTCCTCTAAAAATAGATAATATTCAAGTCAAACAAGTCTAAGCTGCATTTTCTCTTACAAAAACCCACAAACAATGCTTTTGTTGTGTCGCAAAGTGACCGATAAAACTGTAAAATTCCGGCCTATTTAATTTTTTGTCCCATACTTTAGCGACTGATCTTTGTTTAACTAGTTGCTTGGAAACAAAAACAATTGGTAATTTTCTAAAATTTTATGCAACACAAGCACATACGTAACTTCTCAATTATTGCTCATATTGACCATGGTAAATCTACCCTTTCTGATCGCCTAATCCAGCATTGTGGAGGATTGTCCAGCAGAGAAATGTCTGAGCAAGTGCTCGACTCTATGGATATCGAAAAAGAGCGGGGGATTACCATCAAAGCGCAAAGTGTCACGCTGAATTACACTGCAAAAGATGGTCAGACTTATCAATTAAACTTCATCGACACGCCAGGGCATGTCGATTTTACATATGAAGTATCACGTTCACTTGCTGCTTGTGAAGGTGCTTTGTTAGTTGTAGACGCAGGACAGGGAGTTGAAGCTCAAACATTGGCGAATTGTTACACAGCCATTGATTTGAACATGGAAGTGGTACCTATCATTAACAAAATTGATTTACCACAAGCCGAACCTGACCGTGTTGCAGAAGAAATTGAAGATATAGTTGGCATAGATGCTATTGATGCAGTGCGTTGTTCGGCTAAAACCGGTATCGGAATAGAGGACGTACTTGAAGTTATTGTTCGTCAAGTACCACCACCAGAAGGCGAAATTGATGCACCGTTAAAGGCATTGATTGTTGATTCTTGGTTTGATAATTATCAAGGTGTAGTATCGCTAGTACGTATTATGCAAGGTGAGTTACGCAAAGGTGATAAAATTAAAATTATGTCTACTGATGGTATTCATCAAGCTGACAAAGTAGGGATTTTCACACCCAAAGCAACAGATACAGGGATATTAAGAGCGGGTGAAGTAGGGTTTATTGTTGCTGGCATAAAAGAAATCCACGGTGCACCAGTAGGTGACACTATTACTTTAGCAAGGCAACCCGCTCCTGAAGCCCTACCGGGGTTTAAGAAAGTAAAACCTCAAGTTTACGCGGGGCTGTTTCCTATTAGTTCAGATGACTATGAAGACTTCCGAGACGCACTGGCTAAATTAAGTCTGAATGATGCCTCATTGTTCTTTGAACCCGAAAGTTCATCAGCATTGGGTTTTGGTTTCCGTATCGGTTTCCTTGGTATGTTACATATGGAAATTATCCAAGAGCGCTTAGAGCGTGAATATGATCTGGATTTGATCACCACCGCTCCTACTGTTGTGTATGAAGTGATCGCCAATAATGGCGAAACTATTTATGTAGATAATCCTTCAAAGTTACCAGCGGTTAACGATATTGAAGAGATTCGTGAACCTATTGTCGAAGCGCATATATTGGTGCCCCAAGAGTATTTAGGTAATGTTATTACTCTTTGTGTTGAAAAGCGTGGTATGCAAACGAGCATGACTTATCATGGTAAGCAAGTTGCCGTTACCTACGATTTGCCAATGGCAGAAGTAGTCATGGACTTTTTCGATCGATTGAAATCCACTAGTCGTGGTTTTGCTTCGTTAGATTACAACTTTAAACGTTTCCAAGCGGCTGAAATGTCCCGTTTGGATATTCTCATAAACGCAGAGCGTGTTGATGCACTAGCGATGATCACGCATAAAGACAATGCCGTTACTCGCGGTCGTCAGTTAGTTGATAAGCTTCGTGAACTGATTCCTCGTCAGATGTTTGATATTGCTATCCAAGCAGCTATTGGTAATCAAATTATTGCTCGTAGTACCATTAAACAGCTGCGTAAGAATGTGACCGCCAAGTGTTATGGTGGTGATATCAGTCGTAAGAAAAAACTCTTACAAAAACAAAAGGATGGGAAGAAACGTATGAAGTCAGTAGGTAATGTAGAGCTGCCTCAAGAAGCCTTTTTAGCACTGCTGAAGGTAGGTAAATAAATGGCTAACTATTTTTCAATTTTTTTGGTTGTACTCACAGTCGCTTCGGGATTGATTTGGTTAGTTGATAGCATAATGTTTGCATCTAAGCGTCGTGATCGAATGGCAATTGCTGCCAGTTCTAGCGGTGCCACATCCGCTTTAGAGCAGGATGCTCAATTACCTTGGTTGGTTGATACCGCCCAACAAATTTTTCCAGTTATTGCTTTTGTTATGGTGTTGCGTTCATTTTTATATGAACCGTTTCAAATACCATCTGGTTCAATGATGCCAACATTGTTAGTAGGGGATTTTATCCTAGTTGAAAAGTTTACTTACGGGCTAAAAGACCCCGTAATGAGAAAACAATTAGTCGATTTAGGTGAGCCAGAACGGGGGGATGTAGTAGTGTTTAAGTTCCCACCTCAGCCTCAACTAGATTATATAAAACGTGTTGTGGGCTTACCGGGTGACACGGTTATTTATAGAAATAAACAGCTTCAGGTGAAACCAGCTTGCGATACTGCCGAAAATTGTCCGTCATTTCAAAGTATAGATCTAAAGTTTGAAAGTAGAGGAGAGGCCTTTCAGCAATTTGCACCATTAGAAAAATACACCGAGCAATTGGGCGAAGTCAGCCACCAAATATATCGTACTCAAGGCAGAGCTAACGCTAGTCGTTATTATTCACAACCGGGAACACAGGCGGATGAATGGATTGTGCCTGAAGGGCAATACTTCGTTATGGGAGACAATAGAGATAATAGCGAAGATGGAAGATATTGGGGGTTTGTACCAGAAGAAAATTTAGTGGGTAAAGCGGTGGCTATTTGGATCAGTTTTGAATTTGACCGTGTTCCTAGTAGTTGGGTACCCGGTTGGATCCCAACTGGTGTAAGGTTTGAACGAGTAGGTAGCATAAAATAAATGCCACTTGTTAACCCTTATTTACCTTTGTACAAACGCTTGGGTTACACCTTTGGCGATGAAGCTAATATAGTCGAGGCTTTAACCCACAGAAGTGCTAGCAAGCAACACAATGAACGATTAGAATTTTTAGGTGACGCTATATTGGGGATGGTCGTAGCCAAAGCTTTGTACCAACGATTTTCTAAGCAGCCCGAAGGTAAGTTAACCAGAATGCGCTCAAGTTTAGTAAAAGGTGATACCTTGGCTGAATTAGCTAGAGAATTTGACTTAGGTGAATTGTTACTCTTAGGTCCAGGTGAGCTTAAAAGTGGGGGGTTTCGCCGAGATTCAATATTGGCCGATGCAGTAGAAGCTATAATTGGCGCCATTTATTTAGAAGCGGGAATGGATAAATGTGAAGCGTTAATTTTGGAATGGTTTGATCCAAGACTTAAAGCCCTCGACCCAGAAGCTGTTTCTAAAGACGACAAAACCCGTTTACAAGAATATCTTCAGTCTAATAAACATCCTTTACCGTTGTACGAAGTCACTGAAATAAAAGGTAAGTCACATGAACAAACCTTTTATGTTGAGTGTAGTGTAGAAGGGTTAAAACAAGCTGTAGTGGGTAAAGGTAATAGCCGAAGAAGAGCCGAACAAAAAGCCGCAAAGCAAGCATTTGAGAAATTAATAAATGATAAATGATAAGTCTGATGAAAAGTCGAGTGCCGAAACATATTGTGGAATGATTGCCATTGTTGGCCGCCCGAATGTAGGTAAGTCGACCTTGCTGAATAGGCTATTAGGTCAAAAAGTTAGTATCACTTCACGTAAACCGCAAACAACTCGTCACAGAATAATGGGTATTGATACTGTAGAAAACCGACAGGCCGTCTATGTTGATACGCCAGGATTACATATTGAAGAAAAACGCGCGATAAACCGCTTTATGAATCGTGCAGCATCGAGTTCTATTGGTGATGTTGGTTTAGTACTTTTTTTGGTCGAAGGTACAAAATGGACTGAAGATGATCAAATGGTGTTGACCAAAATTCAGCAGTCTGGCTCGCCGTGTTGGTTAATCGTAAATAAGTCAGATAACGTTAAAGATAAAGAAACCATGCTTCCTCACCTCAAATGGTTAGGCGAGCAACATAACTTTCAACAAATTATGCCAATCTCAGCCAAAACGGGAAAAAATGTAGATGATTTACGTAGTTTAGTTTTATCTACTTTGCCTGAAAGTGAGTTTTATTTTCCAGAAGATTACATCACCGATCGTTCAAGCCGTTTCATGGCATCAGAAATTGTACGTGAAAAGTTAATGCGTTTTACTGGTGATGAGTTGCCCTATTCTATTACAGTGGAAATTGAGCAATTTCTTTTGGCTGAAAATGGTATCTACCGTATCAATGGTTTGATTTTAGTTGAACGTGATACCCAAAAAAGTATGGTCATTGGTAAAGGCGGTCAACGCCTTAAAACTATTGGCATGGAAGCACGCAAAGATATGGAAGTATTATTCGACGCAAAAGTCTATTTAGAACTTTGGGTCAAAGTTAAGTCGGGCTGGGCGGATGATGAAAGGGCACTGCGCAGTTTGGGTTACGGTCTAGATAACTAATATCAAGTTGGATTAATGGTATGGACCCTCTCCTCCCATAACGGCTTCAAATGAGCCAAGATAGTGGTTGTTAAAATCGACTATC
>NZ_CAJWCF010000116.1 GCF_913020055.1 uncultured Paraglaciecola sp. | reverse complement strand
GGCCATGTGTCTCCAGATGAATATGAAATCATGTATTCACAGGCAAGCTAAGTGTCTACAAAACTGGGGGAAGATCATTCAATCAAGGAAAGTCAAACACAAATGAAGCAACCGAGTCACCAAGTCTGGATAAAATTTTTATTGTTATGCGTAATCTTATTCTCTTATTTTTTCTATTTAAGTTACGAATATGATCTTTTAACCGGAGGTGTGGCTTCTTTAATAACATGGAGCTTTTTTGTGCTTTGCACGCCTATTGCAGACGCAGGTTTCTTGTTGGACTTTCCTTTAAGGGTGTTGTTTGGCATTCGAATGGTTTTATCAGAAATTGCGGTTTGGGTCATTGCGATTTTAATTAATATTATCTCCTTAATCTATTTCAGAGAAATGTATGAAACCACACTTGTCACACGCACAATAGAGATTATATTAACCACACCCTATCCATACTGGTCGGTCATCCTTTTATCGGGGATTGGTACATTTCTTTCTATTCGTTTCAGAGATGAGTTGATGGATGTACTACACCACAAAGATCGGCTTTTTTATCTTCGTCATCACTTTACCCATGAAATAGTGCTGTTCCTGTTCTTCATTTTAGTGTTTTTTGGTTATTACAAAATCATTTCAACCTTAGGCATTGATTTTTAATTCTAATTTCACCGGATTAAACAGCTCTAGGATCCGTTTTCTAGCGCTTTCATCAACTAATGAATCATTTGGGTAATTGTCAAAAATGCCATTGATTTCTTTTAAGTGGGTCATTAAAAGCTCTTTGTCTTTGGCTTTAATATTGTAATGGTTAATCGTTTTTAACAGTTGTGTTACCACACCGTTGACACTTTTATTTTGTCTGGGTGTTGGGTTGTCGTGGGCAGTGGCTAAGCCTAGTTTTTGTATGACTTCTTGTACCACGTCACCTTGATACTTAAATGCTGACACACTATTTTCACCAAACAATGTTTGGCAATCGGTGACAAAACCTTGATAGTTTAAATGTTGCGAAAACCATGGGATATCTAACATTTCAGCAAAAGATAAGTCTTTACCATAACAAGGATTGTTTTGAATTTGCGGGTTGCGAATACATTGTTTGTAATAACTCTCGATAAACGCCAAAGGCTCACGAAACCATACCCACACATGCACATCGAAGAGTTGACCTAGCTCATGTAAAATGGCTTTTGACGCATCAGGAAAATCCCACCAATAATTATATATTCCTTCTGATGACAGGATAATGGTGTGGGTGTCTTCTGTTACTTGGGTCAGAATATTCTTAAAGTTGGCTAGAAAACTGTGTAGATTTGTTGTGACTAAGTTCTTCTCAAACCATTGATGTTTTGGGGCGTTGGGGTTTTGTATGTCATCAAGATTATGCGGGTAAAGGATGCCTTTTCCTCTTAATTTACGTTGTTTTTTATCTAGGTAGGTTTGTAAGCTAGTAGTGCCAGTTTTGGGTGTGCCAGCATGGATAATCAATTTCAGTTTTTTAACGTTATTTTCAACTGAAAAAGGCTTCAAAGACTTTAATTGCTCTTGGATTTCTTTAACAAAATGGGCGTTAGATGTGTGTGTGTTAATTGTTAGAAACCTTAAGAATAGCCGCGAATCAAAGCGCTATTTTATTCGATTATTAGAAGCAGTGTAAGAGTAAATATCATTAGCCAATATAGACAGTCATTATGCTCGACAGATTCATTTATCGAAAGGTAATCCAACATAAGCAAATAAGCACTTCACTTATTTATATTTTGTTTTTCATTATTTGTAATACTCCAAAAGTCCCAACCATCATGGCCACTAGCAGCGATATAAAAATCCCCAGCGTTGTTGTTATCCACATTCCCTGACTCACTAATATGATGGATGCAACCACCCAGATAAAATCACCTACTGCAAAATATAGGACCAGATACTTATTTGGCTTTAGTTGCCAGGAAACCCAGAGAATATGAAGCCCATTTGTTAGCAAAATTAGACCTAGTACCAGCAATAAGAGCTCAGGGGCGGCTTTGTTTTGTCCTAAAAAAGACGCCACTTCAGTAGACATCAGTAAGAATATTATTGCAAAAATGATACAGCTGGTTGCGTTCATCCTTAATACTGTTTTGAGCGTGATCATTTAATGCGCCTTATGTATACTTGGTTGACATAAGTGTATGGTGAGGATTGTATTATGTCAACCGAGTTGACAGGTGGGGAAGCAATAATGTTAGATAGCCAAACCCTACAATTAGTGCTTGAAACGGCAAGGGTAAATGATTCGATATCACGCTATTTGTCGAAGTCTTTGAAAAATAAGGGGTATGAATTTGCCACAACTTCAGCCCTAAGTTTTTTGAGTACGCTTGAATGTGGGGTTAATTATGCTTCTCAGATAGCCCGAAATCTTGGCGTTTCTCGGCAAATGGTCGCGAAAACCGTAAAGGGGCTTTGCCTCGCTGGTTATTTAGAGCAGGTCGATGATGTGGGTAAACAAAAGAAAATTATGTTTACCTCAACGGGCGAACAGTTGATGTCTGACTCAAGACTGTTGTTGGCTGATATCGATAAGGTTCTTAACACTCAGTTGAGTGGAAAATCGCTTGCGACTATGGTCACAAATTTACATAAAGTACAAAAGCTAATGGTTTCACTAAAT
This sequence comes from uncultured Paraglaciecola sp., assembly GCF_913020055.1. Taxonomy (GTDB): domain Bacteria; phylum Pseudomonadota; class Gammaproteobacteria; order Enterobacterales; family Alteromonadaceae; genus Paraglaciecola. Next base: position 10,366 of record NZ_CAJWCF010000116.1, on the reverse strand, counting down.
GACACAGCATGAATATATTTTTGTAACAGTTTCCATCGTTATCGGCTTAGCGCTCACACGTTTATTACATGTGGTTGGAGACTTAATTCGATATCACCACCAAGTGAGATTTCACTGGTCAACAGTAGTGTGGGGCATGAGTGTCTTAATATTTATTCTGCAGTTGTGGTGGATCGGTTGGGAATTACACGATTATACCAACTGGAGTTTCCTGCATTTTTTACTGTTGATATTTGCCTCTATATGTATTTATGGTGCCGCTGAAATGGCCCTTCCAGACCCGGATGATGAACACTTCGATATGTTGGTTCACAGTCAAGGATTAGGTCGGGTGTCGGCCGCGTCACTTTTAGTTTATTTTTTGCTAGGTCCTTATATCAATATTACGATGTTTGATAACCCCGTTTATTTGTCGATTATGATTCCTCTGGTAGGTGCGTCGTTGATGGTTCTGGTGATATGTATTCCTCGTTGGTTTAAGGTGTTATCAGTTGTTTTTGGTGCTTATTCATTGGCAGTACTTTATTTGACAGTGTGAGTTAGCCGCTGACTTAATTCAGCCTCAATACACAATTTCAACAAACTAATATTAGTGTTTCAATAGACGTAAATTATATAGGTTCACAATGAGTAATGTAGTGGTATTAATAACGGGTGCGAATCGAGGTATAGGTCTTGAATTGGCTAAGCAGTATCTTATAAGTGGTTTCAAGGTCATTGCTACTTTTAGAGATAAAAGTGGCGCAGCAGAATTAATTTCATTAACTAGTCAATTCTCTAAAACACTACAGATTGAATCATTGGACATCGCTTCTCATGAACAAATCGAGGCACTGGCAAATAAACTTAGTCATGAAGATATAAAAATAGATTTAATCGTTAATAATGCAGGGTATTTGGATCGTGAAAATATCAGTGTTAAGGCTATTAACTATGCTCACGCTGAAATGAGCCTAAAAGTGAATTCTCTCGGTCCACTCTATTTAACCCACTGCTTTTTGTCTTTAATGAATAAAGAGGGGTTATCAAAAATAGCAATAGTCTCCTCTGATATGGGATCGTTATCGTTACAACAAAGTGTGGCTTGGTATGGTTATCGAATGTCTAAAGCTGCAGTTAATATGTTAGCGGTTAACTTATCAAGTGAACTAGCTGACGATAATATTGCTGTGGTTGCAATACACCCAGGTTGGGTCAAAACCGATATGGGAGGGACTGATGCTAATTATGATGTTAAAGAGTCTGCCGCAGGTATCATGAAAGTCATAACAAATTTAACTATTAATAATAGTGGAGATTTTTATGACTTTAATGGTAATGCATTACCCTTTTAATTCAGCATTTTTTGCCCGTGATAGGGCGTTCGAAAATTAGGAAAAACGATGAAGTTGTTTATGGTTTTATTTTTGTACTTAGTCGCTACAGCGTCCCAAGCCCAAACTCCTGAACATGGAAAGGTAAAAGAAAATACTGAATCAAACCTTCAGGTTTGGAATAGCGAAAGCAGCGAGTGGACTAACATTGACTCATTTTGGTTAGATTTCGCCAACTCTAACGATGCCAAATTCTGGGGACAAACAGATACCTATCCCAATTACGATGACGTTAAAGAATTTGATACGGTTTTGATTCAAATAAAAGAAGGTAATTGTCTTATGCAGTTTTTTCATTCTCAGTGGCGCAGAGCTAATGATGTGCAACGATGGGATGATGCCTTTAATGAATACGCTGGATGCCCATCAGTATTCGAGTGAGTCGTTACCTGTTGATCCCAATAGAAAGTTTTAGTTATTAGGAGTGTTTTGTGAAGATTTTATTTCGACTGTGTATGTTGTTGCTAGTGGTTATTTTAGGTGCATATGGGTATTTACACTTTGCTTTTTCAGAGCCTGATAGACCAGTTGCCGAGTTAACTGAACGATGGGCCAAACCACCTTCTGAATTTTTGAACCTTTCAGGTATGCAGGTGCACTTTCGAGATGAAGGTCCTAAGGACGATCCAGTACCTATTATATTGGTACATGGCACCAGTGCATCTTTACATACTTGGGACGGTTGGACTGAAGTGTTATCTAAACATCATCGAGTTATACGTTTTGATATGCAGGGCTTTGGTTTAACTGGGCCGCACCCACAAGGCAAATATCGAATCGAAGATTACGCTGAAACCTTGGTTAACCTGATGGATGCAATGAATATTGATACTGCTATTGTCGCTGGAAATTCATTAGGCGGGTATGTGGCATGGAGCACTGCTGTTCTTTATCCCGAGCGCGTTTCCAAACTAGTGTTAGTTGATTCAAGTGGCTACCCGTTTCAATCAGAGTCTATACCTTTAGGGTTTCGGATCTCTCAATCACCTGTACTCAAATATTTGTTGGGTAATATCATGCCAAGATCGGTGGTGAAAAGCAGTCTTGAGAATGTGTATGGCAACCCAGAAAAAATTACCGAGGAGTTGGTAGATCGTTATTTTGATCTGAACATCAGAGAAGGTAATCGAGCAGCACTGGCCAAACGTTTTGTTGAAACAAAAGCAGGTCAACTGGCAAACCGAGTCGGCGAGTTAACCCAACCAACATTAATCATGTGGGGCGAGCAAGACAGGCTGATACCTATCAGTGTTGCGCAACGTTTTCATCGAGAAATCGCCAACAGTGAGTTTGTTTCATTCAGTGACTTAGGGCATGTGCCTCACGAAGAAGACCCCCTAGTAACCGCTGAAGCAGTCGAACAGTTTTTGCATAAAGACTAGGATTTTTCATTTTTAGTGATTGAATTAAACCTATTTTGCTAGTCTCAGCACAGTTTGTTTTTTTAATTGTAAAAACGTTAGTGTTATTAGGTAGTAAAACTTATATTTAATTTTTAATTGGATAAAAATACATACCTTTCAATTGCTTATGTTTTTTTGTGAAATGATTAGATCCAATTTTTAATTTCATATGCAGCGCTAGTCCCACTAAACTCATACTTTTTAATTGCAAAAAATAATTCACCTTTTTTAATCTTTGCCGTGATCCTAATTAATTTTGTTGGCGTAATTTTGTAACGAATCTATTGTATTTTAATTAGTGGAGTGACCAAAGTGAAAAGTATAAAGATGACGCTTATAGCAATCACCAGTTTATTTTTATTTCAAGCTTGTGATGACGACGATGATAAGGTCGAAGAGCCTGTTGTGGTAACAATTGTAGACGCTGCAGTTGCCGATGGTAGATTTACAACCTTAGTTGCTGCACTTGGCGCAACCGGTCTAGATGCTACTTTGGCCGATACTGCGAGTACATTTACGGTTTTTGCCCCGACAGACGACGCCTTTGCACTATTAGGCCAAGACACCATAGATGCTTTGTTAGCTGATACCGACACACTGTCTAACATTTTGACCTACCACGTAATTAGTAGTGAAGTGGATGCAGCTGCGGCAATTTCTGCTGCAGGTACAATTGTAGAAATGGTTAACGGTGATTTTGTAGGTCTTTCGCTTGACGGTGACTCGCTTTTAGTTAATACATCCACAGTGATTATTACTGATTTACAAACTGATAATGGCATTATTCACGTTATAGATGCAGTGTTAATACCGCCAACAGCAAAGGGTGAGCCAACAATGAATATTGTTGAAACCGCGGTTGCTGCTGGTAATTTCACAACTTTGGTTGCTGCCTTACAGGCCACAGATTTAGACGTTGCGTTAGCCGACGCTGATGCAATCTTTACGGTTTTTGCTCCAACTGATGATGCTTTTGCCCTAATTGGGGAGGAGACCATTGCTACCTTGTTAGCCAATACAGATGTTTTATCTGAAATTCTTCTGCAACACGTTGTAGAGGGAGAAGTGTCTTCTGTTACAGCCTTTACCTTAAATGGTGTGTCTGCAGAAACCTTATCTACTAACCTTATCCCTATTGCCATAAATAGCGCAACAGACTCACTTACGTTTGGTGGCGCAAATATTGTAGTTAAAGATATTTACACTACCAATGGCGTCATCCATGTTATCGATATGGTGGTTGTAGGTGATGTTGAAGTACCTGCGCCCAACATGTCGATTGTTGACGTAGCAGTTGAAAACGGTAACTTCACCACTTTGGTTGCTGCTTTGCAGGCTACTGGATTAGATAGTGTGCTGGCTGATCTTGATACTGATTTTACCGTTTTTGCTCCTACCGATGCCGCATTTGCACTGTTAGGCGACGAAGCAATTGCGGCGTTATTAAACGACGCAGAAGCGCTATCAAATATATTGTTGTATCACGTTGTTTCTGGTGCCGCGGTGCTGCAGGATGCTGCGGTTGCTAAGGCGCAGTCTGATGACAAAATGGTCAGCATGGCAAACGAACAGATGGCTTCTTTGTCGTTATCTGGCAGTACTTTGTATATCAACAAATCTGCAGTGTCTGCGGCAAATGTTATGGCTGATAACGGTGTTATACACGTTGTTGACCAAGTGATTTTACCCCCTACGGCTAAAGATGAACCCACTATGAGCATTGTTGATGTGGCTGTTGCTAACCCTGATTTCTCTACGTTAGTTGCAGCATTAACAGCCGCTGACTTGGTTTCAACACTAGCCGACGAAAACGCGACATTTACTGTTTTTGCGCCAACCAATGCTGCTTTTGCCAAAATTGACGCAACTGTATTGAGCGGCCTTCTGGCTGCTACTGATGCATTATCTAGCGTTTTGTTAAAACACGTAATCGGTGGGGCAGAAATTAATTCATTAGGTGCCTATGCAGCTAATGGCGCTATGGTCGAAACGGCTGGTGGTGATAACGTGAGTATCTCATTAGTTAACTTCACTCAAGTAAGTAATGGTGAAACGGATGAAGTAGCTTACGACGCATCTAACGAAATGTTGGTTGGTGGTATGAATTCATCACAAAACGGCTTTACTGTTTACGTTTTTGACAATGATTTAGGTACATCTGGTAGTGAATGTAACGATGCTTGCGCAACAAACTGGCCACCAGTTTTAGTCACTGACGCAGAGGTTGATAACATTCCTGGACTTTCCATGGTTGAACGTGATGATGGTTCAATGCAAGCCAGTTATTTAGGTCGTCCACTATACTTCTTTGCAGGTGATAGCGCGGCTGGTGACATGATGGGCCAAGGTCTAAGTGACGTCTGGTGGACAGTCAAACAAGAACAAGTTTCTTTGCAGGTACAAGGTTCAAATGTCACAACTACCGACATTTATACTACTAATGGTGTGATCCATGTAATTGACACGGTTATCACTAACTAGATGACGCCCAAAAGTAACATGATTAACTTCTAACAAGGTGATAATCATCGATAATAATAAGACGCCTCTAAATATAGCGGCGTTTTTTTTGTTAGATTTATGCCGCGAGGCAACATGAGCCAACTGACATATTGCGATGGTGCAGTGCAATAGTTTCAATCATGTATGAGTAGCCTAAGCTGGCAGTTTTTAATAACCTAAGAGATATTGCTGTTTGAAGTATGGGAAAACGGTCGGTTTAATTATTGGGCTGAAAATTACCTAAGGAGTATAAATTTTCTCGGCTTGATTAAACAAGACCCATGAAGTTAGAATATATTTATCGTTGGATATAGGAACTGCACCGCGGTGGGTGTGAGTGAAATAGGCGGGCGCAATCACCATAGAGCCTGCTTTGGGTTGAATGCTTTTATTTTGATAGTGAAAATCTGTACTGCCCCCTTCCTCTACATCATTTAGATAAAACATAAACAGTAAAATTCTGTGTAATGCGTCGTTTTCCCCTTTTTGTGGATACACTTCTGAATGCCAGTAGGGATATCCGCCGCTCTGGGCTTTATATTTTTGTGCGTTAATGTCGCCAATTCTAAATAAATACCGAACTAAGTTGGCTAAGTTGGGCTTGCCTAGACGTTCAAAATTTTCGTGGGTTAGCTTAACTGGCTTTCCTGTTTGAGGGTCAGCAATGGTTAATCCAATTGGGCCAATCAAGGCAAAAAAATACTTTTCAAAGTACTGAATCAATTGAGTCGACATTAATGGCAGCAAGGCTTGGTATTCAGCTTTAAATTCAGGATGTTGGCTGATAGAGACATCTAAACTGCGTTTTTTATCCGTGTCTACACCACCGCCTGTTTGTCCCGCTTTAGTATTTTGACTCTGATCAAATACCTGAATAAAACGTTGGCAGAGTGCTTTGTCTAACACTCCATCGGTTACCTGAATAAAGTCTTCCATAGAGGGTTTTACCTAGTTTTATGACGCTCTTTCAATACTTTGACCACATCAGACAAGTTCAAATCGCTGGCTTGGAGTAATACGATTAGGTGATACAACAGATCAGCGGATTCATTTTTTAATTCTTCTAAATCTTTTACCGTAGCTGCTAGAGCGGTTTCAACACCTTCTTCACCAACTTTTTGTGCAATACGTTTAATGCCTTTGCTATAAAGGTGAGCAGTATAACTTGAGTCTGGATCTGCACCTTTGCGTGAGGCAATCACCGTTTCTAATTCAGCGATAAAACTGGCGTCAGCAGACTGACTGTCTGCCCAACAGGTTTCAGTGCCTTTATGGCATGTGGGGCCGATTGGGTTAACTAAAGCTAACAACGAATCATCGTCACAGTCGCTAGTGATTTCGACCAGATTGAGACTGTTGCCTGACTCTTCACCTTTTGTCCATAAACGCTGTTTAGAACGGCTGAAGAAAGTCACCAAACCTGTTTCTAAGGTTTTATCTAATGCATCTTGGTTCATAAAACCTTGCATTAATACTTTACCGCTGACTGCATTTTGCACGATACAAGGGATCAGGTTTTCCATTTTATCCCAAGCCAGTGTTGCTGCCGTTTTTTTGGTTATTATCATCTCTTTTAATCTCTTATCGCTATATTTTGCTGGCGCAAATAAGCCTTTAATTCTGGTATGGGAATAATGCCTTTATGGAATACCGATGCGGCTAACGCACCATCTACATCGGCTTGCTCAAACACGTTTTTAAAGTGCACACTTTCACCGGCGCCACCTGAAGCAATCAAAGGCACTGAACAATTTTTGCGGATTGCAGACAGCTGGTCGATATCGTAACCCTTACGTACGCCATCTTGGTTCATACAATTAAGTACAATTTCACCGGCACCACGTTGTTGCACTTCTTTAACCCAATCAGCGGTTTGCCAAGCAGTTACTTGGGTGCGGGTCTCGTCACCTGTATATTGGTGCACTTGGTATTTACCCGTTTCTTCATTGTAGAAACTGTCGATACCGACTACCACACATTGTTGACCAAATGTGTCATGTAAACGGGTGATCAATTCAGGATCGGCTAGAGCAGGGGAGTTAACCGATATTTTGTCTGCACCCATTTCTAATATTTTGCCAGCCTCTTCGATGGTTTTAATCCCGCCCGCCACACAAAAGGGAATATCGATGACTTGTGCAATACGGGTTACCCAGCTTTTATCTACAACTCTCTGATCACTGGATGCGGTGATGTCATAAAACACTAACTCGTCAGCACCTTGTTCAGCATATTGCTGAGCCAAGGGTACAATGTCGCCAATGATTTCGTGATTGCGAAATTTAACCCCTTTGACTACTTTTCCGTCTTTTACGTCTAAGCAGGGAATAATACGTCTAGCTAACATAACAACCTTATTTAACTTCGGTTAACCAATTGTGCTTATCTGGCGCTTTGCCCCACTGAATATCATTCAAGGCTTGGCGTAATTTTTGAGTAATTGGGCCATGTTCGCCTGTACCCACAGCATGCTCTTTTCCATTATGGATAAGTGTGCCTACAGAGGTGAGTACGGCTGCAGTGCCTGATAAAGCCGCTTCAACATTTGGTTTGGCTGCTCTTGTTAATAACTCATCAACGGATAATTGGGTCTCGGTGACCTTCATGCCCATGTCTGCAGCTAAGGTTAAAATTGATGCGCGCGTAACGCCATGTAAAAACGTCGAATCCAGTGCTTTGGTAATGATTTCATTGCCGTCAATCAATAAGAAGTTAGCCGCGCCAGTTTCTTGTACGTCACCATTTGGGCAAAACAATATTTGGTCGGCTTGTACGTCGCGTTTTGCGGCTAATATTGGACCTAGTGCACTGGCATAGTTGCCACCACTTTTAATCATGCCCATATGTGGCGCGCAGCGCATGCCGGTTTCGTCGAGTAAGACTCTAAGTGGCTTAGCGCCGCCGGCAAAGTAGTCACCTACTGGAGAAATCAACACATACAACATTGAACTTGTACTAGGCGCAGCGGCTTTACCAATGGCGGCTTCGGTGCCGATGTGAGTCGGGCGGATGTACATAGATCCAGGAGGCTCTGGAATGTCGGCACTGTATTGCTCAACAATGTCTAAAATCATCTTTGACACTTGAGTTTGGTCAATATCTGGCAACGACAACAAACGGCTGCTTTGATCAAAACGCTTAAGATTTTGATCCATACGGAATACGTGAATGCTGCCATCAGCATGTTTGAAGGCTTTTAATCCTTCAAAGCAGGTGCTGGAATAATGTAAAACATGGGCACCGGGATGTAATTGAATGCTGTCAGATGCAACGGTTGTTGCTTCATCCCACTGATTATTTTCAAAGCTAGTGAACGCCATATGAGGCATGAACACTGTACCAAAAGCCGCCATGATAATTTCCTAAGTTGTTATGTTTTTAAATAGTTTGTTTGCGCTATGTTGCTGTTACTAATTTGCTGTATTCCAACATTCAATCGCCTGTTTAACTGTGAACTTACCTTCCAACAGTGCACGGCCTAAAATGACCCCACTGACATTTGTAGGTTTGAGCACTGCAATATCGTTAAGATTACCAATGCCACCGGAGGCTTGCCAACCTACAGTAGGAAATTGTTTAGTCATCTGGGTGTAAAGTTGATGATTCGCTCCCTGCAAAGTGCCGTCACGACTGATGTCGGTGCAAAGCACATGCTTGGCTCCCACAGATAAAAAGTCTTCAAGCAAGGCTTCAATCGACACACCTGAGTTTTCTTGCCAGCCATGGGTAGCGATAAACTTGTTACCAGACTCGTCAATGTTGATGTCTAAGGCTAACACTATGGCGTCTGCACCGTATTTTGTGACCCAGCCTTTGACTAACTCTGGCTCTTTTACTGCCAATGAACCAATGACCACACGTTTAACGCCTATGTCTAAAAGTTGAGCAACATCTTCTTCGCTACGAATACCACCGCCTGCTTCTGTATCCAAAATTAGCGTCTTCTCAGCATCGTTATTCCAGGGTTTCCATTCAACTTGTTTATTGTTTTGACCTTTAGCAGGATTGCCGGTACGAGCAAACTCGCCCCAGTAATTCATCATAGCGTTAGACAAAGCCAAGCGGCCAGGCTCATTCTCTTCAGTTATCAAAAAAGGAATGGAAATGCCGCTGTCAAAACTACCAAATATGTAGGCTATTTCTAAACCATGACCCGCGCCAATCAACTTACTAAAGTCTACCAATAAAGTTTCAGGCCCTTCGTCCCAATCAAATCGATAAGCATATATATCGCCCTGAGTTTTACTTAGCAGCACCGCAGGTTCATCTACCGCTAGGGCTTTCCATTGGTCCGAATGGTAGGCGGCTGCGGCGTTATATACTTGCTCGTCTTTTATTTTAGGGATTAAGCCAAACCACTGAGATACATATTTTGGATTTTGCGCAAAGAACAATTTCGCTTCATCCCGATTAGAACCCAATATCATTGGCACGCTGTTATAGGCATTTTTGTTTTTAAACAACTCATATAATGAAACACTAGGCAGCACGTAACCGTCACGTATGTTTTGCGGCGAGCCATACATACCAAACCCACCAGGGTCGCCAATAGCGGCAAAAATTTCTTCAACGCTGCGGTCGCGCATAAAACCTACTTTTTCGCCGCTACCCATTTGGTCCATTAGCTCGATAGCATCATCGCGGTCGCCCGCTCTGTTGGTAGTAACCAGCACCCGGCTAATTAGCTCGTTAGAACTTAACTCCATTCCAGGCACATCATCGTCAACAAAGTTTTCAGCTTGCTCTAGTGTTGCGGTAAGTGCTGAGCCACTTTGCGAAATAGCCTTATTGAATAAGCCTTTCGCTATAGGGCTACCGATTAATGCATATACGTCGCGGCCACCAGCCGACTCACCAAATATTGTGACATTACTGGGGTCACCACCAAAGGCTTCGATATTGTCTTGTACCCACTGCAGACCAGCAATCATGTCTAACACCGCATAGTTGCCTGAGGCATCCAATGGATCGGTTGAAGTGTTGCGAATAGCTTCATGGCTAAACCAACCCAACACACCAAGGCGGTAGTTAAGCCCTACATAAATAATATTTTGGTCTCCAGCTAAGTTATCGCCTTGATAGGTGTTA
>NZ_CAJWCF010000115.1 GCF_913020055.1 uncultured Paraglaciecola sp. | reverse complement strand
GTCTACTCCGTTTTTATGCCTGTTTATGGTGTTATGTTTCACCACCCCTGATTTATCCCCTAATGGCAAATTAATCTATGCCTATGTGACCTACATCGGCCTGACGTTAGCCTACACCGTCAACAACGTGCCCTACTCTGCTTTGATGGGCGTAATGACAGAAGATGATAAAGAACGCACAAGTCTGTCTGGATTCCGTTTTGCTGGCGCTTTTTTAGGTGGTCTTTTTGTAATGGGGTTCTTACCTAAACTAGTAGAAATGTTAGGACAGGGAGATGATGCACTAGGTTACCAATATACAATGTATGTGTTTGCCGGTTTATTGATGGCGCTTATGGTGATTTCAGTTGCCTCTACCAGAGAACGTGTCGTTCCTATTGAAAAAGTTGAAAAAAGCCTCGGTTCTGAACTTCGCGACCTTTGCAAACAGCTACCTTTTATCTTATTGCCTCTCATGGTCATGACTCTGTTTTTCTACTATCGAAACTGGCAAACAGGCGTGTTGTTTGTAGTAGTCATGTCAGTAATGACTTGGTTTGTGCGCAGATTACTTAAAGCGAATGAGAAAAGCTCTGCTAAAGCGGGATCTGGTGTTCAACAAGACATGTTAGATCTTATCACCAACAAACCATGGTTAATTTTACTCGGCATTGGCTTTCTAACCATGATGTTCAACGGCATTAAAGTCGGAGTGGTGGCGTATTATTTTAAATATTACGTGGGTGATGAATTACTAGTTGGACAATATTTTGTAGTCCTGTTGGTGGTGTCTATTCTTGGTGCTTTATGCACCAGTTATTTAGCCAATAAACTAGGCAGAAAAACCCTATTTATTATTGCCCTGTTATTAAGCAGCATCCTGACAACTGGCTTTTATTGGCTACCCGGAACTGATGTAACGCAAATGTTTATTCTTGGTTGTAGCGCTGAGTTTTTTGCCGCCATGATGCCCACCTTATTCTTCTCAATGCTTGGCGATTCTGCTGATTACAACGAATGGCGTAACGGCAGACGGGCAACTGGCTTAATTTATTCTGCTGGCACTTTTGTACAAAAAACAGGTAGCGGATTTGCAGGCGCACTGATGTTAGTGGTACTGGCTAGTTATGGTTATAACGGTATGGACCCTAGTACGGTAGAAGCGTCACTACCTGGCATGACCTTATTAATGAGCTTTATTCCAGCTGCATTTGGTCTTGCAGCTGCCGCACTCATGGTGTTTTACCCCATCACAGAACAAAAACAGAAACAGATGAACGAAGAATTAGTCGGTCGTCGAAATGCCGCTGACCCGGCAGCTGAATGATTCAAGGACGATCTATGTATTTAATAAATTTGTATCAACCATTACCTAAAGAGATGAATAACCATGTCTAAACAAACAACGAATAACAATGAAAAATTTGGTTATTTTGATGATCTAAATTACGAGTATGTAATAACAACTCCTTACACCCCTACTCCGTGGATAAACTATTTAGGTAATGATGGTTTTTATGGATTGATATCCAATACCGCTGGCGGCTACTGCTTTGATCGCGATCCTAAGTTTCGTCGATTGACTCGTTATCGCTATAACAGTGTGCCTTTAGACAATGGTGGGCGTTATTTCTATATAGGTTGTAATGGTGAATACTGGTCAGCCACTGGGCGCCCTGTCAATACTGAGCTAGATGAATATACATGCCGTCATGGTATGGGATATAGCCGCTTTGATGCCAGCAAAAATAACATTGCGACAGAAGTCACCAGCTTTATTCCCCTTGATACTAAAGCAGAAGTACATCGTTTGGTGGTCACCAATAATAATGATACTGAACAGTCGGTAGATGTTTTCTCATTCATTGAATGGTGTTTATGGAATGCAGAGGATGACGGTGCCAATTTTCAACGTAATTTGTCTACCGGTGAAGTAGAAGTTGAAGGCAGCACCATTTATCACAAAACTGAATACCGCGAACGCCGCAACCACTATGCCTTCTATTCAGTCAACCGTGAATTAGATGGTTTTGAAACCGATAGAGAAAGCTTCTTAGGTCCATACAGAGGTTTTGATCGGCCTTTAGCCGTAGAAAAGGGCCAAGCAAGCAATTCAATTGCAAGAGGCTGGTCTCCTATAGCGTCTCATCACCTTAAAATGAAGCTAGCGCCTGGTGAAAGCCAGTCTTTGGTATTCACTTTAGGTTATTGCGAAGTCGACCCTGAACAAAAATGGGCTGCACCTAATGTGATCAATAAAGCCCCTGCTAAAGCGTTAAGTGAGCGTTTTGACAGTGATGAGAAAGTGACCCAAGAGTTAAATAAACTAAATAACTATTGGCATAATTTACTAAACAAATTTCAAGTACAAACCCCCGATGACAAATTCAACCGAGCGGTAAATATTTGGAATCAATATCAAAACATGGTGACATTTAACCTGTCTCGCAGTGCGTCATTTTATGAATCAGGTATCGGCCGTGGTATGGGATTCAGAGATTCAAATCAAGATACCATTGGTTTTGCGCATATGGTGCCAGAAAAGGTCAAAGAGCGTATTTTAGACTTGTCTGCCACGCAAAAAGAAGATGGTTCGGCCTATCACCAATATCAACCATTAACCAAAAAAGGTAATGCTGATATTGGTGGCAATTTTAATGACGATCCTATGTGGATGGTGTTATCTACAGCCAACTATATTAAAGAAACAGGTGACTTCAGCATATTAGACGAAGTGGTGCCTTTTGACAGTGACTTGAACAACACAGCCAGCCATTTCACTCACCTAGAACGCGCATTTAATCATGTAGTCAATAATCTTGGACCACATGGATTGCCATTAATTGGCCGTGCAGACTGGAACGATTGCCTTAACTTAAACTGTTTCTCAGAAAATCCAAATGAGTCTTATCAAACCACTCAGCGCGGTGATTCTAAAGTAGCCGAATCAGTGATGATTGCAGGGCAATTTGTATTGTATGGCCAAGAGTTTGTAGATTTGTGTCATCGCATTGGAAAAGGCGAACTAGCAAAAAGTTGCTTGGTTGAAGTGGATAAAATGCGCGAAACCATCAAACAACATGCCTGGGACGGTGAATGGTTTTTGCGAGCTTATGACGCCAACGGCGACAAAATAGGCAGCAATGACAATGTTGAAGGTAAAATCTTTATCGAATCTCAGGGTTTTTGTGCCATGGCAGGCATAGGCTTTGATGATGGCAAAGCATTACAAGCCATGGAGTCAGTTGAAAAACACTTATCAACAGATTACGGCATTATGCTTAATCAGCCAGCGTTTACCGGTTATAACAAGTACATAGGTGAGATCACTTCTTACCCACCAGGTTATAAAGAAAACGCCGGTATTTTTTGCCATAACAACCCCTGGATCACCATTTCAGAAGCCATGTTAGGTCGAGGTGAAAAAGCCTTTGAGTATTACAGCAAAATTACCCCGGCATTTTTACAAGACGTACATCAGTTGCATAAAACTGAACCCTACGTTTATAGCCAAATGATTGCGGGCGCCGATTCAGCTAACCCGGGTGAAGCGAAAAACTCATGGTTAACTGGCACCGCTGCATGGAATTATTACGCTGCAACACAGTATATTTTAGGCATTCGCACTGAATATGCTGGTCTGCGTATTGAGCCTTGTATTTTGCCAAGTTGGGACAAAGTCACAATGAGTCGTACGTTCCGCGGGGCAACCTATAAAATTGAATTACGCAACCCATTAGGTTTGAGTAAAGGCGAGATTCAACTTGAAATTGACGGTCAAAAAATTGATGGCGATGTTATCGATCCTGCGACCTATCCAAACCAGCATAATGTTGTAGCAACTCTCTCTAACTAGGAGTAAATATGAAAGCAGTATTGTTTAGTGCCATCTTAATGGCCCTGTTTGTTAGCATACAAAATGTAGCAGTAGCAGCAGACCCAGCATCGAAGAGTGAAAAAAGTTGGTGGGATAATCCCTACCCTTCTCAATTTGACAGTAGTCAATTAACTAACAAATTGGACTTTGTGTCGGTGCAAGGCAACAAGTTAGTTGATGAGTCGGGTAAACAGATTATTTTTAGAGGCGTAAACATTGCCGACCCAGATAAACTGTTGCGCGAAGGTCAATGGTCAGCAGTGCTTTTTAAAGAATTAAAAGCCTGGGGTGCCAATGTGGTGCGTTTACCTATTCATCCAGTCTCTTGGCAAGGCAATGGCAAAGACGCCTACTTTGAGTTAATTGATCAAGCAATTACTTGGGCAAATGCACAAAAAATGTACATCATCATCGATTGGCATTCTATTGGTTATTTGCCAGTAGAGTTGTTCCAACACTCAATGTACGACACCACGATGAAAGAAACTCGGACTTTCTGGGAAGACATTGCGTTTCGATATGCTGGCGTTTCAACAGTGGCAGTGTATTAACTGTTTAATGAACCAACTGATCAAGGTGGCCGAGCCGGTAAAGCCAATTGGCTAGAATGGAAAGCGTTCAATGAACAATTAATCGATATTATTTATGCCCATGATAAAAATGTCATTCCATTAGTCGCTGGGTTTAACTGGGCATATGATTTGCGCCCAATCCAACAAAACCCTATTAACCGACAAGGAATCGCCTACACAGCTCATCCTTATCCACAAAAAGCCAAACCTAAGGTCAAATCCAAACAGAACTTTTTTACCTTATGGGATGAGGTATGGGGATTTGCAGCCAAAGACTATCCAATAATAGCGACGGAACTAGGTTGGGTAAAAGCCGACGGTAAAGGGGCGCATATCCCGGTAATAAACGACGGTTCTTATGGCCCGCATATTATTGAATTTATGCAAAATAGAAATATCTCGTGGGTAGCATGGGTATTTGATCCGGATTGGTCACCCACTATGATCAGCGACTGGGACTTTACACCCACTCAGCAGGGTGCATTTTTTAAGAAAGAAATGTTAAAACATCAATAAGTAGTATTTGCTAAGTACGGTTAAATGGACTGTTACCAATATTTGATAGGAACATGTTAATTATTTGATTGGACCAGCTTGTTGATTGATTTGGACCAGTTAAGGTTTGTAAGTATACTGAATTCACAATATATTTTTAACTCCAAAGCTTTTGAAGAATGAATTTTTCGCCATCTGAATGTAATTTAAATCTATCGATCTCTGGGCTGATACGGTTAATTTTAGCTAGTGCCCAGTAAAGTCCTTGTGACTTAACCTTGCTCAGTTCAAACGCATTGAATTCGCTGTACTTATCTCGAATAACTGCAAGCTCAGCCTCAATAAGTTTGCGATGGCCCTCGTCCATCCGATTTAGCAAAATCATATACTCTTCATCAGTCCAAGAGCGTCTGAATTTTGTTAATAGGCTTTTTTCCTCTCGGCGTTTTATTACATTTTCGCGAACTAATGTTTCTTGAAATGGTTTTTTGGCAAAGATTGTAGATTCCCTATTAAATGTATCACTTAGAAATTTAAAGCAATATTTTGCATAACATGTGTAAGGGATTACATCACACGCCAGCAGATTAATAAGAAACAAGTAAATTACTTCGTCTAAGAAAACCTTTGGTATGTAAGGAAGCTGTTGGGTTGTTCTTTTTTCTTGGCGAAGCATTATCAGGGCTGCAAGCGCGCTCTCTGTTGAAAGACGTCTCAAATCCAATATTGTTTTTGTAGTTATCGGTTTGAAAATAAACGCTCTATCGTAATCACGCTCAGATTCAAACAGTAGAGTAAGCACATCGATATCTTGTTTTTCTAAAGTAGCAAAGGTGTCGATATTGTTTTGTTCAAGCGCTTGCATTGCGTCCCAGATTGGTGAGTAAAAAACCATTAAGGTACCTTTGGCTACTGCATCAATGTTATTTAAGGTATCAAGTGATGGCCTCATGCCATTCATATGCTTATTGAAAAGACCTGACCGGCTTTGTGGCGCGGGAGAAAAATACGCACACATCTGATTTCCGTTGAACTCGATATTTACTTTTTCACACGCATAGGAATAAGTAGTCAGCGTTGCCAAGTGCCGAATGTTCTTGGGATGCGGATAGTCGGTCAAAATTTAGCTAATTTATGCAAAATAATAAATAAGTAGAATTTTTATACTTATTTTCACCGTTTTCTCCTGTGGTTATCGATGATTTTTTAACGGATTTACACTAGTTAGAAGTAACGCCAGATTATAATTAACTAATGTTAACAACGTACTTAGCCATATTTCATCACCAAATATAGCAAAATCCGTGAGTAATGCGTAACGAAGCGTGACACATTGCCAATCTGAAAAAATTGGTTATAAGAGTAGTAATACTTTTTTGCGTAACAGAGCGTGTTGATGACAAACGATGATATTGAAGAATTGGCCAACTATATTGAACGGGAGCTTTATCGTGATATCGGTCCGCTTTTATTTGGTACTAAGTTATACACCGCACTAGGTTTTCCAAGTGCGCATGCTTTCAGACAGGCTTGCTCAAGGAATACGATGCCAGTTGAAGTATTCAACATAGAAAATCGCCGAGGAAAATTTGCACTTTCTCGTGACGTGGCTAAATGGCTGGCGACACAAAAAATAAATAACATTGATTCAGGAGGTTTTATCGAAAAGAAAATTTAAGGTGGCGCAGAAACAGAAAACCCTGCTAAGTTTGGCGACCGCAGGGCTCTAAGTAAACATCGAATTTGAGACCGATGTATACAGAATAGACGATTTTTTTGATTTGTCAAAATTTCGTTTGTTTACCTGCGCCTTTGTTTTATTTAATAACACAAAGGTAGATTATGATTAATCCACAAAATTTTAGAAATTTAGTGCGCGTATTAGAGCGCCTAAGAGAAAAAACAGTTCAAGCAGGTTGTAAAAATGACCTGCTAAACAAACGTGTACTGCTCGCTTCAATATCGAGCCGCAAAATTGGCGAATTTATTGGTTGCTCACATCAAACCGTCAACCGAACTGCATCTAGGTTGCTAGCAATATGTAAAGATTCTCCTGATATCGGTTTGCTTGACCTATCTGACAGTGACCTTATGCGCTTGTTTTATCCTAAAATGATAAACAAAATGATGCCTAAACGCAGGCCGCCTATTGCATTAATTATCAATGAAGCAGCAAAGCGGCCGAAAAAATTAGGGCTTAAAATAAAAACCATTTATTTGAGCTACCGCGCACAAGACCCATCAACAGCATTAAGTATTTCGCATTTTTATTTCTTAGTGCGACAAGAAATCAAACAATCAAAACTTGAGTACTTGTTCGAATATGAGCCTGGTGAAGTGCTTTGCGCAGACTATGCGGGTATTAAGCTTATTTACTATCCTGAGTCCCCACAAAAGCCCGAGTTGTTAGATGTGTTTGTTGCTGTGTGGGGATATTCAAATCGCATGTTCGCCGTTGCAAGTAAAAGGCATACCACTAATGATTGGGTTAGGGGCTTTGCAAAAGCCTTCACGCACTTCGATGTATGCCCATGTGTTGTGCAATTTGACAATGGTGAAATGGTTAAAAAATCTGGATTAGTGGCAACACTAACCGAGCAAGCACAATGCATGGCGTGGCACTACGACTTAATGGTGGATACTTCCCAAATAGGGAGCCCAAGGCAAAATGCAAAGGCTGAAAAGGCGTTCAACATATATCAAATAGAGTGTTGGTGCCCATGCGTAAACTACATTTTACGTCTATTGAACAGGTTAATGTGCACTTGTTATCTGAGATAGAGAAGCTTAATGATGAACCATTGCAAAAAATCAAAGTGTCGCGTAACGCATTATTTAATGAGCATGAAAAACCTGCCTCTAAAACTCTGCCAACACATGTTTACCAACCATTTGATAAGCGCTTTACACAAATTGCCTCAGCTGCCTGTACTGTGACATATGCAAACAATCAATACAGTATTCCTTATCAGCAGCGAAACTTAAAAGTGACCATAGAAGTCACCGAAGATAAGCTACAGGTTATTCACGAATATGATGTGATTGCGACACACGACATACTCTCGGGTATTAACCAAAAGAGTATGCTTGATATTCATAAATCACCTACTCACCTTGCGCAATCTCATAAAAATAAAACACACTTTATGGATTGGGCAAATGCAATTGATAAGAGTGTTGCCAATTTGGTGGAACGGCAATATGAGAGAGTGAATTCCGATAACTCTCGCCCAGCTGGCAAAGCCTGTATTTTTATTCAGAAGCTTTATAAGCGCTATGAAGATGACGCGTTCATAAGTGCTTGCAAATATGCGGATAGACATGTCATTACGCAGGTTCAGGAATTTGAGATGGTGTTGCAAACAGATATACATTCAGATAATGACGAAACGCAAACCACCTTAGTTTTGCCTAAACATAAAAATATCAGGGGAGCGCAATACTATGGCAGCAATTAGTAATGACGTCGTACTTACAAACATCAAGGAGCTTTGTGAGCAAAAGAGATTGATGCCAATGTACCGAGCATTTATAGATCATATAGCCCAGTCAGTCGATACTATCGATATATATGAGTGTTTTCGCGCTGCGTTGCAACTACAGATAGATAGTGACCATATGCTAAAAGTGGGTCGATTAAGGAAGTCCGCTAAGTTGCGCTGGAATAGTGCTACGTTGGAGGACTTTAAAGAGGAAAGCCATCGAGCCGTTGATTTTTCGGTACTTACTCAGCTAGCCAAGTGCCATTGGATAGCGAATTTTCAGCACATTATTATTGCAGGCCCAACAGGGGCTGGTAAAACACACTTAGCATGCGCTTTGGTTCAATCTGTCATCGAACAAGGCTATACCGCCTTGTATATTCATTTTCCTGCACTTATTCGTCGTTTAAAAATGGCTGAGCGGGCCGGAAATGAGGAACTCACGAAGTTGCGTAGGCAACTTGCGAGAGTCAGAGTGTTACTTATTGATGATTGGGGTATTCAGCATTTATCGAGTGAAGAGCGTCATTTGCTATTTGAATTCATTGAAATGCGAGATCAAAACTCATCTTTAATTATTACCTCTCAATATCCGACTGATGTTTGGCATGATGCTTTTCAAGATAAGGTAGTTGCAGATTCGGTGTTAGATAGAATTGTGTCGTATGCAATCATGTTGGATTGGGATACTGATTCATATCGCCGTAGGAAAGGTGCGGCTCTCAAGAAGAAACATACGTTTCAAAGTGAAGGGGCTAAAAATGGATGATTTTTTTGTTCCTGAATTCGAAACCATGATGGTTGAAGTGAATGTCGATGATATTTTTCTACATCAACTATTTGATTATTACCATCAACAGCTTGTGAGTAATACAAGGGTTTACCAACAGTTGGTAGCGTCTGGTTTGACTGAAACGCTTATTGTAACGGGGAAGTTTGGCTACTGTGACCGTACGCTTAACCGCAACATTGATCGTTCTGTTACTTCTGATGGGGCGGCGTTTAGAGGCAGCATGCGAAGATTAGGTTTAATCAAAGAAACGGGACATGAATTGCTTCGAGGTTGTGTGGTTGAACCCGTTTTTAATGATAGAGGTGATGTTATATCAGCGTGTGGGGTAAAGCTTGGCAAACGAGTAAGGCGAAATGCACCAAACGCCATCTATTGGTATCGACAAGATGTATATACCGAATTGATGCAGTTTACATTGTCAGAGTTAGGAGGTCAGTATGTTGATTAAACCTGATACCCGCAAGATTGATAGTTGCGTTGCCTATTACCTTCAATATTGCAGAGCCAAAGACCAAAGTGAGAAAACGGTCAAAGGTAAGGCATTTAACTTAGCGCTGTTTGAACAGTGGTGTTGTCTAGTAAAAATCGACAATGTGTTAAACGTCAGTGTTGATGTATTAGATAGTTATCAGCAGTATCTCAATAAGTACCGTAAACCACAAAATGATGGGCCTTTGAGTAAAGGCACACGCCGGAATCGCCTAACCGCTGTAAGGGTGTTTTTACGTGCCTTGTTCATTAAAGACATTATTCCCAACAATCATTTCGAAAAGTTTGAATTGCCAACGTTAGGCAGACGACTACCCAAGCCAGTTTTAAGCGAAAGCGAAGTGCAGAAAGTACTTAATCAAGCCTCGCTTTATGGGAAAACAGGCATTCGAGATAGGGCGATTATGGAAACTTACTACGCATCAGGTATTCGTCGATTTGAACTGGGTGAATTGACGGTAGACGACATTGATTTTGAGCAACATCAATTACGGGTATACCAAGGTAAAGGAGACAAAGACCGATATGTTCCTTTTGCAAAACAGGGTTGTTTTATGATTTACCAATACCTGAAAAAAATTAGACCTAAGTTAGCCAATAAGCACTCAGGTAAAACACTGTTCTTGGCGAATAACGGCAAAGCTTTTAGACCTACACAATTGTCAGAGTTAGTCGCCAAATACATCAAGTTAGCAGATATACGTAAAGGTGGGGCGTGCAATCAATATCGCCATGCAGCAGCTACCCATATGGTCGATAGAGGTGCGGATATTCGGCATGTTCAAGAGTTTTTAGGGCATGCTGATTTATCAACAACACAAATCTATGTACATGTGAGCATGGTAAAATTAAGGGAGGTTTATGGTAACACCCATCCAGCCGCACTGATATGAGTAGGCAGGCTTCGTTTAGGAAGCCTGAAATTTATTTCGAATAATGCGAATAACTTGACATGATTGCGAATATTGCGAATAATGGTTGATAAAGCTATTGTAATCGTGAATACATAGATCAGACTTTTTAAACAATTAAACAATTAAACAATTAAACAACAACTAAGTGGCGAATAAAATGACAATGTTAAATGTACGTTCTTTGCCAAGTGCTGAAGAGATTGCTTTGGCAAAATTAAGCAGCCAAGAGCTTTCTGCGGTCATGGAAGCGAATGGAGATGTACAACAAATTAATGTAGTGGGAAAAGATGGTGAAAACCATCAGCTACAGCTTCCTGCTAGCGCAATAAAACTTATGATTGAGCTGTTAACACAGCTTGGCCAAGGCAATAGTGTGAATATTACGCCTATTCATGCTGAACTGACTACGCAAGAAGCAGCTGACATTTTGAATATGTCCCGCCCGACCTTTATTAAATTATTGGATGCAGGTGATATTATGCATTCAAGAAAAGGTAATCGCCGTAAAGTAGCCTTTGTTGATGTAATGAAATTTAAGCAGGATATGGACGAAAAACGCCTAGCCTCTTTGGATGAATTAACCGCTCTCGATCAGGAACTAGAATTGGGATATTAAAACTTAAATGGCAACTTACACGGTTATTCTGGATGCATGTGTGATGTATCCAGCACCATTACGAAGCTACTTACTTTATCTTGCGCAAACAGGTTTGTATCGAGCTCGCTGGACTGATCAAATTCATGATGAGTGGATAAGAAATTTAATAAAGAACAATCCTAGTTTGGACAGAAGAAAGTTGGAGAGAACCCGACAACTGATGGATGCTCACATGCCTGATTGTTTAGTTGAAGGTTACGATTCTCTTGTGGAAAGTATTGAACTGCCGGATTTAGATGACAGGCATGTTGTAGCGGCAGCTATTAAAGGACAAGCTGAAGGCATTATCACTTTTAATCTAAAAGACTTTCCCGACAACAAGCTAGTTACTTATGAACTCTCAGCAATACACCCAGATACGTTTTTGTCTGATATGTTTGAACTTAGTCCAAGTGCAGCAATTCAAGCAGCACAAAAACAACGAGGGGCTCTCAAAAGACCACCTATGTCAGTAGATGACTATCTCGACTGTTTATTGCGTCAACAATTACCTAGATTTGTTTCAAAGCTGAGAGCATTTGAGAAAATAATTTAGTTTGGATCATTTGTAATATTGAGGTGAAAGTCTCCGTTCTCGGAGCTTTTTGCATCTAATTACCCATACGATTAATTCATATGAATGGTCGGATTTATGATCCAACGTTGGGGAGGTTTTTGCAGGCTGATCCACATATTCAGGCACCTAGTAATTCGCAGAGCTATAACCGTTATTCTTATGTGTTGAATAACCCGTTGAGTTATACCGATCCGAGTGGTTACTTCTTTAGTAAGCTTAAGAAATTTGCAGGGCTTATTGTTGGTGCAATATTAATAGTAGCAACTAATGGAGCAGCAAGCACCTTTGTCACTTCGTTTTGGGGCGCTACAGGGCTAGGTGCAATTGTAGGAGGGGTAGGTGCCGCAGTAAATGGGGGGAATATTCTCAAAGGAGCTTTAACTGGGGCATTCAGCGCCGCTGCGTTTTATGGTGTCGGTACTGCATTTGCGGGTGGTGATTTTGGAAGTGGCGCGTACTTCGCCAAAGTTGCAGCTCATGGGACAGTTGGTGGTGTGATGAGTGTCCTACAGGGAGGCAAGTTTGGGCATGGGTTTGCGGCGGCTGGCGTTACACAGGCATTTTCAAAAGCTATTGATAGTATAGGTGGGAAAATTAATGGGGCTGCAAAAGCTGCTTGGTCGGATGCTGGTAATAGAATTAGACGTGTAATAGCTGCGGCTGTTGTAGGCGGTACGGCTTCTGCTGTTAGTGGTGGTAAGTTTGCCAATGGTGCTGTAACGGGAGCGTTTTCTAGGGCGTTTAATGATGAAATGCATGACCAGGCTGAAGAGAAAAGCTTCTCAGATAGATTCTTTGACGGTTTAGATTCCGCTGCACCTACATTACAAGTTATTGGTGGAGCTGGTCAAGTAGCTGGGGGTGTTGGCTTGTGTTTATCAACTCTAGTCGGGTGTGCACCTGGTTTAATTATTGCCGCTCAAGGTGTTGCAAATATTGCTCAGGGGGCTGGTTGGACTGATTCCAATTGGGCTAGAAATGTTTATTCAGGGCTATTTGGAGACACTGCTGGGACAGCAGTCTTTTACACTGTAGATATAGGTTCTGCGGCGTTTGGAGGGGCTGGGTCATTGAGTAAATTATCTCATTTACGGAAAGTCCGAAATACAAGTGTGATACATCATAGTTCAAATCTAAACAATGCTCTCGGAGTTAGTTCAGTAAGCTTTGCAGCAGATGCAAGTTTAAGGTTTCAAGCTGTTGCAGGTGGTGCATTATTTGCCAATGATGCAATAGCAATATCTA
>NZ_CAJWCF010000114.1 GCF_913020055.1 uncultured Paraglaciecola sp. | reverse complement strand
AGTGAGGCCATTAAATTGCTCTAAAAACTTTGTAAACTGTGCTGGGATCATAGACCACCTCCTTAATAACTGTAATTGCATACAGTATTGCAACAGTTTACAAAAACATAGCCAATGGCTAATTTAAATAATGAAAATAACTATTTTGTGAAATCACCAAATGGAAAAGTGACCATTAGATTTGCATGTGACTGCCCTGAACTAATAAATGCTTTGGCACTGATACCTATTCCAAAATATTTTCCGAAAACGGCTGAGGCATGTAACGGCACCCCTACCCTAATTCCATTATGAATGTTACAAAGTTCTGTACTTCCAAATAACCCCGAGTGACTGCCTTTTTCACAATTTGTTACCCAAGTACCTTTACCTATTCCAAGACCTACTCCTAGATCTAAATACCCCCAATTACCGATTGAACTCCAATTTTTAGTTACACCTAAAGTGGTAAATGTTGTGGATTTAGTTTGTTGCGTGTCTCGATCTTCATATAAAGTAAATATAGGCGAGTAATAAACAGCTCCTTCAATCGCCCAATTAAAATTCCCTTCGACGGCTTTTAAATTAACCCCAGTGCTTGACAGCGAATGACTTAATTCAAGCCACACATTATCGTAATCTGCTTGTACTGAATTTGAAAACAAAAGAAAGGTTATAAATGTAATTAAAATTAGACGCATGAAGTATCCAGATACGATGAAAAAATGATGGTTAAACTACTATCTAAAAAGCGGCATACAAGTATGGCGCTTTTTAAAACTAAGAAAAAATAGTTATCGAGAATGTCGTGACCAGATCAACTTTTTGTTTTTAAAGCAAATAGCCCCAAGTAATAATAACAGTCCATAAATAGGCAACGCCCCACCACCAGATGATTGACTAACAGGAGCATTAGGAGAACTTGGAGCCGTTACTTTTAAACTGGCGTTGGCATTAATGCTTGCGCCTGCATTATCTGTAACAGTAATGACAATAGTGAATTGCCCCACTGTGGAGACGTTGCCAGCAATCACTCCTTGATCTGACAATGTTAGGCCGTCAGGCAAATCTGCTACGGTAAAAGTCAAACTGTCGCCAGTGTCAGGATCGTCAAAATAACTATTCAAATCGGTACTAATCGCAGTGCTAGTTAATACTGAACCTCCATTTATTGTGACTGCCTCAAGTAAAATAGGTGGGTCGTTCACATTAATCACCTCTATATTAAAAGGATCAAGTGAATCAGTGGTAAAACCATTTGAAGCACTTATGACTATGTTTGATACCTTACCCACATCTTCATTTTTCGGCTCGCCTAAAAGAAGACCATTTTGTTCTGAAAAACTGGCCCAACCTGGCTTGTTTTCAATGCTGAACTGAACAGTGGTTACATCGCCTGGATAATCTAATGTGGGAGTAAAACTATATTCAACACCCTGCTCTATTTGTTCATCAGGCACACCAGAAAGTGCCGGAATGGCGCTAGGAGTAAGGGGCATAGCATCAACGCTATCATTCAAACCATCGCCGTCTGTGTCTGCATTTGCTGGATTGGTACCAGTTTGAAATTCCAGTAGGTTACTCAAACCATCTGAATCTTTATCGCCGTCACTGTCGTTTTGTAAAATAAGTAATGAATATTGGTCTTCAAACCCATCAGGCATGCCATCTGCATCTGTATCAGTTAGGTTTGGGTTACTGCCTGTTTCCAATACTTCTTTGCCATCAGAAAGGCCATCTTGGTCACTATCAAATAAAGTGGGATCAGTAAAATGTAGATTGATTTCATCTTCATCAGACAATCCGTCTTCATCACTATCCAGAGCAAAATTATTTTTGTTTAATCGGTATACAAAAGTAGCGCCATTCAGTCCCCCTGCACCTTTAGTAACTAGAGTTTCTTTGCTACTACCATCAATCGCTGCGCGGTATACAGCATCTCGGGTGCTAAACAACAAATGCGATTCACCATCTTGCACTATGCTTGCAGGACGAGTTTCTCTGCCAAAACTTCTAATAAAAGCCCCTGACGTTTTATTAAACACCAAAATTTGATTACTGCGTTCGGAAGTGACATAAAGTGAATCATCAACAATCAATATGCCTCTTGCCGCATCTAGACCACCAGTACCAGCACTGACCAATGTATTCGTTACCTTGCTAGCAACATTGAGGGTAATAACATTGTCACTGTCATAACCTGGGATATATACAATATCACCTTCAAGAGCAATGCCCGCATCAGCTTCCCTTACTAAGCCATTATTCGCAGCTAAAATAGTATCGGCGACTTGCCACGTTTGCGTATCCACTTTCAGTACAGAGTTTTCTTGATAACTGACAACATAAAGTTGATTGTCTCCATCTAGAATCGCCCCCACTGGTTTCTCGACAAAACCACTTAATACTGGCGTACCGGTAGAAAGGGTTTCACGATCATAACGCACTAGTTCGTTGTTACCTTCACTAACAACCAGTACATCGCCATCCGGCAATTCTAGGATGGCTTGTGGCCCATTAAGCCTTCCTGCATCGTCTAAGTTACGAATAAAGTTGCCACTACATCCATCGTAGATTTTTACATTATTATTGAACCAGCTACTCACCAGTAATAGTGACCCACAAGTGGTATCGCCAATTTGCTGAGAATAGGCTCGACCAGTACTGAGAAACGACAAAGTTAAAATACATAGAATGAGAGGGTTTATCTTTTTCATTTTGGTTTCCGTTTTAAGGTTGTTTGCATCAACATTACGCTACGGCGTTTTGTCTTATTTATGCATTCCCAAATGCTCCTTATTCCCCTCCTCAAAACCTCCTTTTGTCTATATACTGCGGTAATTATCTAATTAATAAGAGAAAACAGTCATCAATCGAGAATCCGTGGTGGTCTTCAAGGACTGGCAATTCAGTCATCGCGATGGTTATCTAAAGCGTCAAGATGTAGTGCATAAACTACCTCCAAGACTGAGCAAATTATTACTTCTGTTAACCAGTCAGGCTGGACAATTGGTTGAGCGCCAAGAGATCATCGAAGCGTTATGGTCGGGTAAAGTAGTCAATGACGATGCCTTGGCTCGGTGTATTGCTGAATTGCGCTCAATTTTGGGAGATAAAAGCCAAGCACCTAGTTATATTGAAACCATTCCACGCCGTGGATATCGCTTTATTGCTGAAATAGAACCAGCAACAAAACACTCCAACAAACTAACCTTGGCCCTTTGTGCAGCAGCCACATTGTTACTTGTTTTAGCGGCATTTTGGTGGTTCCAACAAAATACAGAAGAAGCCAAAATAGACTGGCGACATGTCATTGCTCAGAGTGTAAGATTCACTGCGGAAGCTAAAATAGAAATTCAGCCAGATTTGTCTTCAACTGGCAGGTCACTTACCTATTCCATTAAAGAAAATGAAACCTATGTGGTAAAAGTAGTTGCTTTAAACGGTGCAGAAAAATTCCATCTATCAGCGCCAAACGCTAATCTACTCTCCCCCGTGTTATCGCCCAAAGAAGACCAATTACTAGCTATTGAATACGCAAATGAAGGCTGCAAAGTCGTGCTTTTTTCTTTGCCTGAGCTGAGTAAACAAGCAATCTCTGACTGTGCGTTACCCAACCCTTCAGGTGTCTTAGAATGGACTAAAGAGGGCGATGGGTTTGTATTTGTAAAAAGTAACAACAACCAGTTATCAACGTCCATATGGTTATATAACCTCAGTACAAAATCTTCCAAGCAACTTACCACCAAGTCCGATCCAGACCTGTTTGATACCCGTCCTAGAATTTCCCCAAATGGGCAATTTTTAAGTTTTCAGCGGGGAACAGGATCAATCCAAAATATTTATATTCAAACCTTCGACGACCCCAACTCAGCCAAACAAATAACCCATGACAAAAGTCGAAAAATGGGACATCAATGGAGTGCCGACAGTCGCTCTTTGTTGTTTGATAGTAATGTTAGAGGTGATAAAAATTTATGGTTAGTCAATCTAAGTAATCAACAGATTGAAAACCTTGGGGCCAAAGATGGTCAACATCCAATGTTAAGTGACGATGGCAAGGTGTTTGCGTATCAAGAAGTCCGTTATCAAGCAAATTTGTGGCTACACGACATAAAAACTGGTGCCAAGTCTTCTATTGTGACCTCTCCTAAATATGACAATCACCCTGCATATGCTCCAGATGGGAAATCAATTGCCTTTGCTACTAATAAACACGGATACAGCTCTATTTGGTTTTACGACTTCGCTCTACAACAACAACGTTTAGCTTTGTCTATTCCAGATAAAAGTTTGTTCTCGCCCTATTGGTCTCCATCTGGAGAAAAGTTACTGATTAGCGCAATGGGCGAGCAAGGTTATCAATGTTTTGAACTCATAGTAGAAACTGGTTTTTTCAAGCAAGTACAAGTCGACGATACGCCTATCACTAACTGCATATACAGCACAGAGCAAAACATATTGGCGATAACCAAACATGCAGGCCAAGTGTCACATGCCATCTCTTTTCTAGATGGAGGAACTCAGGTCCAACTGAATATGGATGCAGTTTCTAGAGTGAGAGCCGTGGATGATCAGACCTATATTTACTCCCTTACTCATCAAAAGGGACTTTATAAATATTCAGTGGAGTCACAACAAAGTAGCTTGCTGATTGCCAATTATCCAAAATCATTTTCTACCTTTTGGGAAATTAGGAATAGAAAACTTTATTACATTCACCCAGAAAAAAACAAACAATTATGGGTTTACGATTTTGCCACCCAATCCCAGCAAAAAGTACTTGAGTCAGTTAATGTAGCCGTAGGTGAAGTGATGTCGGTTTCTCCCGATGAAAGACATATCGTATTAAGCGAGCAAGGTAATAATCAAGGAAACATTTTTATCACTGAGTTTGATGGCATAAACTGAATCGTTTTACGCTTTGTTTGTAAGCCCCAAATCCAAATTAAGCAGTAAGAATGACCTTGCTGCTTAGCCTTTTCAGAAGAAAAATCAGTAAATAAACCTATGTTTTTTGACTGGTATCAATTAGTCTTATTATGAATGACCGACTGTCGGTCATTCATAATGACGTTCTAAGACTTTGCGGATACAGATGGCGATAATAGTAGATAAAGACAAAAAAAGACGAGACATAGCGGGTGCTTGTAATGAGCTTTTATTGGAAAAAGGCATTAAAAACCTAACTATTACCGAGATTGCTAAAACTGCAGGCATTGGTAAAGGAACGGTTTATGATTATTTCAGTAACAAAGAAGAAATAGTCTTTGAAATCATTCGCAAGTTCATTGAAGAGCACCAAGCTAATTTGCTAGGTCAAAGCGATAAAATGACTTCGACTAAGCAAAAAG
The DNA here is from genome assembly GCF_913020055.1 of uncultured Paraglaciecola sp. GTDB lineage: Bacteria > Pseudomonadota > Gammaproteobacteria > Enterobacterales > Alteromonadaceae > Paraglaciecola. Next base: position 8,470 of record NZ_CAJWCF010000114.1, on the reverse strand, counting down.
TACTCTACCTGTTCGATTTTTTCTTATCGGAACATAAGCCTTATGAAAAACACCTAGACGTATACAGAGAATACCTAAGCGTAACCTTGTCTACCAAATCCTGCCCTATGCTCGAATTCAATAGAGAGTGTTCAAGTTTTATTAGAGAAATCCTAGATGACATTATCGACCAAGGGATCAAAAAAGGTGAGATCAAAGATGTTGCTAGACAATTAACAGATGGATTAATGAAAGCAGAGAGAGGTTACATGGTTATTGCTTGGGCAGAGGGCCAAGACCTGAAGCAAGAGTTTAAGGACTATATAGATACCCTATTTGATTTGATAGAGATAAAAAAATGAAGAAAATTATAGTGTTAGCAATGATGTTTTGTATAACCCAAGTACAGGCTAAAGAAATATATGCGACGTTTACAGTACATGCCAAACAAGGTGCCAGCTTAGCGTTTAATTACAGTGGTATTGTGGAAGAGCTTCATGTCGATATTATGAGTGTGGTTAAAAAAGGCCAGATACTAGCCACATTAGCCAACGACGATTTAGTTGCCACAAACAATGCATCCCAAGTGACGTTAAAATACGCAATTTTAGACCATGAAAGACACAAAGATCTGTACAAAAAAAACCTCATTGATAAGGCCCTTCTCGAGAAATATGCCATGGCTTACGAGGCTATTAAAGCCAAAATTGCATTAGAGAAAACCATTTACAACAAAACAATATTAAGAGCGCCATTTGACGGAGTCATTACCAAAAGGATGATTGAATTAGGCGATGTGGTGAGTGGGCAAATGCTAAAAACGGCATTTAACATTCAGAGTGAACGTGCCCGAATATTGGTTGTTGAGTTTGATCAAAAATATAACAGCGATGTCAAAATTGGCGATCCCTTTTTATATAAAGTTGATGGTGATGATAGACAGTATAAGAGCAAAATTTATCGGATATACCCCGAGGCAAATAGTGATAACAGAAAAATTGCCTTACAGGTTATTGCCAAAGATTTAAAAGTGGGTTTATTTGGCGAAGGAACAATAATCACTTCGGATTACAGAAATAATCCACTAAAAGAAAGTCAAGAATAGCCTTATGTATAAATTTGCAATCAATCGCCCTATCACCATACTTATGGCCGTAATGGCGCTAATTATATTTGGTATTAAGTCATACACCTCAATGCCTTTGGCACTTTTTCCTAACGTTGACTTCCCAATAGTCACGATTAAAACGGTTTACCCCGGCGCAGATGCGAAAACGGTTGAGTCTAAAATTACCGATAAAATCGAAGAAGCCGTTTCGGGTATCAACGGCATAGATAAGTTGGACTCAACCAGCTACGAAGGTATGAGTTATGTCATCGTCAGATTTGATTTAAAAATTGACATCAACGAGGCTGCTAACGATGTGCGAGATAAAATTGGTGGTGTGATTTTACCCGATAACGCACTTGCTCCTTTGGTGCAAAAAATTAGCACGGCAGGCGAAGCTATTAGTGTATTTGTAGTCAGCAAGACAGGCGATATGTCTGCACTGATGCAACTAGTGGATGAAAAAATCAAACCTAAGTTGCAACGTATCCCGAATGTAGGAGACGTGGATATTGATGGCTACCAAGACCGAGAAATTCGCATATTAGTCGATCCCTATCTACTCAATAAATACAAACTATCTGCCATTGAATTGCAAAATATAATTAGTAGTGAAAACTTTAAAGCCAGTTCAGGCAAGAGTATTAACGACAAACAAGAACTGATTATTAAATTCCAAGGTGATTCCAAAGACATTGAATCATTGGCCAATATTGAAATTAAACCCGGTTTACGTTTGTCAGATGTTGCCAAAGTGTTTGATGGGCTAAGTGATGTAGAAAGTTACTCCTCTTATAACGGTCAAGTCGGCGTGATGTTGAATATTATGAAAATATCAGGGACTAACGTCATTGGTATCATTGACGAAGCCAAAAAACTATTACCCGAGTTAAAAGCGTTGGCAGGTGACGATTACCAAATCAATTTAATCAAAGACCAGTCCGATAAAATAATACACAGTGTCGATCAGGTAAAATTTGACTTAGTTTTTGGTGCCCTATTGGCCATAGTCATTGTTTTTATGTTTTTACGTAATCTAACCGCGACAATCGTCTCTGCACTGGCCATCCCCACTTCGATCATTGGCACCTTTGCGATTATTGATTACATGGGTTATGACCTAAACAAACTAACCTTAATTGGACTCACCCTGGCCATAGGGATCTTCATTGACGATGCAATTGTTGTAATTGAGAACATTAGCAAAAAGATGGAATTTGGGATGGAAGCATTTGAAGCCACCTATGAAGGTGTGCACGAAATTGCGTTTTCACTATTGGCAATATCAGCCATGTTATTGGCGGTTTTTATACCCGTTGCCTTTATGGGTGGCCTAGTAGGCAAGTTTTTTAATGCTTTTGCCATGACAGTGGCATCCGGTATCGTGCTGTCTTATTTTGTGGCGATTATGTTTATCCCCACCATAGGCGCGCGCGTGTTAAAACACAAAGAAACTAAATTTCATGCCAAAACAGAACCTTTTTTCCAAGCAATGGACAATGCTTATGTCGCCATTCTAAAACCATTAATTCGGTTTAAATATATTACGGTGTTAGTGACCTTTGGTTTTCTTATTTTATCCAGCCAAGTATTCACCAACGTCGGTATGGACTTTGTTCCTGCCGAAGATAATAGCGAATTTCAAATCACAGCCAAAGCTGAAGTGGGTACATCTATTGCTGAAATGAAAAAAAGAATGGCTCCCATCATGGAAGCCATCAAAAACGACGAGATGGTTGATTATTATGCACTGAGCATTGGTTATACAACCGCCAACGAGTCGCACAAAGCCTTGGTGTATGTAAAGTTAAAGTCTATTGAGCAGCGCGGATTGGGCCAGGCAGAAATCATTGTTAATTACCGAACTGAGTTTAAATCCATACAATCTATGGCCTTGGCTGTTGAAAAAATTCCGCCCATCAATACTGGTGGCAGTAATGCACCGGTACAAATTGTGATTACAGGTGACAGCCTAGAAAAACTTAGTGAGATTTCCGAACAAGTCTCAAAAATGTTAGGTACATTTGAAGGCGCGGTGGATATTGACAGTGATTACCAAGACGGTAAACCTGAAATCACTATTTCCATCATCAGGCATAACACCTCAAGATTAGGTATTACTGCAACCCAAATTGCAACTTTACTGAATTCAAATTATTCCAGTGAAAGCAAAATCAGTGATTTTGAACAAAAAGGCAGAGAGTACGACATCACCCTAAGGTTTGATGATGAAAGCCGCGCCAATATGGATAACATTAAAAAACTACAAATTCGTGCGGCCAATGGCGAATACGTGTTTTTGGATGGCTTAATTCGGTTTGAACAAAGTAGTTCAATCGCTACCATTAACCGTTTTGACCGTGAGCGTAAAGTGATGGTCAGCAGTAACATATCCAATGTGCCACTAAACTCAATCGTTAACCAAGTGGATGCCAATATAGCTGACATATTGCCAGAAGGTTACAGTTATAGGTTTTCCGGTGATGTTGAAAAAATGCAAGAAACCGCAGTGTCATTTAGTACTGCTGTTGCTCTAGCTGTAGTACTCATCTACTTAATACTGGCCGCACTTTACGAGTCATTGATTCAACCCATTATTATCATGGTCACTATGCCACTGGCATTTACCGGGGTGATAACAGCTTTGGGACTAAGCGGTAATAACTTCTCTCTATTTGTGATGATAGGCATCATTCTACTGTTAGGTATGGTGGGTAAAAATGCCATACTGGTAGTGGATTTTGCCAACAGAGCCATTAAAGACGGCGAATCCGTTGATGAGGCACTGATTCATGCGGGCGAAAAACGCCTACGTCCAATTTTAATGACCACCTTTGCCATGGTAGGTGCCATGATGCCATTAGCGTTTGGCAGCGGTGCCGGTCATGAAATGAATTCGCCCATGGCGTTATCTGTTATAGGTGGATTAATAAGCTCAACCATTTTAGCTTTATTGGTAGTGCCCGCCTTTTACAAAATTTTATATCCCATCGATAGCTGGATCAGAAAATGGTATGAAGTGGGACAGGTATAAAATCAAACTACATAAAAAATTGATGGCTCAGTAAGTCTTAAGCAAACTTAGTCAAAGTATGTGCCCCAAAATAGTAGGTCTCCGATAAACTCGGAGTCCTACCATCCCACAAATAAAAAATAGTGATTGAACTTAACTAGACGATCGGTCTAATATAGCTACATGACAACTTTAGCAACTAAACCAAGACGTGGACGCCCGCCCAAAGTGGCTCGCGAAAACCACGATACACGAGCAGAACTTATCCGCAGTGGATTAGAGCATCTGACCGAGTTTGGTTTTTCCTCATCCGGAATCGATCCAATTCTAAAGAAGGTCGGTGTGCCTAAAGGTTCCTTTTATCATTACTTTGCTAGTAAAGAAGACTTCGGTGAAAAGGTCATTGCTCACTACGATGAGTATTTTTCGGGTAAATTAGATCTACATTTTTTAAATACTGATTACTCCCCTCTTCAACGACTCCAACATTTTGTCGATGATGCTGTACAAGGCATGACGCGACATAATTTTAAGCGAGGCTGTTTAGTGGGTAACTTAGGTCAAGAAGTGGATGCCTTACCTTTAGGGTTTCGCGCACAACTAACGACAATATTTATGGGCTGGCAACAACGAGTCGAAACCTGCTTAATTGAGGCACAAACATGTGGTGAGTTGGACCAGAATGCAGATTGTACTCAAGCAGCCGAGTTCTTTTGGATTGGATGGGAAGGAGCGGTCAGCCGCGCTAAGTTAGTTCAACACGCCGAACCACTGCTGCTTTTTATTCAATATTTTTTACAAGCGTTACCTAAGTAAAAATTTTTTAACTATTAATAGACGATCGGTCTAAATTGGAGAGCATATGTTTAAGGGCATCATAATTAACAAAGACGAGCAAGGTTATCACGCAGCATTGCAAGACATTGACGACGGCACCCTGCCCCAAGGTGATGTCAGCGTAAAGGTTTTATACAGCACACTGAACTACAAAGATGGCCTAGCCATAACCGGTAAAGCCCCAGTGGTGCGTTCGTTTCCTATGATCCCAGGAATTGATTTAGTGGGCGTAGTTGAAAAAAGCGATAGTAGCCAATTCAAGGTTGGCGACATGGTGATCCAAAATGGCTTTGGCGTGGGTGAAACTCACTGCGGCGGTTTAGCGCAAAAGGCACGTTTAAAAAGCGAATGGCTTATCCCCCTGCCCGCTGCGTTCTCGCCAAAACAATCGATGATTATCGGCACCGCTGGCTACACAGCTATGTTATGCGTCATTGCCCTTGAGAAAAACGGCGTCACACCCGACAAAGGAGAAATCCTAGTCACGGGTGCCAATGGCGGCGTAGGCAGCTTTGCTATTTCGATACTATCTAAACTGGGTTACACAGTAGTGGCTTCAACGGGTCGAATGGAAGAAGCAGACTATTTGCAATCACTGGGGGCCAGTGAAGTCATTCACCGAGACACCTTATCAAACCCAGGTAAACCTATGGCCAAAGAGCGCTGGGCTGGAGCAGTTGATTCCGTTGGTAGTCATACGCTTGTTAATGTGTGTGCTAGCACTAAATATGGCGGTACAGTAGCTGCCTGCGGTTTAGCTCAGGGTATGGATTTACCGGGGTCTGTTGCCCCCTTTATTTTACGAGGCATAACACTGGCAGGCATTGACAGCGTTATGCGCTCAATTGCCGATAGAAAAGAAGCATGGCAACGTTTAGGTGAGATCCTTGAACCAAATGTATTTGATAACATTGCCAAGGAAATCAAACTAGATACTGTAGTAGAAACCGCAAACCAGTTGTTAGCGGGTAAAGTCCGCGGCCGTATTGTGGTTGATGTGCAGGCAGATTAGGCAATGTCATTTATTGCAGCAACGCACTAGCATTTTCTAGCAGATCCCCCTTTTAACAATTGAACGGGGGATCACATCTAGTCTAAAATAGTTGGCCATAATGTTTGAGGAACAAAAAATAGCCAACTGTAATTTCCCGTTTGATGTTCTTGTTCTGTGCTATTTTGAAGGTGACTCGATTAATAGAGTAAAAGAGGCAATCCCACCTAATAAATGTGTATTTGCGGTTACTGATAATAATTTCCAACCATCACTCTCCATCTCTTGGATTTGACTGTTAAGTAAATCCAAATCAGGACCATCTGACCAAAAACTCTTCTTTTGATCAAAAACTACAACTTTCTTCATTCACAACTCCATTGCCAATTTATCTAATTAATGTACATAACGCCCAAATAACCCGACACAAAGAGCGCAGCGAGTTGAGATCGGATTAATTGGTTTGTTAAACGAATTACTCACAACAATTAATGCCTTCTTGAATCGGAGGACATTTAACTGTTCCAAAAGAACAATACACACAACAGTCACCTGTAAGAGGCTTCAGAAGAGCATGACATGACGTACACTCATAAAAAAACTGACAAGCATCTGTTGGCATTTTTTCTTCTTTTTCAAAGCCACAATCTGGGCATTTTATTTTAGAAAGTAGAGTTGTAGTTTGCATAACCTTCCATTTCAAACATTCGTATAACGCCCGCAGAAGACGCGCCACCATTCGGCGTATCTCTTGCTGCGATTGCTATATCATTTGGGCCTAAGTGTCTCAATAATTTGCGCATCCACCCAGAAAACATCTCCTTTTCCTGGGCTAGCAGGGCTATTAAAGAAAAGATACTTTCCATCTGGCGTTACGTATCCTCCACGTTGTGAGGTACTTGTGTTTATCTTATCACCTAAGTTAATGGCTGCTCCCCAAGAGCCGTCTTCCTGTCGAAAACTAATGTAGATATCACTACCACCATATCCACCGTCTCTTTCACTATTCCACAAAATATAGGACTCATCAGGTGCAATGAAGGGATGCACATTATTTTTTCCGGTGTTTATCTCTTTGCTAAATGACTTCGGGGCTTCACGTTCACCATTTATCAGTCGAGAATATCGAAGATTACCCTTTCCATCTTTAGGAAATTCATCAAAAACATATGTGCCTTTGGACGAAATAGTAAGGCGCATGATTTCGATGTTTTCAAACGCGGAACCAAGACTTTTTAACTCTGACCATCCATCAACGGTTCGCTCCCTATATTGATGTTAAAAAAGCATCGTCTTACCATCAGGAGAAATAAACCCACCCATCCCAGGTTCCACTTTTGACTCCTGCCATCGATTATTCTCGGATTTAAAAGCCAATCTCGACTTTTTTCCACTTTTGTTGTTTTTCCTATTAAAATAGAACTCTTTCATGGTGGGTGTGAAGATATCGCCCCATTCATGATCCTCTGTCGAAACAATACCAAGAGCGAAAACTTCGGGCGTTAAGCCTGGAGGTTTTTGCCCAATATAAGGCCCTTCGGCTACCAGAGAATCTTCTTGGGCATGACTCGTGCTACTTATTAATAACACAGAAAATAATAGAGATATTGAGCAGTAAATAGATTTCATACTGTTTCCTTATTTTGAAATCAACGAATTATTTGACGTTGCTTCAGTTTGATTTAACAGGCGGTCAATTTAACCAATCCAACGTCAAGTTACCTGACGTCCTTATGACTTTTAGATGATTTTTCTCTGATGACGAGCATCAACTTATTAGGTGCATATAACGAGGCAATAAGTGGTGAGTAACAGTTTGCTAAAGTGTCGAGCGAAGTGGAACCGAGCAAACTGTTGCGAATCCGATTTTATTGCTTTGTTATATGTTTAACACTACAATGTACGACATTACCGTACATAAGTTTGAGTATAATATGAATAGCATAAGCGTAAATCAATTTAGGGACAATTTAAAAACCTATGTGGAGCAGACTGTTAGTGATCATGAGCCTATAAAAGTTACTAGGCGCGCGGGTGAGGCTTTTATTGTTATGAGTGCTGATGACTGGGAAAGGGAACAGGAAACATTGCACGTGTTACAAAGCAGTAGCTTAATGAATCAAATTTCAGAGTCACTGGCCACACATGAAAGCAATAAAGGTTATAAGCCTACAAAAGAGCAATTAGATGAGATCACTAGTCTTTGAAGGAAAAACTTGGCTGACTTACGAGCAACTAAGAGAGAAAGACAATAAGCTTCATAAGGCACTGTGCAAAATTTTGAAGGAAATGTTGCGCTCAGATCCCTCTGCTGGCCTTGGAAAGCCTGAACCTTTAAAGCACAACTTGTCTGGATTCTGGTCTAAGCGAATTTCCCAAAAAGACAGGCTGATTTATAAGTTTGATGATGACTGTGTATACATTTTCGCAATAGGTGGGCATTACGACCAACACTAGAGACTAAGATATCCTGACATATATGGACGCTCCCGTGATGTCAACGTAATACCTGCCTCTTCGTGCTGATTTTCAGCATGAATTA
>NZ_CAJWCF010000113.1 GCF_913020055.1 uncultured Paraglaciecola sp. | reverse complement strand
TGGGCCACAAAAACTTAAATTTAACGTGCCTACTGAATCAGCCAAAGATAGACTTGAACTGTTTAACAATATGCTAACCGAATTTAGCCAACAATTACGAGCTGCTTAATGACAGATAGACTCAAACACCATTCACTAAAACCTATCGCTAAAAGAACTTTTGCGGCAAAGGTGGCCCTTGCAGCCCTACTTAGCACCTGTGTTTTAGCACAACCTACTTATGCGGCAGAGCAAGAATGGTGGTTTGATGTTGAAGTCATTTTATTTGAACGCAATTTAGATGTGGGGAGTATTTCAGAGAAGTTTGAGCAGTCGCCTCTTATTCATAATAATGAATATCTGGATATACTTACGCCTTACCTAACTCCTGATCTAAGATTTTTACAGGCTGGACTTAGTTATTGCCGTGGATCAAGCCGACAGGCAGTCAAAACACAATATGAAAAAGACTTTTCTTTTCCGATGCCAGTTGGTGAAACAAACGACTCGTCGTTACCGCAGGTAAACGAACCAAAAGGCCAAGATCGACTCCCCAAACAACAGATAGTGGCTAATCCAGATATAACGCCAGAAGACAGTTTTGAATATAAAGTCGCAACGACAGATATATTTGCAAACTCTGACGATAAAACGTCTGTAGCGCAAATAGCGGATGTTAAGAACACAGCCCAGGCTAATTCAGAGCTAGTAAATAACGTTATTGCAGAACAACAAACAAATCAAAATTCAGTTGTAGAAGTTGAGGTTGTTAGGCCTCCACTGCAGGTTGAGTTTATCGAATGGCAAATTCCTAATGTTTTTCCTTGTGCCTACTCTGAACAAATTGATCCGGGCTTTGCTTCACTAATACATTGGCAAAATAGCCAAGTAGAGACTCTTCCCAGTAATCATATACAACGCGTACCAGACGTCATTAACGGTATTGAATGGGCACAAAAACGCAGTGCATCTTTGTTACCTAAATCACACATGCGTATGACTGATCTATATGAGAAGATTAAAAAGCAACGAGATATCAGCCCACTTTTACATGTAAATTGGCGACAACGAGTCTACTTTGGCCGTGATAATGGAAAAACCATCCGACTGATCGCCGGACAAAACTTTGCACAGCAGTTTGATGGGAAAGGTGAAGTGCTAGTCAATGAAACAGATGATTTATTTGATAGTCTGAATCAACAAAAAGACGAGTTTTACCTACCCGAAGAAGAGTTAGCACTTTTATCTGCTGAGCAGCAACAAGGCCTGTTAGCAGGCAGAAGCGATATAGAAAAGTCTATATCTGTAGATTTATTCGCAATGATTGACCAAGCCTTGGCCGACGACACACCTATTGATATTGAACAAGTCAATAGTCAAACCGACCAACAATCAGCTGTCACCAAATCAGACATGCTTAAAGAACTTTGGCAACTAGACGGTGGGATGACCGTATACCTGCGCAACGTAGGACGGGTACCCTATTTACATATCGACAGTAATATAGACTTCCGGCAGCCTACCTTTTCATCTAAAACGCCGGTTAAAATAAAACAGTTATCGGATAACTTAGCTGAACAAGGTGCAATAGCGGTTAACCAGGTTCAACAACCCAACTATCTACAAAGTGTTAACTTTAATCAGTTAAGGCGCGTTATCAGTAAACAAGTACATTATTTTGACCACCCTTTATTTGGCATGGTGGTCAGTATTAATCGTTATCGTTGGCCGGAAACGGATCAAGACAGTGAAGATATCGATGATGAGTTACTTACTGAAGACAATTAATTGTTGATATAAAATCAGCGCCAAAATTCAGGGTTTTAAAGGATAGGTGGTAACTATGATTTTAAAAATAACCTTTGCTGTTTTAGGTTCCATATTAGATTTTATCTTTAACAATGAATGTGATTTATAGTTTTTCTACCTCATCTCGAAATACGCTTCTTCGTTAGTTCCAGCCTTTGAACAATCGGTTGATAAAAGCGCATTTTTGCTTACGGCCTTTTTTATTGGAATGGGTTTTGTTGGCGGCATTCTAGGAGCGATTATTGGTTATGTGAAAATCGATAATCACTTAAACAAAGGCTCCAAATCTGGGGGGCTAGAGCCAACCAAATGACTATTCTCACATAATCTAAAGAATAAGACTTAACGTTAAGACCGATCATTAGTGAAAGGAAGTTTTAGAGCCCATGGATCCAGCCAAGGTAACCAAATAGCAGGGCGAGAATTGGATATGCCAATAAGACAAAACCCCAATGAAACTCAGAATCAAAGATATGTATGGATATGATTGGTAATAAAAAGGAAATAAAGACTGCAATAGACACGCCAATAGAAGTCCAAAAAAATGATAATTCTTTCGACCGTCCTCGACAAAAAGTTGCACAGACAAACAGACTCAAATATGAAAGAACAGGAAAATATCCCCAAAATTTTTCAAGGCCGTAATAAAAAGGGAAGATAATAGATAAGATGCAGCATATAAATGATAAACAAAAATAACGTATATAGATTTTATTATCGTTTGTATTTAAAGTGATTGTCATTCTTTGTTTTCCCTAAAATTCAGAAAATATAATTTATATAGATCAAGACAAAGTCACATAACTCACCGCAGTAATAATAATCGCCAAAAAGATGTTCAACATTAGGCCTTCTCTGGCCATGGTTTTAATACTAAATTTATCCATACCGTAAACAATCGCGTTAGGTGCTGTTGCTACCGGCAGCATAAAGGCACAACTTGCACTGATGGCTGCTGGCATCATCATCAACGCAGGATCGATTCCGGCTGCCACACCTGCAGCAGCGAGTATCGGCATCAACAAAGTAGCAGTAGCGGTATTTGATGTGATCTCGGTTAAGAAAGTCACAAACAAACAAATACATAAGATTAATAAGGGTACTGGTAAGTCAGATAAACCTGATAACCCCTCGCCCATTAAGGTACTTAATCCAGAAGCGGTAAAGGCTTTTGCAATACAAATTCCCCCTGCAAATAATAACAACATGCCCCATGGAATGGCGACTGCGGTGTCCCAATCAAGTAATTTGTCTGACTTGATTTTATCCGTCACTTCACCAAATTTGCTGTTTGTAGTCGAAGGTTTGACTTCTTCCACTTTATTGCCGCTTGGGATCAGGAACATCAACACTACACCGGCTAAAGCAATGCTGCTGTCGCCAATACTCGGCATGTGTAACCATACGGTCCAATAGGGTCTAAACATCCACGCTAAAGCGACCATTAGAAAGGTAATCAACACACGTTTTTCAGCTGGCTGCCAAGCCCCCGAACGTGGCAATGTATACTCTTGGGTAGTTTCGAGGTTGCGGGTTAACCACCAAGCAATCACTGGAATGCCTATCACCACTATCGGCACACCTGTTTTCATCCACTCTAGAAAATTGATTTCTTTGCCTTGAGTTTCAAGGTAAACACTCATAAAAATAATGTTTGGCGGTGTACCAACTGGAGTACCTACTCCGCCTAAACTGGCTGCATAAGCAATCCCCAGTAACATAGCGATGGTTAACTTAGGATCCTTAACGTGTTGTAACACAGCTAGGGTAATAGGTAATAACATTAAGGTGGTAGCAGAGTTAGAGATCCACATGCTTAGAATAGCGGCGGTTAACATAAAGCCGAATACCAGCCTTTTAGCGCTTTTACCGCCTGTTACATTGACTAAATAAAAAGCGAGTCGACTATGTACGTTGGACTTTTCTAATGCTTTTGACAGCATAAACGCGCCCATCAACAATAAAATAACGTGGCTACCCAAGGCTGACGCAGACTCTTTATGGGTCAATACGCCGGCCATAGGAAAAGCAAAAAAGGGAATAAGTGAAGTAACGGGTATAGGCAGGGCTTCAGTCACCCATAACATGGCGGTAAATAATGTTATAGCCGCGGTAGAAGCAATTAAGTGAGGTTGCCCCATACCCAACAGAGTAAAATACAGCATAATCGCACTGACAAAAGAAAGTAATATTAACTTGTTATTAGTTTGCATAAAATTGATCTAACACCTTACTCGCTACTTGGTAATCTTTAGACTTTCTCAATGTTGAAAAATCTGCGGAAGCTGATTTTCGAAGGCGCTTAATTCTATCGATACTTTTTAATGGAAGTTCTAAGTCTGAGGGTAAACCATCAATTACCTGAGCCGCACCCTTTGGATCATTGCACACCAAGACCATGTCACAACCAGCGTCTAGCGCCAATTCGGCACGCTCAACAATGTTGCCCATTTGCACCGCTCCTTGCATAGACAAATCGTCTGAAAACACCACGCCATTAAAATCTAATTCTTGGCGCAAGATCTGTTTGATCCACTTGTGCGAAAACCCCGCTGGTAAATCATCCACTTGAGGATAGATGACATGGGCAGGCATCACAGCGTCCAATAATCCTTGTTGATGTATAGCTTTAAAAATAGCCATATCGAGGCCAAATATTTCTTCTTTACTACGTTTATCTATCGGCATGGCGACATGAGAATCTTCGAGCACGTTGCCATGACCTGGAAAATGTTTACCCGTAGCAGACATCCCAGCTCGGTGCATACCTTTGATAAATTCACTGGCTAGTTGAATAATTTTTTCAGGATTCTGGTGAAAACTTCTATCACCAATGACTTCAGATACACCATGAATATCTAACACCGGAGCAAAACTAATATCGATATCAAATGCCAATAATTCTGCCGCCATTAACCAGCCAAATTGTTCACATAAGTAACTTGTTTGTTGAGTATCACCCTCAAATTTCAGGGCAATACTGCCCATTGCGGGTATTTTACTAAATCCTTGTCGAAAGCGCTGCACTCTCCCCCCTTCGTGGTCTGTCGCGATCAAAATATCGTTACGCGTAACACTTCTAACGTGTCTAACAAGGTCTGACAGCTGTTTTTGGTCGTGATAGTTGCGGCTGAATAAAATAAGTCCGCCAACTAAAGGGTGGTCGAGTATATCTATCTCTTCGTGTGTCAGTTCAAACCCTGACACATCTAACATCATTGGCCCCATCTATTAGTGCTCTTCTTTTTAGTGGTATACCCGTCTCGCTTGAAGCTGCAGCGTTGTTGGCTGCTCTCACTCACCCCAATCACTTAGTAAGTCTAAGTTCATAGGGCTGAGCTCTTTTGCCGCCTAGCTACAACTCCAATGGCTTTGGGTAAAAACAAATTTAATGGCCATACTATAGGGAGGATCAAATCCCCCAGTCAATCATTTATCCTAATCAACACAAAGAATTACGCTCTTAGAAAACCCTAGCTGATTTTTGAGCAAGGCGTCGCTGCGCTGGAATGGCTATTCACTTTTACATAGCGAGAACTCATTACGAAACTGGCTAGGACTTCCAAAATATGAGATTTAAAGGAGCTGGCTGGGTCATTCTTTGTGCTGATTGATATTAATCAAAACGAAACATATGACTTTCAAACTCTCCCATGGTTATACTCTGGCAATTCGAAATTTATACTGGTTTTCAATGAAGTTTAAAACTGTTGGTTTAATAGGCAAACAAGCTCACCAAGGCGCAAACTTAAGCCTCAGGGCGTTAATAGTCTATTTGACTAAACGTGGGTGTAGGATATTAGTCGAAACAAATACCGCACAAGCGTTAGACTCAAATGGCTTTGAAGTTACTGATATTACCGATATTGGTAAACAAGCCGACTTAGCCATAGTGGTAGGTGGTGATGGCAATATGCTTGGCGCTGCTCGGATATTAGCCGAGTTTAATGTGGCTGTTGTTGGAGTAAACCGAGGTAACTTAGGTTTTTTAACCGACATTAATCCCGACGATTTTGAACCACAACTTGATAGTATTTTTGATGGTGATTACAAAATAGAACAGCGCTTTTTGTTAGAAGTTGAAGTTTTTCGAGACGGCAAAGTACAAAGCAAAGATTCTGCGGTAAACGAAGTGGTTTTGCACCATGGTAAAGTAGCGCACATGATGGAATTTGAGGTGTATCTGGATGATAACTTTGTATTCAGTCAACGATCTGACGGTCTTATTGTAGCCACACCTACAGGCTCTACAGCCTATTCGTTATCAGGTGGAGGGCCAATCCTTACGCCCAATTTAGATGCATTAACTTTAGTGCCTATGTTCCCCCATACATTAAGCAGCCGGCCGATTGTGGTAGATGCCAACAGCACGGTTAAATTAAAAGTCTCCCCTGAAAACACCGATAACCTACAAGTAAGTTGTGATAGTCATATTGTATTAACTGTATTACCCGGTGACGAAATCATCATTTGCAAAAACCCTGCTAAATTATCTTTAATACACCCTAAAAATTATAACTACTTCAATGTGTTACGAACCAAACTAGGTTGGGGCAGTAAACTTTACTAAGCGCATTTTTTCAAAAAGATAACTAGACACCAAGCAAAAGCATGTTTATATTCACAGGTACTGTATATTTAAACATGCTTTTGCGTGCCTATATTGAGAAATCAAAATGCTGACTCATCTATCCATTCGTAATTTCGCCGTTGTAAAAACACTAGACGTTGATTTTAGCCAAGGTATGACCGCCATTACAGGCGAAACCGGCGCAGGTAAATCAATATCGGTTGATGCCTTAGGCCTGTGTTTGGGCGATAGAGCAGATAGCAGCATGGTGCGTACCGGTGCCGATAAAGCCGAAGTATCTGCCGGGTTTAATGTTAAACAACTACCCGCAGCTCTAAAGTGGCTTGAAGAGCATGAATTGTTAGATGACGATGAAGTGTTAATTAGACGCGTAGTATCCTCTGAGGGGCGCTCTAAAGCATTTGTAAATGGCACCCCTGTGCCCTTGCAACAATTAAAGAATCTAGGTCAATTTTTATTGAGCATTCATGGGCAACACGCCCATCAACAAATATTAAAAAGTGATAATCAACGCCAGTTACTCGATCAATATGCAGAACACCCCACTTTACTCAGCAAAGTAGCTGATTGTTATCAAACCCTCAAAACCCAACAACAGCATTATAAAAACCTGTTAGAAGGTCAGCAGCAACGAGCAGATCGCAGTCAGTTATTGTCTTATCAAATAGGTGAACTAGATGAATTTGCTTTAGCAGAGGGTGAGTTTTTGTCTTTGGAAACTGAGCATAAAAAACTCAGTCATAGTCAAACATTGCTAGAGCAAAGCCAAATTAGTTTTCATCAGTTGTACGAGGCCGAAGAGTTTAATGCCTTATCTGCGGTTCAAAGCAGTATTGACCGCTTAACCGAGTTACAAGAGCATGACCCAAGCTTGGCGCCTATTGTGACCATGTTGACAGAAGCTAGCATTCAAATCGATGAAGCGGCAAGCGAGTTAAGAGCGTATACCGAACAACTTGAAATTGACCCTATGCGTATGCAAAACGTCGAAGCGCGATATTCACAAGCCTTAGATTTATCCAGAAAACATAATGTGCAACCTGAAGGCTTATATGAATTTCATCAACAACTCGCTACTGAGTTTAGTGAGTTAGTTAAAGACGACTCTTTATTAGAAGAATTAGAAGCGCAATTAACTGAACTAGAACAACACTATCTTCAAGCAGCTAATAAACTTAATCTTTCAAGAATAAAAGCCGCCAAGTCTTTTGCTAACCAAGTCGAATTACATATTCATCATATGAACATGTCTGATGCGGTGTTTAAAATTGACGTAGAACATCATATTCAAGGCACACCTAACAAACTTGGCTTGGATAGCGTGCAATTTTTAGTGTCGACAAACAAAGGCCAAGCATTGGACAACCTTGAAAAGGTTGTTTCAGGCGGTGAGTTATCTCGAATTGGCTTGGCTATTCAAGTGATTAGCTCAAGTAACAACGATATTGCCACCATGATTTTTGATGAAGTTGATAGCGGCATCAGTGGCTCAACTGCATCAGTGGTAGGCCAATTACTGCGAAAATTAGGCGAAAGCGCACAAGTTATTTGTGTGACTCACCTGCCCCAAGTAGCGGCTAGAGCGCACAATCAAATGTTTGTCACCAAGTTCAGTGACAAAAAAACCACTGAAACTCATATGATTTGTTTACAAGAAAGTGAACGAATTGAAGAGTTGGCACGTCTACTAGCAGGAGATACTCTTACCGAGTCAGCCATAGCAAATGCCAGAGAATTACTACAAATCAGTAATTCATAACAATTAGGCATTGATTGCGCTAACGCGGCTGGGTTAGGATGCTTCGCTAAATAAATGTGAGTGACGCTTACATTTTTCCGTTTTCGCTTTTTACACGTCGAGATATTGAGTAACAATGAAGTTTAAGAATTTACTGGTTATATTAACCGCCACCATGATGTTGTCAGCCTGTGCTGATTGGATTTTCCGAATTGATATACCTCAAGGTAACTTTTTGGACGAAAAAGACGTTCAAAAACTTAGAATTGAAATGACCAAAGAACAGGTTGTTTATGTTTTAGGTAAACCTGTACTTGAAGATTCGTTCGACCATGACACTTGGTATTATTTGTATCAAATGAAACGTGGCATGAAACAGCGTGGCGAAGACTTTCGTAAAGATCTCACTATTAAGTTTGTTGATAATAAAGTGAGTGAAGTAGTAGGTGATTTTGAACTGTCAGAAGAATTTAATACCCCATTAGATCAATAAGCTTTTTCTATTAAAAGCATATTAGTACATCAGCATTTGAATAAATGTTGTTGGGTTTAGCTGGGGTGTTCAGTGTTTGAATTGCCCCAAATAACTGTAGATGTTGGAATGTCTTAGTTTGCTGCAAACATATCTTCTTGTTATGCCAGCCGTATTTGCAAAGGATTAACGAATATGACCGTAATAGCGATTGATATCGATAACCCAATACTCAATATCAATGAGTTTGAGAACGCCCAAAAAACGCTGCCAAAGGGTACATCCTTAACACTTAATCGAATTCACTTAGTTGCGTTGTTTCCGCTGAGTTACGGTTTATTTTCGCAATATCTACCGAACCTTTCGCTCTTCGTCCTATTGCCTGTATTGGCACTTCTTTTAGGACTCTTAATTTATCGATACAATAAACTTAAGTTAGTCAAACCTACCTCACCTATTACAATCTGTGGCGAAGCACTTTTTTATCAAAGAGAAGGCAACGAATCGCTTACTACACCGCTACATAAATCAGCTGTCAGAGCCTTACACCAAAAGCAGGATGCCAAAGTACAGGTGTATTTACAAAAAGTGTTGCCGCAAAGGCCCCTAGTTTTATTAGATGAAGTTGTTATCGACCACTATTTGATGGAAATACAAAACTAATTAGCGGTCAAATTCCTTGCAAAACAAATTCAATAATTACACTTCACTATGACGATTGAGTCGCTCACGTATTATCTACTACTACTATTTGACTTTAACCTCAAATGTACCGTCACTTCTTCTCTGTTGTGATAGAGGTGTTTTGCTTGCATAAGGTATTTTCCTACTTGATTTGCTTGCATCACCTCTTCAATAATCGCTAACGCGCCTTGTACAGACTCATAACGCTTTTTCATCGGTAACTTAAGATTGAACATGGCTTCTTTGCAACGCTCTTCTGCGACCCAAGTAGCCATAAGCTTTGCTACCCGCTGTGGTTGTTCAATCATGTCGCAGACTAACCAATACACATTCTTTTTCTTTGGCTTAAATTTAAACCCGTCTTCTGGGCAATAAGTCACCTGCCCTGTTTCCATTAAACCTTCATCCATAGCACCGTTATCGACTGCCTGCACAAACATGCCGCGTTGTACCAGTTGATAAGTCCAACCACCAGGGCAAGCACCCAAGTCAACAGCCTGCAAGCCCCCCTGCAAGCGTACATCATGCTCGTCCTTAGAAATAAAGGTTTGAAACGCCTCATCAAGCTTTAAGGTTGAGCGGCTTGGGGCATCATGGGGGAACTTCAAACGCATAATGCCTAATGGCAAAGGTGAATTATTATTTGTAAACGAAAAACCAATGTAGGCTTTGTCGGTTTTAGTAAAAAACACATGTAATACCGGTTTTTTACTATTGTCTTTGTTGGTTAACTTATTCTTTTTACGTAATGCTTGCCTTAGAGGTACACTGATTTTTCGGCACAACTTTGAAAGTTCTCTGCCATCAGTGGTGTCGGCATATTCCACTCTTAGCTCACCACATAATGGAAAATCCTCACAAGCGGCTAAAAGTGGACCTATACGATCTGTCACGTCCATATTTTCAATCACTTGTTTACAAGCAAACTGCTGGCGAGCAAAAATCAGTTTATTGAATACCAGTTTGTTGGCCAGTAACTCAGCCTGCTCTTCTTGGTAACAATTAAATAAAACAAATCCACTATTAGCTTTGGTCTGCGAATAACCAAACACCTCCATTTGACCGGCTTTATCTTGGACTTCATTCGCCACATCATTCTCAAAACCACTACGGCAGTACAACAATAATCCAGCCATAGACTAATTCGCTCCTTTTAAGGCTGCAGCTACCAGCAGAGCCCAACCAACAATAAAACACACACCGCCTAAGGGAGTGATGGGGCCAAACCATTTAATTTGGGTTAATGCCAACATATACAAACTGCCGCTGAACAACACAATACCTGCCAGCATAAAACCGGCACTGTATAACAATAATGACTGGGGCATTTGGCGATACAAAATAACTAACAAAATGAGGGCGAGACTGTGATACATCTGATACTGCACACCTGTTTGAAAGGTGGTTAACAGTGTTTCAGATAACTTACTTTTAAGACCATGAGCAGCAAACGCACCCAATATAACCGACAACATGGCGCTAAATGCCGCGCAACTTAATACAATTTTAATCACAAATATTCTCTTATTGAAATGAACAAGTCATTAGCCACGGTTAATAATTCATCTGACAGCAACAGTAACAAAAACTAACAAACTAAGCTGAATTGGCTAGCCCTCAATGTTACCTCTCCCAAGCACTAATCGCGACTATACCATTCCACATAAAGAAGTGACCACTCTGCGAGAGTTTCAAAGGGCTTAATCAAGGCACTTGAATGAAGTAATAATTATTCTATTGAGAATTGGAGCAACGCAGAGTAAGCCCATTTAAAACTCGCCCTAAGGAGAAAGCATTTTAAACACATAAAATATAGACAGCACAAAGAAAAATTGAGGCTTTGCTGAAAGATAAATATCCATCAGGTTTAAGCAATAGACCCTAATTAAATTTGGCAGTCGGCAATGAGCGATAAGAAGACATTAAATGCCTAAATTATTAACAATTACTTAGCCAAATGAAGTACAAATAATTTAACTTTGCTCTGACCCCGATAGTTTCTCCGATAGTTTTTTTAGTTTTTTTGCGCATCCCAAATCAGGCACTTTATTTCAAACTCTTTTAACTGTATATTTAACCAGTATTATACTTATGTGTGCACGCTATGAATTTTCGTCAAAAAGAACTTCCCACTTTTTATTATCTGCATCATTTCACCGAATTTTTAAAATTTGTGAAAGGACCTTGCTCATCATTATTAAGCCAGGACAACCTCCAGTTTATTCAGCAATTCGAGGCATTAAACAAAGATGCACAATGTTTGGTAGTGCGCGCCCTCAACCGAAAAAGTAAGTTCATCAAACTTAGTACAATGGCGTATGACGAGATATCCAACGGTAACATGCATATCGAACAATTAATGGCACAAGGTTGGTTTAGGCATATTGCTAAAGATGACATCCGGACATGGCTCACCACCCTCACGAAGTCTGAACTAACGGCCCTTATTAAGCCACACACTAAAGTCATGAGTGCTTGGCCTCGAGCCAAGTTAATAGAAATAAGTCAGGGTTTAAGTGCTACACAACTGTACGATGAAACCCTAACAGATACGTACTTTGTGCGAACCATCGATGAACATATCGACTACTTTTTGTATCTATATTTTGGTAACTGCCACAGTAAGCTTAACCAATTTTCGATGCGTGACTTAGGCGTAATGCGCACACGCAAAGAACAAGCGCAAATATTAGCGCGTTTTTTATCTATCGAATCAGCCCGCAGTACCTTTGAACTGCATTGCACACTCAGTATGCTCAAAGAAACCACATTTGAAGATGCCCATAGTATTCACCAGCATTTAGCCGCCTTATCGGAAACTGTGGGAGAGCGAGCACAGCTTTTAGATGAACGTATAAAATACCTATTAGCCAACGCACTGCTAGCGTTTGATCAGCAAACCGCCATTCAACAATTAGCATTGATTAATAGCGATGAAGCGCAAGAAAAATGGGTGCGCGAAGCTTACAAGTTGGGTTTAAAAGATGAAGTCGAGCAACGACTTGAAGCTTTAATCGATACACCGCTGTCAGATCATAACTTGGCCTTTGCTGAAGATTTTCTAGCGCGTAAATATAAGAAAAAACGCACCAGCGTATTAACTGATATGTTGCGTGACAATAGCCAAACCATTGCACTTGATGAAATGCACAAAGCGGCGGTTGAACGCGGTGTAGTAGCCTATTATCAAGCGCGAAAGTGCTTAGCTCAGCTTACCGAAAATCAACTATGGCGCAGTCTTTTTGGGCTCTTTTTCTGGGAAGAAATTTTTGAAACTGAAGGATTTGGCTTAGTAAACGAATTTGACCGCATGCCACTTTGCCTAAAGAAAAACAATTTATACGAAATCGCGTCAAAGCAAATTGAGCACAAGTTGGATGCAATTAAACATTCAGATGAATTAATTAAGCTGTTAGCTAAACAAGCCAGCAAGCACTACGGAAAAACCAACGATATTTTTAGATGGAAGCAAAACTTGCTGGCACTGATCAGTCCCCTACTTCAGCATGCACCTTTGAATAGCGTGCTGCAGCACTTACGCTCGATGAGCCAAGACTGGCATAAGTTGTCTGATGGTTATCCAGACATATTAGTCGTCGAGGGCGAAAAATTGCGCTTTGAAGAAGTTAAATCAGAGGGCGATCAACTAAGACGAAACCAATTACTCAGCATTCAAACCCTAAAAGAAAACGGCTTTGATGTACGCATTACCAATGTTGAATGGACGATTGACCCACTTCAGCCCTATGTCGTCGTAGATATCGAAACAACAGGCGGGCGGGCACAGCAGCATAAGATTACCGAGATAGGCATGGTTAAAATGATTAATAATGAAATTGTTGATGAATGGCAATCGCTTATCAATCCTCAAAGACGCATTCCCGCAAAAATAACCGCTTTAACAGGCATTGATAATCAAATGGTTGCCGATGCGCCCTTGTTTGCCGAAGTCGCCGAACAGGTGGTTGCTTTTACTGATGGGTGTATTTTTGTGGCTCACAATGTCAATTTTGATTATGGTTTTATAAAGGAAGAGTTTGCTCGTTTAGAGCAGCGTTTTAAACGTCCAAAGCTTTGCACTGTTTCACAGATGCGTAAGCACTACAAAGGAATCAACTCTTATTCCTTAGCTAATTTAACCCGCCATTTTGATATTTCAATGCAGCGACATCACCGCGCCATGTCGGATGCAGTAGCGGCAAGCGAATTGCTCAAACTAATAAACGAAAAACGCTTAGTGAATGATGCTTAGGCAGGGTAAATCTAAACCTTTTACCTCGTTGTGAATAAAGGGGGCAGAGTCAATTTAAGTGAATTATTATTAAATTCCTTGATGACTTTGTACCGAATAGCCATGAAGTGTCTTTATAAACTAACGTTTCTTACGACAGCAATAGGTCGAAACATCCCCTTTTTAAACTAGAGCCTTATGACGACTTTAGGCCGTCAGCCGAACTTCGGGTATGAGCGATCAACGGACATTCGACCTACCTTAACCGAACGGCTGCTATGCCCATGTGAGTTCAACCGATCAACGCAACACACTGGCTAAATCTCTCTGCTGGTGTTTCGTAGCCTAACGTTTTTCTCGGTCTTTCATTTAGTTGTCTTGCGACTTGACTCAACTTTTGTTGGGAATGGACGCTTAAGTCTGTTCCTTTTGGGAAGTATTGGCGCAATAAGCGATTAGTATTTTCATTTGAACCTCGTTGCCATGGTGA
>NZ_CAJWCF010000112.1 GCF_913020055.1 uncultured Paraglaciecola sp. | reverse complement strand
TGAACCTACGACCTTCGGGTTATGAGCCCGACGAGCTACCAGACTGCTCCATCCCGCGCTTGAAATCTTCTTTGAGTCGGAAGTTATGTTTCCTTCCTCTCCTCAAGTGGGGCGTATTATACATAGCAAACTTAGGCGTGCAAGGGGATAATACAGATAAATCCCAAAAACATGTTTAACCGCTCAAACTACATACGATATGTTGAATTATACGACGAATAAGCAAACTGACTTACAACAACTATTGAAATGCACATATGAAATGTAATCTTTGAAATATTGCGCTCAATCAACGTTATTTAAAAAACAGTTCCATTTTTTCTGCTAACTTAAAGTCAAGCTCACTTATTCCAACCGCATCATGGGTAGTCAATTGCACATCAACTTTATTATAAACGTTAAACCATTCTGGATGATGGTTGAGTTTTTCGGCCCAAATGGCTATTTGCGACATCCAACCAAAAGCTCGGATAAAACTTTTAAACTTGAAAGTTTTTGTCAACTTGCCTTCAACTAGTTGCCAATGTTGTTGAATTTCTAATTGTTGGTTGATTTTTTCCAGTTCAATTTGTATTTTTTCTTGGGAATATTTTTCCATGATAGGTTTCTCATCATTGTGTTTGAATCAAAGGATTTGCTTAAAAGTATTTTTATATAATGTGCAATTAATCAGGTAAAGAGAAGTGTGTAGTCACTAATTAATATTATGACAACTGGAAAACTAGTTTACAAAAAAATCCCCGGACGTAGCCGGGGATGATAAGTTTAGGTTTTAACTAAAATTCCACCGCTAAGCGGGCATAGATTTGTCTGCCACGTGGGTCATGTACTCTAGAATCAAAACCACCATTGGTAAATACTTGCGGCGGATCTTCATCAGTTAGATTGACACCACCGAATGTTAGGACGTAAGCGCCATCCGTTTCAAATAAGCCTCCCAAATCGATATTGAGTTGAGCATCCCATGTGAGGTGGCTGTCAATCTCTCCGAGGTCATTTTGATCGTCTGTGTAACTGTCTACATGGCGAGCAAAAATGTTGGCTGAGTAGTTCTCATGTTTCCAATTCAAACCTACATTAGCTTTTAGTTCCGGGGTAGATGTACCAATATTATTGAAATTTCGTGACCCTACACCATCTATTTCACCTGCCTGCGGATCAACCAAGTCATAGGCAAGGATATAGGTCGCAGTTAAGTTGGGAGTGAATGTGCCTATGTCGGTATCTATTTTATAGTTAACGACAAAATCCAAACCAGAGGTTTCGAGTGAACTCGCATTCACATAAGTAGTATTTATGCGAATGATAGGGCCATTCAGTGGATCGCCTACCCTGATAATTCTGTCTGTATTTTGTGGCTCTGCGTTAAGTAGCGCCTGAAAACTCTCTTGAATAATTAAATTGGTGAAATCAAAGTTCCAATAGTCTACCTCAATAGATAAATCATCAACTGGCTCAAGTGAAAAACCAACATTGAATGCAGTTGATTCCTCAGGTACAAGTTCTTCATTACCGCTAGCTCTAACTGCAGCAAAAAATTGCCCACCAGTAATAGGATCACTCACCTGATTAAGGCCAGTACCCCCACCCTCTCTTTGAAAGATAGAGGGTGCTCTAAATGAGGTTGAAACGGAGGCTCTAAGTGAAAAATCTTCAGTTGCTCGCCAAGACAATGCCAGCTTAGGATCAATAGTGTCACCTGTAGTACCGCCGTAATCTTCGTATCTGAGTGCCAATTGTATGTCAATTGTGTCACTTACTGGCAAGGCTAATTCACCAAAAAAAGCAACAACGTCCTGCTCGCCGCCTATATCTGGGTTACCAATAACAAAAGCGAATTTATCTTGGTTAGACAGAGAATCGTGGTCTTGAAACAAATCCTGATACCGATACTGAACGCCAACAGCAATTCCAGCAGCACCGCCATCCATCTCAAATAATTCAGTTGAGAGAAAAGCTTCTGCCACTTCAAGGTTTGACTTAGAATCAATTGATTGCCTGGCGGTAAAAGAATCGATTACGTTCTGAGAATTCGGCGATGTGGTAAATTGTGTTGCGAATGGATTAAAATACTCACATGCACCTTCTCCAGCTACACCTGCTATTGGATCACACCCTTGACCGCCAAAACCACGAAGTGCATTTTGAAACTGTTGCCCTAAGGTATCATTACCGTAGAACAGAAAGTCATTTCGGGCGGCCGTATAACTGACTTCCCAAAAACCGTTTTCCAATTCCCCTTGCAGCATAGTCATGAACCTAAAGGTATCGGATTCTGTGTTCGCGGGATCGCCAGGAAGCGCATTACCATTAGCATCGTTACCGACCTCACGACCAAAGTAAGACACATCCTGTCCAAACACATTGTTTGGGTGAGTAGCCGGAACAGTCGGGAAGGTTAAGATAGGGAAACTCGGTGAGCCACCTCGTTCAGCCCTATTCCTAGCTGTAGTGATTTCCGTTGTCCATTCAATATTATCTGTTAATTGCTTGGTTGCCTTGACATAGGCATTAACTCGAGTTTCATCCGGAACAAAAGAAAAACCTTGCCCGAAGTCAAAACGACAAAGCCCGACACTTAAGCCTGGCACTGTTCCTGGAGGAGCAAGCAACGTTGGTAATCCGCCAAACTCTTCACAACCAGTGGGGTCAATAAATGGAGTTGCACCAATAAAATATGAACCGGGGTTTCCTAATGAACTAGCATCGTCTTGGGGGCGACTTAAGCGACGGTCTCGAGTGAACAAGGGGGAACGATTGGTATAACTAATAGCAGCTAAAATGCTGCTGTCGTCACCGACTGTGCCCCATAATCCTTGAACCGTATATTCTTTATTGTCGCCGTGTGCGCCGTCCTGATAATCAAGCGAAACTTGCGCGCCTTCATATTCTGTTTTGGTAATAAAATTCACTACACCTGCTACTGCATCAGAGCCGTATAATGCAGAAGCGCCATCTTTAACCACTTCCATTCGGTTTAAAGCAATCATTGGTACCAAAGAACTTGTATCTACAAAATTAACTCCGCCGTTGTTATTCTGTGCAGACACCACCTGGCGTTTATTATTTAACAAAATCAAGGTAGAAGCCACGCCTAATCCACGCAGGTTAATATTAGATGTACCAGCAGTAGCATTCTGAGTAAATGCATCCGGAGTATTTTCAGCACCGGTATTTATCGTTAGTGTTTGAGTGATATCGCCAATGCTTTTCGCACCAATAGACTCTATATCTCCAGCATCAAGCACCGCTAATGGTGAAGGTGATTCAAAGTTTTCACTGCGCCTTACAAAACTGCCCGTTACCATAATTAATTCAATGTCTTGCTCTTGATCGGCACTTTGCTCTTGAGCCAGAGCGAGGTTGCTTACAGGCATAAGCTGGGCAGAAATTGCCACTGCTAATGCCGTTAATTTAGTTTTCATTTTCATACTGTGTCCCCAATAGGTGAGCTATTAGCTAGTAGATATTAAATTTCTCATCCAAAGAGCGGACGCTGTATGACGACCCAAACAGAAGACCATCAAACTATTTAATTCTAATAATATTATTTTTTGCTAAGTGCCTGATATATGTAAATATAGACACTCAACTTTCATAGTAGATTGGAGGGAGCAGCATGTAAATAGATTGTTATCTATATGTAAATATCAATTAACCATATGGTCTGACCAGCCGACGTTAAGACATAACAACCGTATTACTATAATAATGAATAAAGTGAGTTCTAATACAGGCTAAGCCCCCACTAACAATGTCAGAAAAACCCCTTTCATTGCAGGTTTATCTCGACCTTCTATCTCTGCAACCGTTTCAAAATAAAACAATTTTCCCGACGCTTTTTGCTCTGTGTTAATCAATGTTGATACAAATCTTATCTTGTCATTGACTCGCACAGCTTCAATGAATCGAATTTTATCGACACCATAATTAAGTAACGATTGAAATTCAGGGTCTGGTTCAATAGATTGATACAGTGAGCTGGGAATCAAAGTAACAGTTAAATAACCATGGGCAATAGTTGTGGAAAATGGACTCTCTTTTTTACAACGAACTGGGTCTACGTGTATCCATTGATGGTCGTTCGTTGCTTTAGCAAACAGATTAATATCATCTTGAGTAATTGTGATCCAATCACCCACAGGGAGTTGTTCTCCACCCACAAGTTCTAATAATTTCTTATTCATATTATTGCCTCATTTGATTAAATATCCAAAAACCTTATCAAGCTTTGCAATATCAATATAATGAATATTAACTATAGCCAAACATTGATTTAACTAATAAATAACGTATGCTAGTGCGAGTTGTATAGGAATATTTATGAATTTGCACCGAATTGACTTAAACTTATTTGCTGTTTTTGATGCGATATACACTGCTGGTAGTTTAACCAAAGCCGCAGATGTGTTGTGTATTACTCAACCAGCTGTCAGTAACTCTTTAGCCCGTTTGCGGGAAATGCTTAACGATCCTTTGTTTGTGCGTACGGGCCACAGTATGACCCCTACCCCAGTCGCTCAAAACATCATCGGCCCTGCTCGGGAAGCCTTAGGATTATTAAGAAGAAGTGTGCAGGAAAGCCATATTTTCGATCCACATAAGGCAGAAAAGACCTTTAACTTCGCCTGTCGAGATTTACTCGAAGTAAACATCATTCCTCGCCTACTTGGTCAATTGCAAAAAAGCGCACCCAAAATTTCACTGACTAACTACGAAATAGAACGTAAAAACATTGTTTCTGCCATGGCTAGCGGAAATTTAGATTTTTACGCAGATGCCTCATCGTTTAGCGATCAACACTTGTGTAAACAAAAAATCGCTCAAGATAGATTTGTAGTTTTAGCACGTAAAAACCACCCCTCATTATCGCAAGGTATGAATATGGAGGAGTTTTTACAACTAGGTCATATAAACGTTTCTCACAGAAAAACCGGTGTGGGCCCAATCGACGTTGCGTTAGATAAAGCAGGTGAAAAACGCAAAGTTGTGATGCGAAGCCAACACTTTTTAACCGTACCTTCTACGCTAGTTAAAACCGATTTAATTGCTTGTTTACCCTATCATCTGGCTAAACATTATGATTTGGCGATGTACGAGTTGCCTTTTGAATTACCCCCCCTTGAATACTTTTTATATTGGCATATGAGCGCCGATTTAGACGATGCGCATATTTGGATGCGAGAACAAATTGCGCAAGTTGCACATGCCTTTCATCCAGAGTAATGGGTAGTTAACAACTTGAGGGGTGCCATCGCCCCTGGGTTCGTTTTATTTCAGCCATCAAGAAATATTTAAACAATATGCTATTCATCTGCTCGTTAAATCGAGAGTCATTCAAAACACTAGTTTTGCTGAGTTTGAATGTTGAATAAAAGGTCTAACATGATAGTTTGCCCTTTAAATCTATTAATTAGAGTATAGGGGCCTGTTATATACTGATAGAGTAATACGCTTCAGTCCTAGGTGTTAATTAATGAAAAAGCTCATCCTTTATATATTATTAATCTACTGTAATAGCGTTTGCTCAGCTAGCAATTCCACTTTAGTTAATAGTAAATTTGACATAAGCGACACGCTTGCACAGATTAAACTCGTTAAGTATTCCAATACCGAGCAAGCTAAAAAGCTCGCACTCGAAACATTAAATGTCACTCTTTCGAATGACGACATCAGACAACAAATACAACTTTATGAAATCTTAGGTGAATTAGAAATTGAACTCGCCAATTATCAAGCTGCGATTACCTACTATTCGACTGCTTTATCATTAAGCGAAGAGCTAAACCAACCTGGTTTAATACTCGACATGCTTAATTTACTCACCATCACTTTTCAGCAAAATGGACAATCGGCAAAGGCCATCGAAGCCGTCGATAGAGCCATAGAACTCTAAATGGATAAGGAATTTCCTTTAAAAATTGGCATAGCGTTACATAACAAAGGGCGTATTTTTCACATCCAGGGAGAATATGACAGTGCTTTTCAATATTTTTCAAAAGCAAACGACATATACCATTCCTTGGATAACAAAAAAATGCTGGCCAAATTGTTAGACGACCAAGGAAACACCGCAATGGTAAAAGGCTCATATCAGGAGGCGACACAGTATTTTTTTAGAGCCATAAACATACATAAAGACATAGATAATAAAGACGGGAAAGCCGATAAAAATTTAGATTTAGGCATAGTGTATTCAGCGATGGGTGAGTTAAAACTAGCTGAAAAATATTTTTTAGAAGCAATTGTCGAAAACCCAATAGGTCGTGAGTCGGTTTTACGAAATGCTAGAGTTTACTTCAATCTAGCCGACCTATTTTCTTTATCAGGTGATTTTGACAGTGCTATTTTATATAGCAAGAAATCTATTGAAGCTGCGAGTTTATATGATGATCAAAGAATATTAACCTTTGCCTATTTGAACTTAGCTGAAGCATCTATTCCTGTTGGAAATTATGCCGAAGCCCGATTAGCGGTTAATAAATGCTTAGAATATACCCAGAAAAATAACACTCCACGCTTAGAAATATACTCTCACCTTTTAGACAGCCGGATTTCAATTAAATATGGTGAATTGATTGAAGCGGAAACGGCCCTACTTAAATCAATGACATTAGCGAAAAAGATTAATGCTGAAGAGTCACTATTGCTTGTAATGAAAGAGTTATCGGAACTCTACGCTACACTAGGTGATTTAGCGAAAGCTTATAAATACCTAGTGCAGTACGACCAACTTAAAGATCAAATTTTCAATGAAGAAAGTAAGCGTATTCTTTTTCAGGAGCAAGAAAAACATAACTCCATTGAATAGCAAAAAACCATTATTAAACTAGAAAACGAAAAGCTTGTTGCCAGCCTGCAAGCAAGTAAAGATAAAGTTCGCAGTTTTATCTTTGTCTCTTGCATTCTACTTCTCCTAATAACATTAGTATTTTTATTTTTACGCTACCGACACAACTTAAAAACCGCCGAGGTTATAAACAAAACAAACAATGAACTCAAACAAGCTTATATAGAAATAGAAAATATAGCGTTAACCGACAGTTTAACGCTATTGAAGAATCGCAGAGCAATCGTTAAAAATATACAAGACCACTACTTACAATTTAAACGTCATAAGCGTGACTTTTGTGTCATTTTAATTGATATAGATTTTTTTAAACAATTTAACGATACCTATGGGCATCATTGTGGTGACGTGGTTCTTAAAGAAGTAGCTCAATGTATTAAAGCAACAGCAAGAGAATCTGATGAGGTGGCCCGCTGGGGTGGAGAGGAGTTTTTAGTGTTCCTTCCAGATACCTCGCTGGAAAATGGCAAACTTGCCGCTGAACGAACACGACAGGCAGTCGAAGCGTTAAATATAGATTATGTTCAACCCGATAATACAGGATCTCAAAAACTTAAACTTACCATTACCCTAGGTGTAACCAATATTTGGAACGATGATACTAGCAGTGATTCAATTATTGTTCGGGCTGACAAGGCCTTATATCAAGGGAAGAAACAAGGTAGGAATTGTATTGTTTCTCTTTAAAAGCATGATTGGGATCTAGTATCGCTCGAACATTTGAAATCCCATTTGGGGAGTTAAATCTGCACGGACTAAATCCTGCGGATAATAATACCGTCTTATACACCTTTATTGACATACTCTTCTTATAAGCTTTAAGCGATTGGGAATTTAACAATACAGTCCAACAACAAAAAGGTTATCAATTCCCATACCTAAGTATCACTGCACAGATTTTTTAATCAATTCAAATAGTCTTTAATAGCCTCATCGAAACAAAACATGTTTCACCGAATTTACAAACTTAAACTTAAACACCGAGGAAATTAACCATGTTGAAAATAGTTAAAACTTCTATCGCTATCGCTACTATCTCTTTATTCACTGCCGGTAACGCACAAGCTGACGTAGGCGAAGCATTGCAAAATATCTGTACTATCGTGAAAGCCGATGACAAAGGTGAACTACGTAAAAAAATGAAACGTGTTCAATCTGATTACAGACTTAAACTTAAAGATTATTACACAGGTGTATCGTGCGGCGGAAACAGCCTTATACGTACAGCTATGTTAAACAACGCTGTTGAAACAGGCACCTTGATGGTTAAGAAAATGCCTAAGGGTGACTTAAGCTCACCTGAGCAAGACGGCAAAACAGTATTAGTGTGGGCTTCTGAAAATGGTTTAGACGCATCACCAATCGTTGCTGCGCTTAACAACAGAATTTAAGCCCCGCGCTTAATAGAGAATTGTTCTTGAACGAACTAAACGTTCAACATGGAAGGTAAGTAGCTTATCCTGCTAACCTTTAAAAATGGCCTCTTTTGAGGCCGTTTTTTTATGCGTAAAAAAACGATTAACTACAGAGGCATTAAGAACATGGAAGATAAGTCACTTAATTCTAAGCAATCTTTTTTATATATGAACGAAACCCTCGGCGCCCGGCTCTCCTTGAGCTCTCTGGTTTAACATCTTTTACCTTTGAGCTAGAAACTCGCAGCTATACAAATAGTTGCTGATTTTATTCTTGCTCATCTTCATCCTCATTTTCAGCACTATCGAGTAAATTTGCGTCTAACGTTTTATTACTTTGTACACCTAATTTACGGAACTGCTCTACTTGCCTTACAAGGTTGCCTTTACCCGTAGATAGTTTGTTCATGGCGCCATCATAACTTTTCTGACTCGACTCTATGGCTTTACCAACTTTATCCATATCCACCATAAAGCCATGAAACTTGTCATATAATTTAGCCGCATTATCGGCAATTTTTTGTGCGTTTTGATTTTGATATTCGTATTGCCAAATATTGTTGATAGTACGTAATGCCACCAGCAAATTAGTGGGGCTAACCAACATAATATTGTTATCAAAAGCCAATTTCATCAACTCGGGAGCTTGGTCGGCGGCAAGTATAAATGCAGACTCTATAGGAATAAACATCAGCACATAATCTAAGGTGCGAATGCCTTTTAAGTCTTGATAGTCTTTTCTACCTAGTTCTTTTATATGATTGCGCAATGAGTTGACGTGTTCTTTTAGGTGCACAACGCGCGCTAACTCATCATCATGTTCATTAAAATAACGTTCATAAGCGGCGAGCGACACTTTAGAGTCAATCACTATATCTTTGTCGTTAGGTAAATGGACGACTACATCAGGTTGAAAACTTTTTCCGTGTTCATTTTTTAGTGAAACTTGAGTGTCAAACTCATGACCTTCGCGCAGACCTGATTCTTTTAACACTCTTTCTAAAACAACTTCCCCCCAATTACCTTGCACTTTGTTGTCGCCTTTTAAGGCTTTGGTTAAGGCAGCTGCATCATGGGTAATTTGTTGGTTGAGCTCTTTTAAGCCTAAAATTTCAGTTTTAAGGGATGCCCGTTCTTGCCCTTCTTTAACGTACTGATCTGTGACTTGCTTTTTGAAGCCTTCAATCTGTTCTTTTAACGGTAAT
Organism: uncultured Paraglaciecola sp.; assembly: GCF_913020055.1. Taxonomy (GTDB): domain Bacteria; phylum Pseudomonadota; class Gammaproteobacteria; order Enterobacterales; family Alteromonadaceae; genus Paraglaciecola. The sequence continues at coordinate 4,722 of NZ_CAJWCF010000112.1, read as the reverse complement.
AAAATCGAATCTAAGCCAGCTGTACTCGATTGGCTAAATTTTTCATGTTTCTGTTCAAAAATTTTGTTAGCAAGGTTCTCAAATTGTTCTTGTAAACGTTTCTCGGCCGCTTCTAACAACTGTAATTTATCCTGACTGGCAATTTGTTCTTGTTCAAAACGAGCGGCTTGCGACTCTAATTGCGTGCGTAACTCACTTGCCTGTCTATTACTTTGTTGATGTTGCTGCTGCCAATAGTTTTTCTCTGTTTCTAACTCGGCAATTCTTCCCACTCGTTGGGTCAATTGACCTAGTTTATTTTGTGTGAGCATTTGTTCTTGCTGAGCAATTCGCTGTTCAGAGGTTAATGCTTTAATCATTATATCTTGTTGTGCAAGCTGGTCCCTTAACTGAGTTTCTTGTTGGTTAGCAAATAAACTGTTTTGTTCAACCGTTTTCTGCGCATTTTTATTGGCCTTAAAGCTAATAATAAATGCACCAATCAACACTCCCAATAAAAATAGACCTACAAAAATAGCTATTAAAGAAGTAGGCAGTAAATTAACGTCGTTAAATTGACTCATAAAGATCTGTTCTGCTCTTTTGGTAATTCTTAGCAATAAAAAAGGCGGTAAATCGTAATTTACCGCCGTGATCAGGACCTAACTAAAACAACTTATTTTTCCATTTCAGCAATTTTGATTTTCCAAATAGCAGGGCCTGTTTCATGGGCGTTGGCTCCGGTGCTATCCACCGCAACGGTTACTGGCATGTCCACTACGTCAAATTCGTAGATAGCCTCCATGCCTAAATCTTCAAAGGCTACTACGCGCGCCTTTTTAATCGCTTTAGACACTAAATAGGCAGCACCACCCACAGCCATTAAATACACAGATTTGTGTTTGGCTATACTTGCCACTGTAGCTGGGCCACGTTCGGCTTTACCAATCATGCCGCTGATGCCAGTTTGCTCTAACATCATGTCAGTAAATTTATCCATGCGCGTCGCCGTTGTAGGGCCTGCTGGGCCTACAGCTTCATCACGTACCGCATCCACTGGGCCAACGTAATAAATAAATTTATTCTCGAAGTCCACGCCCTCTGGTAAACCTTCACCATTGGCTAACATGGTTTGAATACGTTTGTGTGCGGCATCTCGTCCGGTTAACATTTTACCTGACAACAAAACTGTTTCGCCGACTTTCCAGTCTTGGATATCTTGTTTGGTCACAGTGTTTAAATCAACACGGCGAGTGCCCTCGCCTACTTCCCAAGTCACTTTTGGCCAATCTTCTAATTTAGGTGGGGTAAAATCAGCAGGTCCAGAGCCATCTAAGTGAAAATGAGCATGTCGGGTTGCCGCACAATTTGGGATCATCACCACAGGCTTTGAAGCAGCATGGGTGGGCATTGATTTAATTTTTATATCCACAACTGTAGTTAGACCACCTAAACCTTGTGCACCAATGCCTAAGTCATTGACCTTTTTAAATATATCTAAGCGTAATTTCTCTTCTGTTGTTTCTGCGCCTCTGTCCATCAACTCTTGAATATCAACCGGATCCATCAAACTTTCTTTGGCTAATACCCCAGCTTTTTCAGCCGTACCACCTATGCCTATGCCTAACATACCTGGAGGACACCAGCCCGCCCCCATAGTAGGCAATGTTTTCACAACCCAGTCGGCAATATCATCACTAGGATTAAGCATGACCATTTTAGATTTATTTTCAGAGCCGCCACCTTTGGCTGCAATCATAATTTCAATTTCACCACCAGGCACGGTATCTATGTGTACAACAGCTGGCGTGTTGTCTGTAGTATTGATTCTTTTCCCCGCAGGATCGGCGACAATCGATGCACGCAATGGATTATCAGGATTTAAGTAAGCACGGCGTGTACCTTCATCTACCATTTCTTGTACGGTCAAATCTGTTTTATCCCATTGCACACCCATACCAATTTTTACAAAACAGGTAACTATGCCAGTGTCTTGACACAATGGGCGTTTGCCTTCGGCAGACATGCGTGAATTGATCAGTATCTGCGCCATGGCATCTTTTGCAGCCTGACTTTGTTCTTTGTTGTAAGCCTTTTCGACCGCTTTGATGTAATCAAGGGGATGATAATAGGAAATAAACTGCAAAGACTCTTCAATACTATCGATAAAATCTTGCTGACGGATAACAGCCATAGATGCCTCTTAAATTTTCTGGGTTAAGTTTTCACTATTAGATATGATAACCTGAACAGGCAATTTGCTCCACGACAATTCAGCTAAGCAATCAGTAACCTACCCACTGTTATTTTGAGGTACATAAAAGTAGTCAGCATGAACAAACACACTTATTCATTAACAGTCAGCCCGCTTAATTTACCTGAACAGTATTCGATGGCCGACATCTTTGCCCATTTTGCAACTGCACCATGGGCGATGTTTCTAGACTCTGCGAATAGCCAACGTGAGGATGGCCGTTTTGACATAATAGTGGCTAACCCAATTGCAACCGTTACCACAGTTGGCAACACAAGCAATGTATGGCAACAAGACACCAATCAAAACCTAGAAAGCACAGTTAATCCATTGTCGTTAGTACAAGACTTATTAAAAAAATTTTTGCCTAGTAGTCAGGTTATCGCTAACCAAAAAACTACATTACCCTTTATGGCAGGTGCACTAGGTTTGTTTGGTTATGACTTAGGCAAACGTTTCGAAAGCCTGCCCAATAAAAACGCAGATGAGTATTCTACCCCCGACATGGCGGTGGGTATTTATGCGTGGAGCATAATTAAGGACAATATTAATCAGCAGTTTTATTTATGTTCTATTGATCAATATCCTCACCCATCGATTAAAGATATTCAGCAATGGGTAAATTGTGACAATACACAACACGCGTTTAGTTTAACCAGTGATTGGCAATCGAATATGAGCCAACAACAATATACTGAAAAACTGTCTCGCATTTTTTCCTATTTACAGGCTGGTGACTGTTATCAAATCAACTTAGCCCAGCGGTTTTCAGCTAATTATTCTGGCGACGAGTGGCAAGCTTATCAACGTTTGCGTAAAGCCAACCAAGCCCCCTTCTCTGCCTTTATTCGCTTAACAAATAGTGTCGTAATGAGTATTTCACCTGAACGATTTTTGTCAGTCAATGATGGCTTAGTGCAAACTAAACCAATCAAAGGCACCAGACCTCGGAGTGATGACCCGAAACAAGATCAGCAACAAATTGAATCCTTATTAAGCGCAGAGAAGGACCAAGCCGAAAACTTGATGATTGTTGATTTACTGCGTAATGACCTTAGCAAACACTGTCAGCCAGGCAGCGTTAACGTGCCCGAATTGTTCAAATTAGAAAGTTTTGCTGCAGTCCATCATCTGGTGAGCACAGTAACCGGTCAACTAAAAACAACCAGTAGCCCTATAGACTTATTACAAGGCGCGTTTCCCGGAGGCTCAATCACAGGCGCCCCGAAAATTCGCGCCATGCAAATTATCAACGAGCTAGAGCCAAACAATCGCAATGTTTATTGCGGTAGTATTGGCTACTTAGGTCTGTTTGGCGATATGGATACCAATATTTGTATTCGTACTCTGCTATGCGAGAAATCACGCGAACAATCCAACCATCAACAAACCATACATTGCTGGGCCGGTGGTGGTATTGTGCTTGACTCTGACGCTAAAGATGAATATCAGGAGAGCTTAGACAAAGTGTCAAAAATATTACCTGTATTAAGTGAAAACACTACCTTGTCGAGGCTTGGATAAACGCCCATGGATAAAGCACAGTTCCTCACTCGATTTCATCATGCTAAACAAGTTCATACTGTGGCGGATTTTCCGCTGAGAGAACCGGGTAAACCCGCTGCTGTATTATTACCAATATTGGAGTACAGCAATGAACTGACTGTACTGTTTACGGTAAGAGCAAGTCATTTAAAACATCATGCTGGTCAAGTGAGTTTTCCGGGTGGAAAACAAGAGTTATTTGACAATTCGTTGGTTGAAACTGCTTTACGTGAAACCCATGAAGAAGTGGGTTTATCCCCCAGTAAAGTAGAAATTGTCGGTAACTTACCTTTATATCGCACAGTGAGTCGTTATGAAGTGTTACCTTATATTGGCTTTATCTCTGCTCCAACAAGCTTAAATTTAGATAAAAATGAAGTAGATAGTACCTTCGAAGTACCGTTAAGTTATTTAATGGATCAAAGTAACCATCTAATTCATTGGGTTAAACGCAAAAATGGGCAATTCCCTGTTTATTTTATCCCGTGGGAAAAACACAATATTTGGGGGGCTACCGCAGCTTTTGTGCGTAATTTATCGAATCATTTTTAAACAAACAACGAATACCCCATCCAAAGTTACAATAATCTTTACACTCTGACTTCAGAGCGAATACAGCTTAGCTATTGTTCTCATAACAATTAACTAGCACAATCACGTTTTATATATTGTTGTGGAACGAGCAAAATGATCAGCGTTTTTGATATGTTTAGTATAGGTATTGGCCCTTCTAGTTCGCATACTGTTGGCCCAATGCGTGCAGCCAAAACATTTTGCGAACAACTAGAAGCCCAAGGCGACTTTGAAAAAACCGACGAAATAAAAGTAGAGCTGTTTGGCTCCTTAGGGCAAACAGGCAAAGGACACGGAACCGGCAAGGCCGTGATTCTAGGGCTACTTGGTCACGCCCCAGAAACGATCGATAGTTCGTCGGTGGGAGCTTT
>NZ_CAJWCF010000111.1 GCF_913020055.1 uncultured Paraglaciecola sp. | reverse complement strand
GAATACCTACATCAGTTTGAGCTTGTTGATTCTGCTGTTATTGGGTACTTTATTATCTTGGGTGTCTAAAGAAAATTTTCGTTTGACTGAATAGGAGAAAATGAATTTGTGGGGAATGTATTGGCGATATCTACTTTCAATTTCTTTAACATTAGTCCTCGTCGCATTTCTGAGTGAGCAGCTGAGCTTATTAAATGTAGTCAATAATTCTGGCTTACTACCTACAATTTATTGGAGTATTATTGTGGTACTTTTTATTTCAATAACACTTTTTCAAAACAAAGGATTACCTTACGTATTTTTAGGTAGTAGATTACATCTAACTAATAAGGCTTGGTGTTGGTTTAACTTTATGACCATCTCTCTTTTTATAGTGTTAGCGGTAATTGGCTATATTGTTAACCAAATAACTAAAGCGGAAGTATGGGGGCTTTATAAACTATTCGGGCAACCGCTCTGTCTAGTGTTTCTTCCACTGTTTGGCGCATGGTTTATTACAAGGCGCGTAAAAACATAACAAGGCACCCATCTTTAAAAAGTCACCCAAGTCCAGAATACTCAAGAAGAATAATGAAGGCTGCATATGTTATTGGTAACATTACGATTGTAGATAATGCCATTTGGTTAGAATATAAAAGCAAGGTACCAGCTACACTCATTCCTTGGGGGGGCGAAATACTTTTACGTGGAAATACACTAAAGGTTCTTGCTGGTGAGTATCAACATACCGACAATGTTGTTATTCGTTTTCCAAATGTTAAGGCGTTAAACAGTTGGTTTTCATCTCCCGCATACCAAGCGATAGTGCCTTTACGCGATCAAGGGGCTAAGGTTGATTTAATCAGCTATCAAGAAGGCTAGTTTTACGGGAGGTGTTTTTAAAAGCTAAAAAACAATTAAACTTACTGCGAAAAACGATACTCCCTAGGACCTACGTATTCATGATCTTTGCGCCTGAGCATTACACTGAATCTGAGCAAGCCCACAAATAAATTGTCTGATTAATTAGATGTTGACGTTCTTTAAGGCTCTAAAAGAGTGTTTACACAGTGCTTTGCCACCACCCGATTTTCCCTCAAAGTATCATTACAAATAAGTTTGAAGTAAGTTTTACGTTTAATTTTATAACTAAACTTACTAAAATGTGGAAAAATGTGTTATAAATATTAAATGGTTTAGCTAATCTACTTGTGAGATGACAATGGCAGTGATTACGAATGTGCAAAATCAACTATTGAGCGATACTGAAGTAGTGCAGAGGATTTTTGTTCACATAGACAATGCCACTACAGATAAGGGCGAACAAACGTGGAAGGAGCCCGTTGATAACTACCGTTCGAAAAAACGACTAGATGCCGAGCTCAAAATACTGCAAAACCGAACTATCGTTTTTTGTCCTTCGAGCGCGCTGACCAAATCTGGTGATTACATTGCCCGTGATGTGGCTGGTATCCCTTTGATTACGGTACGTGGATTAGATGGCAAGGTGCGTGCTTTTAGAAATGCTTGCCGGCATCGAGGAGTGCAAGTTGCTCAAGGCACCGGGTGCGCCCGCGCGTTAGTTTGCCCCTATCATGGCTGGGCTTATAGCCTTGATGGCAGTCTAAAAAGTATTCCTCACGAGCATGGGTTTCCTGATGTTGATAAGGCGACACGCGGACTGGTTGCAGTGGCGTGTTGTGAGAGTAATGGCTTAGTATTTGTTAACCAAAACCCTCAAGCGAATATAGAGCAGGATGTTTTGTCTGTGCCAAAACTGATACCTGATGGTTACCGTTTGTTGAATTCGAGTAGCCAGATTGTAGAAGCAAATTGGAAATTGCATCTCGAAAGTTCTCTCGAGGGTTACCATATTCGGCAGACACACAAAAACACCTTTTTTCCGGTGCAATACGACAACCTTACCTTAGTCGAAGCTTTCGGAGAAAATAGTCGCGTGGCATTTCCCTATCAATCTATTGAAGGATTAAGGCATAAAAAACAGACTGATATCTGCGTAAATGCTCGGCTGACGTATGTGTATCATTTGTTTCCCAATGTGGTGATTTCAACTTTTCCGGGGTGTATGCAGGTGGTTATTCTTGAGCCAATTGATGAATCAACGACTAGGCAACACACTTATCTTGTTAGTGATATTGACGAGAAAGAGACTGAACAGCTTAAGGCTGTTTTTGAAGGGCAAAAATTTGCGGCCAAAGGGGCGATTGAAGACCTGAATATAGTATTGTCAGCGCAACGAGGGTTGGCAAGTGGGGCAAATACATTTTTAGAGTTTGGTTTGTTTGAGTCAGCCATCGTGCGTTTGCATACCCATCTTGCTAAAGAAGTTGGCCGACTAGATAACCCTTTGTGTGAGTAAAAATGATGTGCTCTGATGTCTCAACCTCTTTTATGGATAAATCATTAGATAGTTATTACCATACTAAAATATTATCTAACTATCCGTCGTCAAATCGATTATTACTTTCGCTGTTTAGCCAACCCAATCTAAATCACCTGTCGATTAAACAATTGATCGCATGGGGTGGGTTATTTGAACATGAACCCGCAACGATCCGGGTTGCTGCAGGGCGCTTAGTTAAACAAGGGTATTTAGTCGCTCAACAACGTGGGCATTACACCATTGGCGCAACTGACAAATCGATTAATCAACTCGCAGCAACATGGCGCTATTCACAGGATCGAGTGACAAAGTGGGAAGGTGGCTGGTTAACTGTTTATACCGCGCATTTAGGGCGCACCTGTAAACAAAGTATCCGCGAGCGTGAGCGTGCTTTTAGATTAACTGGATTTAAACCACTCGAGAAAAACCTTTGGTGTCGACCAGATAACCTGAAGGAAACAGCAGATACCACCTTTTCTAGACTCCTACAGATTGGTCTCGAAAAAAATTCCATTCTAATGAAAGTAGATCATTTTAATCATGCTCTGAGTACACAGCCTAAGTCTTTATGGGCGCCTAAAGAGTTGAACAAGACTTATGAATTACTGGTTTTATTACTGGAAAAAAGTGCTCAGAGACTTCGTCAGTTTGCTGTCAAAAAAGCGACCAGAGAGTCCTTTTTGATTGGAGAGTACGTAATTCGCCAAATTAACCAAGACCCCTTATTACCCGAAGAAATGGTGAACACATCGGCAAGGCAAACATTGCTAACGACTATGATTGAATACGATAGAATTTGTCATCCTATTTGGCATGAATTTGTTAACCAATCCTGAGCGCATCGTGGCTGTATTGATAGGTTAGGAGAGGCATTTTCAGAGTCAGTCATAATGAGACATCTCTCATTGCTAACGGCAGTTGGTATTTAAGAACCTCTTTGTAACGTCAATAAGTTGTAAGCGACTATTGTTAAAACTATGGTCGTCTTTGATTAATGTGTAATGCACTCGATTGCCTTTTACTTTTCGCATTTCTGTCACTAAGGCATCAATCTCACTAATTGGAATGACGTCACTGTCCGCGGGAATAAATAGAATGGGGCGGTCGGCAATTTTATGCGCTCTGGGCAGTAAATCTAATTGTTTACCTTTATTGGATAGTTCCTCAGTTGCAACTTCTGATGACCAGCCTTGCAACATAAACAAAGAATCTGCATATGCTGCCCAAAGGTTTCGAACTTTTTCGTCTGCGTTTTTAAATGTCACGCCAATATTTGCTCCGTCGTATACAACAGCGCATCTGACTTCAGGATTTTCTACAATGCCAGCAACAGCCATGTGTCCACCCATGCTGTGACCAATGTAGGAAATTTGATCCGTGTTTATTTTGAATTTCTGTGCATTTTCGGGTTGTTGTAAAAACGTGGTTACCGCAGTTACATCTTGTTCAGAGCCTGAAAATGAAAAGTTCCCTTCGGCTCCCCACGCGCCTCGATAATGGAAAAAAACAACGTTCCAGCCGGTATCTCGCATGTGTTGTGCAACATCTAGATTTTTCTCATTTCCTGGGTAACCATGCAACAAAATAATGGTTGGGTGTGGCCCTTTGCCTTGTGCGCCGTAAAAAATAGCCGGTAATCGTTTACCATGGGATAGAACTGTTACTTCAGCGGAGTACTTTGGATAAGCTTTAATTTGTGTCAGTTCAAGCTTGGCCTGAGTACTAAAACAAATAACCAACAGAAGGCTACTTAAAATAAGATGGTAATGCATTCTGACTTCCATTATTTATGCGAGATATTGCAGGATAACAAATTCGATTTGATAAGGCGTTTAATATACTGCGAAGCATTATCACACTGCTTCTGAGGAATACTATAAGCTGGAAGTTCGATGCTGTTGTGGAAGGTTTGAAACGGTACTTATTGACCCCTAAGGCTTAGTCAATTGTTGGGACTGTTCTGAATGAAAAAGGAACAGTATTTAAAGTAATCCGTCAGTTACAAATAACACATACGCAGCTTTACTTAGTAAAGCTGCGAGATTCTAGCTTAAGCTAATATATTATCGTTTACCTTTATTTGGCTTTGATGCTCGCGCTTTTGATTTTTTAGCTTGGTAAGGGGATGACTTGTCGTGACTTATTTTTGTTTCGCTGGCTTTATTACTGCGACTATTTCGGGTGTTTTTTGCCACACTTTTTAATAAGCTAATGCGATTGCTGACTTCGAATCCTGCTTTAACGATACGTTTAATTTTACTACCAATCAGTTTTTCGATGCGAGCCACGGTATTTTCTTCTTCGCGGCTGACGAATGAAATGGCGTAACCTTCTTTTCCAGCACGGCCTGTGCGACCAATACGATGTACATAGTCTTCAGGTAAATAAGGTAGGTTGTAGTTGACTACATAATCTAAACCTTGGATATCTAATCCACGGGCGGCGACTTCTGTTGCTATCAATACCTGTAGTTTAGCTGACTTAAAATCGGCAATGGCTCGGCGGCGAGCACCTTGGCTCTTATCTGCATGGCACACTGCTGCGTCAATTTTGCTGCGTTTTAATGCAGCCATGAGTTCATCCGCTTGTTGTTTAGTACTGGTAAATACCAAAACTTGAAACCAGTTTTGTTCTTTCAACAAGGCTTTGAATAAATCAATTTTGCGCGACTCTTCCACAGGATACATAACATGTGAAACTGTCTCAGCGGTGGCATTAATTTTGGTAACTCTTAGCACCTGATGATTGTTCAATAGTTTATGGGATAATTCATTCACTGCGGGTGAGGAAGTCGCTGAAAATAACAATGTTTGGCGTTTTTTAGCGGTGAACTTCAATATGTTTTGTACATCAGCCACAAAACCCATATCTAACATACGGTCTGCTTCGTCAAGTACCACAAACTCAGCATTGGCCAAATTGACGTTGCTCAGTTCTAAATGTTCGATTAAACGCCCTGGTGTTGAAATCAGAATATCAACACCACCTTTAAGTTTGCTTGCCTGCCCACCCATTTTAACGCCGCCATACAGGGCGGTTACCTTTAATGGTAAAAATTGTGCATAGGCACCAATAGTATTAGCGAGTTGTTCTGCTAACTCTCTGGTTGGGGTTAAAATTAATGCCCGTGGGCTGCCAGATACTGTATCTTTCGGCTTGTCTAACATTTGCTGCAAGATAGGCAATGCGAAGGCTGAGGTTTTACCCGTACCTGTTTGGGCATTAACCAATAAGTCTTTGCCTCTGCGAGCAGGGACAATAGCTTGTTCTTGCACAGGGGTCATTTCAGTATAACCACAGACTTCGAGGGCCTTTTGGATTTCGTTGGCTAAACCTAAATTTGAAAATTTCATACTGATCCTGAGCAAGGGCAAAAAACGAGGGCGGAATATACAGCATTTTAACCAATAAAGTGAGACTGTTTGTGGTTTTTATAAGCGTTTGTGTGTTCTTTTGTCACTGGTAAGCCATTTGAAGGCTTTGACTGAGAGTAAAAAGCCGCTAGCATGATATTCATGCTAAACGGCCCAGGGAGTTGGCAGTTCACTAGGCTGCCAATAGTAAGTCGTCAAATTAGGATGAAAAGTTCAAAAATAGCGAAAATAAATATTAATATTCCGCTAAAACGCCATTAATAGGATAAATCGATGAAAAATTTAAGTGTATGTTTGGGCTTGTTGTTATTTTTGGTCGCATGTGACAAGAATGAAGTGGGTGATATTTCATTGGGGGCGTTCACCACGCAGGATATTAAATTAAATACCTTGGTTGATCCTATTGTCAAAGGTGTGACCTGCCATGTTGCTAGTATTGAAGCTGACCTCAGCTTGTCTGACCCTTCTGATAGTTCAATAGCTTGCCGACAAACCGGTGAAATTACCGCTGCGATGATAGCGGCGATAGATAAATCAAAATCAGGTGAAGTGGTGTTCAAAAAATCAAAAAGTATCTTTTTTAAAAGTATGAAGATTCGTCGTGTTTATGACGCGCAAAGTCAGACATTGATGTATGTGTCATATTCAACCAAAGAGACATCAGGCAGTTTTAAGCATAGCCTATCGACTGTTCCTTTGTGGGGCACTGCAGCCTACGACAAGTCCAAAGTTTCTGACTTGTAGATATGGCACTACATGAATCTCATTTATTGGTTTTATAGATTACAGAGTACACAAAAATGCGCTTACAATTTTTGATTCTAATGGCTTTATACATGATGGGGTTTACAGTGCTGGCAAATAATTTAACTAACGCAGTTGATGATATGCTCAAAGGTTCCATTCCTTTAATACATACTGCTGAATTAGAAACTCAACTGAGCAAAGATGTTGATATTGTATTGTTAGATGCCCGTGAGAAAGCTGAATATGAACTCAGTCATTTACCTGCGGCTCAATGGGTTGGCTATGATGATTTCTCTTTGAAATCCGTAGGCAATATTAACAAAGATAAAACAATAGTGGTGTATTGCTCAATTGGTGTTCGTAGTGAACGTATTGCAGAAAAACTCAAATCAAATGGATTTAAAACTGTTTTGAATCTATATGGAGGGATCTTTGCCTGGGCAAATGAAGAAAGAATACTTTTGGATAAAAATCAGTTACCTACAAAAACTGTGCATGGTTATAACAAAAAATGGGCTCAGTTATTAGAGCCTCATGTGTTTAGTCCTCAAGCAAAATAACCTGCCTATTTAAATTAAATTTTTATTTGCTTATTGAGCGCTCAATCCAATCAATGCAATTTTTTTGAACCCAATTCAACATTGTTACGACCTTATACCCATACCACCTCAAAATGCGCGTTTCAGAACAACTGGGGTGCTTCAATTCAAGGCGCGTCAATGACTGAATGTTGACCACCTTCTGAATTGGCGTAACGAAGAAGTGGAGTGCCCCAGTCGTTCCCTTTAGGGCGGGTTTTAAAGCGATTTATACTGCGTTGGATATTTTTGACTTAGATGACTAAGCCTGCAAATAACCGCTTTGTCCAAATCGCTTTAAACTCCCGCTGAATCCGTCATTTTGAGGTAGTATGGGTATTACTTATGAAAAGAAATAGTGAACACATTTTAACAGAATGGTTGGTAGTAAATTGCCAACTCGGTGATGCTGATGCTTTGCAGCAGCTGATGAAAATGTGGTATCCCAAATTGTTGGGTTATGCCTATCGGCAGTTGGGTGACCAACAAAAAGCCCAAGACGCAGTACAAAATACCTTTGAAGTTGTCGCTAAAACTATCCGTAAAATAAAAGATCCGGGCTCTTTTGCTAAATGGATTTACCAAATTTTGCAATATAAGAGTGTTGACATCATTCGACAAAAACAAAGGCAAGACAAGTTATGTTATGAATATATTCAATTCCAGGAAATAAATGATACTGAGCAACAAACTTTGGGTGGTGAGGCAGACGATTTGCAGTTTGAGAAAATGTTGAGTGGTTTGCCACCTCAGCTTTATCAACTAGTACATTTACATTATCTAGAAGGTTTTAGCATGCTTGAGATAAGTGACTTGCTGGTTATCCCTATAGGAACGGTTAAGTCGCGATTACATCAAGCAAGAAAACAAATACAAATGAATCTACAAAATAGTCAAAGTGGAGAAATCTTATGAAAAACAATATGAAAAATCTAAATCAAAAAATACTTGAAGCATTAAAAGATGACCCCGCCGCACATGAGTTTTCAGAAGAACAAGCGAATTCATTACAATTAATAGGTCAAAGTTTTAAAGGTACGTTTCGTTTAACTTTTGTAGTGATTGTAACCATACAAATGGTATTTGCTGGTCTGGCCATTTATTGTGCATACCATTTAGTCAATGAGATGGATCTCGGTTTGAAATTAAACTGGCTAGCTGGCACGTTATCAGCAGTTGTGGCTTTTGCGATTTCTCGTATTTGGTTTTTTATGGAGCTAAATCGTTTGTCTGTCATACGCGAAATTAAACGGGTTGAACTGCAAGTTTCTTTGTTAGCGGAGAGTTATCAAAAGTAATTGGTTTTGCTGTAAAGCCCTGTAAAGGTAAAGATGAGTCCTGGAGACATATAGTGGATAGCAACGATATACTCATATTTTGGTTTGAAGAAATTGACCCTTCAAAATGGTGGACTAAGGATAGTCAGTTTGATCAGATGATCAGCAAGCGATTTAAAGAGCTTCATCAAGCTGCTAGTAATTGTGAGTTGTTTGAATGGCGTAAAACGCCAGAGGGGCGTTTAGCTGAGATTATCGTTTTGGATCAATTTTCTCGTAATATGTATCGTGATACTGCTTTGTCTTTTGCTACTGATCCAATAGCGTTAGCATTGGCTCAGGAAGCTATTTCGGTAGGTGCAGATGCTAAACTCAATCAAAATCAACGAAGCTTTTTGTACATGCCGTTTATGCACAGTGAGTCATTAGTTATTCATGATGTAGCAGTGCAACTATATACACAAAATGGTGCTCAAAATTCTTTGGATTTTGAACTAAAACATCGAGATATTATTCAAGAGTTCGGCCGTTACCCCCATAGAAACGCTATTTTGGGGCGTGTTTCAACACCGGCTAAACTCAGATTTTTAACCCAAGCCAACTCTTCATTTTGAGAATGAACTGGGCAACTTGGTGAGCTGTTGGTTGTTAAAGATAATTTATGCTCGGTTAGGTGGTGCTACTGGTGAATATAAGAATGGGTATATTGCGTCAGTTGAACATTTTTTGACCCAACTTAAGTAACGTAAAAGTGCTCACTAAAAATGACCATGTGATAAAGTGATAAAAATCAGTTATCTAGCGTTTATCAGTTATTGAGTCCGATAGTATGAAAATAAAAAAGTGGCTTGGTTTTATTCTGTTATCTGCTTTCCCCTTAAGTCTTGAGGCTAAGCCTATACAAGTAGCAGTGGCGGCAAATTTCAGTAAAACCATGCAAAGTTTGGTAACAGAATTTGAGAAAAATTATGACTATCAAATAGCCTTGTCTTTTGGTTCATCAGGAAAATTTTATGCCCAAATCAAACAGGGCGCACCTTATGAATTATTTTTTTCTGCTGATCAGGCTAAGCCAGAGGTTTTACAACAAGAAGGACTAGTGGTTGCTGGAAGCCGATTTACTTATGCCATTGGCCGCCTAGTGGTGTGGACTGTGCGCCCTGACTTTGCGAACAAAATAGAAATAAAATTGAAAGATGGCGTGTTTAATAAGCTGGCGATCGCCAATCCAAAACTAGCACCTTATGGTGCTGCTACATTACAAGTACTTAGTCATTTAGGCTTATTCGATGACACTCAAGCTAGGTGGGTGAGAGGGGAGAATATTGCGCAAACTTATCAGTTTGTTCATTCAGGTAACGCAGACTTAGGTTTTGTCGCTTTGTCGCAACTGTTAGGCAGGAAAAATATGATTGAAGGGTTTTATTGGTTAGTGCCTGACAATATGCATCAACCCATAAAGCAAGATGTTGTGTTACTCAAGCGGGCTGCACAAAGCCAAGGGGCCATAACATTCTTAGATTTTATTCATACTGAAAAGGCGCAGACTATTATCGCTGAATATGGATATATAACGTTAAACGGGGGCCAGGAGTGATGAGCCTGTCAGATGCTGATATAGCGACTATCTTGCTGACATTGCGCCTTGCAACTACTGTCACGATTTTATTACTCATTATGGCGACTCCGTTAGCGTGGTGGTTAGCCAGAACCCAATCTTGGTTTAAAGGCCCTATAAGCGCGATAGTGGCATTACCACTAGTGCTTCCGCCTACTGTCCTAGGTTTCTATTTGCTATTGGCGATGGGACCAAATGGGGCCATAGGACAGTTCACCCAGGCACTTGGGTTAGGAACTTTGCCTTTTACCTTTTGGGGATTAGTGGTGGCGTCGATGGTTTATTCTTTGCCCTTTGTTGTACAACCTATTCAAAATGCAATTGAAGCTATTGGTAACCGGCCTATTGAAGCTGCCGCAACGCTTGGTGCAGGCCCGATAGATCGTTTTTTTACAGTGGTGTTACCGCTAGCTAAACCGGGCTTTATGACTGCCACTATTCTAGGCTTTGCGCATACTGTAGGTGAGTTTGGAATTGTTTTAATGATTGGAGGCAGTATCCCAAGTGAAACCCGTGTGGTATCTGTGCAAATTTATGATCATGTAGAAGCATTAGAATATGCTCAAGCACATGTTTTGTCGGGTGTCATGATAGGGTTTTCATTTTTGGTGTTACTGGCGCTCTATACTTTTCAGCGCAAACGCAAAGCGGTAGGTATGACTTATGGTCGTTAAAACGGGCAGTTTAAAAGTCATTCAGGCTCGATTTCAATTAAGTTATGCAAAACAGGCAAAAGCTCACTTTAATTTGGACCTTGATATTGAAATCCCTGGGCAAGGTGTCACAGCAATTTTTGGTGCATCAGGTTCAGGTAAAACGTCCTTATTACGCTGTATTGCAGGTCTAGAAAAGAGTACGTCTGGCTGTTTGAGTGTTAATGGGGAGCTTTGGCAAGACACCTCTGTGTTTGTCCCCACCCATAAACGAAGCCTTGGGTATGTGTTCCAAGAAGCCAGTTTATTTGAACACTTAACTGCTATGGGAAATCTTCGTTACGCCATCAAACGTAATAATCAAACTGCCAAGCCTGAATTATTAGAGCAAGTGATTAGTGTGATGGGTATAGAAAGTATTTTGTCACAATATCCACAGCAATTGTCTGGCGGTGAAAGACAACGAGTGGCAATTGCCAGATCATTGTTGAGTCAACCCAAGTTATTATTGATGGATGAGCCGTTAGCCTCACTAGATAACACCCGTAAACATGAAATATTACCTTACCTAGAGCGCCTGCGGAGCAGCTTTAATATCCCTATCTTATATGTAAGCCACGCAGTGGATGAAATAGTGCGCTTGGCTGATCATGCAGTGATTATGCAACAAGGAAAAGTTATAGCTCAAGGCGGGGTTACCGAGCTTTTTTCTAGAACCGATTTACCCTTAGGCGTAAGTAATGAAGTTGGCGCTATTCTCGACTGCAAAGTAGTGGAAAAAGACGAACAATGGCATTTAATGCGGGTGGCTTTTGAAGGCGGTGAACTTTGGTTGCCTAATGTTGAAAATAAACAAAACACCACACAAAGGGTACGGGTGTTGGCCAGTGATGTTAGCCTGACATTATCAGCGCATTCTGATAGCAGTATTCTTAATGTGTTATCAGGAGAAATAGTAGACATAATCAATGATCAAAACCCAGCAATGACATTGGTAAGGCTAAAAGTAGGAAGCAGTTATTTACTGGCTCGTCTGACTCACAAGTCGTTGCAAAAATTAGGATTGGTTACGGGACAAAACATTTGGATTCAAATTAAATCTGCAGCCATTGTGCGTTAGTTGAGGCATGGAATACGTAATAGTATTAATGGCTGCTTTGGCTCATGCAATATGGAATGGATTGGTTAAAAACAGTGACGATAAGTTGTTGTCTTTAACATTTGTTCGTTTTATTGGGTTGATATTAGGCTTGGTAATAATTGCAACGCAACCCAGCTTACCTATGTCGATAATGCCTTATGTGTTGATCGCGTCTGCTATTCACTTTGTTTATTTTTATTGCTTAATCAATACCTACAAATTAGGCGACTTTTCCCAGGTCTATCCCATTTCCCGAGGCCTTGCTCCACTGTTAGTCCTATTCGCAGGTGTGTTTTTTGTTCAAGATAATTTAACTTTTGGTCAAGTAATTGGCACATTACTCATTTGTTTGGGTTTAATGGCATTAGCTGTGAGCAATCAAAAATTAGCTGCCAAACCGCTCGTCTTTGCTATTGCGACTGCTTTTTGTATTGCGGGTTACACCTTAGTAAGCGGAATAGGCGTTAGGTTGAGCGGTGCGTTTCTAGTATATGCCGCGTGGTTAGAAGTTGTAACGGGAACTGGTGTTTTACTTTTTAGCTTGAACCGCAGAGGAACTGAGTTTGTTTCCTATGGCATGCGGCAATGGAAACATGGCACGTTAACCGGTGTTCTCTCTATTGGAGGTTATACCGCAGCATTATGGGCCATGACACAAATACCGATCTCTTCGGTAGCTGTACTTAGGGAAACCAGTATTATTTTTGCTGCTTTAATTGGCGGATATGTACTGAAAGAAAAGTTTGCTTCTGGTCGATTGTTGGCGTCGAGCATAGTTGTTATTGGAATTACCTGCCTTATCTTTCTCTGAAAGTCTAATCTACACAACTTCAAAAATGAGCCCAAAATAATTACCGGTTAAAACTTGACCATTTAGACTAGTTTGTGGTCAACTATTTATCCGCTTAGCGGTGTGTGGAACGTGGAGTATTTAGTACCAATCATAATACTAACGTAACGAAGTCCTCATAAGTTATATCAACGGAATGACTCCATAATGCAAAATAATAAGAGTATCAACAATGAAGAATACAACAAAAACTAGTGTGTTAATGGCCATTTTATTATCTGCTCAATTGGCCTATGCCAATGTAAGTAATGGAGGGTTTGAAGACTGGTCTGGTGCAACACCAGATGATTGGACAACGATTGACTCAGGAATAAATGTCGGTCAATCAACCTCTGTGGTAAGAAGCGGTAATAGTGAAGCTGCCGTAACTGTCAATACAGGCTCTCAGGCATCAACTGATTTTCGACAGTCGGTAAATGTTACTTCGGGTGAAACCTATAACTTCAGTGTGTGGGTTTATCATACCGAAGGTAATCTGCGAGCTCGTCTATATGTAAATGGTTATCAAGGATATTCGACAGCGTCTACCATAGGTCAATGGCAGGAGGTGACGCATAGTTTCACTGCAAGTAGCACAACTAGCATTGACGTGGGATTACGGTTTTATGATGTGTCAGGGTTTGATGGCAGCGAAGTTGTTTATGTAGATGACTTTGAACCCAACAGTGGTTCAAGTTCAGGTGGCGGTGGTACTGTTGGTTGTAGTCCAGGTAATTTAAGTTTAACCACAGATAACTATGGTAGTGAAACGAGTTGGACAATCGCTGATAGTAGCGCAAATACCCTTTATTCAGGCGCCGGTTTAGCTAACAATACAAGTTATTCTGATGATGTCTGTTTGGATGATAGTGATTACGTATTTACCATTAATGATAGTTATGGCGACGGTATATGCTGCTCTTATGGTTCAGGTTCATATAACCTTGTTGTTGCAGCGAATAGTGTGGCATCCGGCGGCAGTTTTGGCGCTTCTGAATCCACTAGTTTTACTATAGGCAGTGGCGGTGGAAGTACTGATTTAAGTGCCTATTATAATAATGCAGAAGGTTTAAATGGCTATGCACTTAAAACCGCACTGTATAATATTATTAAGGGCCACAGCACTCAGAGTTATGGGGCTTTGTGGACTTTCTATAGCGCTAATGAACTTGATAGCTATTACGAAAATGACGGCAGTATTTTAGATATCTATTCTGAGTCACCTAGCTCAACTGACAGCTATAGCTATACATCTGGTAGTGATCAATGTGGTAATTATTCTGCTGAAAGTGATTGTTACAATCGTGAGCATTCGTTTCCTAGAAGTTGGTTTGGTGGTGCTGTAGATCATATGAATACTGATGTGCATCATATTTTTGCAACCGATGGTTACGTTAATTCGAAGCGCAGCAGTTATCCATACGGTGAAGTCAGTTCAGCCAGTTATACATCGAATAATGGTTCTAAAGTCGGTAGTAACAGCAGTGCCCTAGGGTATACAGGAACAGTATTTGAGCCAATTGATGAGTTTAAGGGAGATCTTGCACGCGCTTATTTTTATATGGCAACACGGTATGAAAATGACATCGATGGTTGGGATAGTAACAGCACTTATGCTGACGCTGTACTTAATGGTACTAGTGCTCAAGTCTATGAAGCCTGGTTTTTAGCTATGCTTAAAGACTGGCATATCCAAGATCCAGTGAGCCAAAAAGAGTTAGATCGCAATGAAGCAGCTTATTCTCATCAAGGCAATCGTAACCCGTTTGTTGATTATCCAAGTTTTGTAAGTGAAATCTGGGGTAACTAGCAATATAAATATTATCTAATTAAAGTTAATTGGAAACTTTTATTTTTACATAAAAAAACGGCCTCAAAAGAGGCCGTTTTCCTAGGGTGAGTTGTTATATAAATAATAACTCACCAACCATGTTGAACGTTTAGTTCGTTCAAGAACAATTCTTTGCGAAGCTCGAAGCTCGAAGCTCGAAGCTCGAAGCTCGAAGCTCGAAGCTCGAAGCTCGAAGCTCGAAGCTTAAATTCTGTTGTTAAGCGCAGCAACGATTGGTGATGCGTCTAAACCGTTTTCAGATGCCCACACTAATACTGTTTTGCCGTCTTGCTCAGGTGAGCTTAAGTCACCCTTAGGCATTTTCTTAACCATCAAGGT
>NZ_CAJWCF010000110.1 GCF_913020055.1 uncultured Paraglaciecola sp. | reverse complement strand
ATGTAAATAGTCTCGTTGAAAATTCTATTTTGGCGCATTGACGCCGTATTAGGGAGCGTCCATCTCATCACCCATTATTAAAAAGTAGCAAAACACTTGTTGTGTTCTAAGCTTTAAGGTATTCAAACAACCAAGGATGGTCTGTCATGCCTCAGTCACGTAGAACTCAAATTAGTTTAATCGATACTCCCTATTACCATTGTGTTTCCCGCTGTGTTCGGCGTTCTTTCTTGTGCGGTACGGATAAATTTACAGGTGAAAGTTATGAGCATCGTCGTGGTTGGGTAGAAGAGCGTTTGTTACCCAATTGATATTACAGCCGGCACTTAAAAGGAGGTCACATTCTGTGCCCCCCTTGCAAATAATTTCTATTCTCTAAAAATCATATTTCAAAGATAAACTAAGTTTTGTCCCTCGTGTTTCTGAACGTAACAACACATCTTCAAACTCTAACTCTTTGCTTTCACCTAAAAGGTTTTGCACCTTAAAAGTGATAGTTGTATTAAAGTTAGGATAATACTTGTAGATCGTATCAAACGAGTGAAAGGGTTGTTCGTAACTGTCGTCAAACCCGTCAATACCGGGGATCAAAATCCGCTCACCAAATACGTTGTAGACCACAGATAAAGAATGTTCACCGTTGTCTGAATCGTAACCCGCTTGCAAGTTAGCCACATATTGAGAATGTCCGGTTAAGCGCCGCTTAAGATTAGTCACCGCCGCAGATAACCCCGTCTGATCCACAATATTTTGTCGATCAAGAGTGATTTCTGAATCACTAATAGTTAAGTTACCAGAGACAAATGTATTGTCCCAAACACCTTCACCGAACGAGTCTAAGCCCTGTAAAAATTCAAACTCGACCCCGTATAATTCACCGGTTTCAGCATTGGCTATTTTGATTAACGGAGGACCATCTTGTGCAGGTGATTGCACCGATTCAATTGGCGCATCCATATCTTTGTAAAACAAACCTATGGAAAGGTTATTACCCGCTTCGCGGTACCATTCCCAACGTAAGTCGTAATTGATTATGGAGGTGGTGTCTATGCCTGGTGTGCCAGATGTGGGGAAACCAGTAAGGGGATCAATAAAAGTAGACGACGATACTTCTCGCAAGTCTGGTCGAACTACGGTTTGCCCTACGCTTGCTCTAAACTGCATTGTGTCATCTTTAATGTAGGTAAGTGCGAGTGCAGGATAAAAATCGTCTTCCTGAAATGCGAGTTGTGCTCGGTCTGCATCGTCTGGCAAATCGATTTGATTAGATCTGGGGTCAAAAGGTGCAACCACTTGTCGAAAATCTTCAAACCTAGCGCCACCGCTGATCCGCCACTTTCCCTGGTAGAATAAATCAGCTTCTACATAAAAGGCATCGACCTTTTGCGCGGCGACATAATCATCACCGGCAATGGTGGTATCTCGCAATATAGCAGTGCTATTAAAATGACTTGGGTCTGCTAATAATTGATCATTCAAAATAGAATAAAATGAGCTACCCACTAGATCCGCACTATCGGTAAATGCACGAGTATTAATATCAAATGTGCGATTTTCAGAGGTACGTGTTTTGCTGAGAAAATCACCGCCAAACTTAAACTCTATCTCCCAATCTTTAACAGAAACTGGATAGGTAACGTTGTACCCATAGTTTTCTAATCGGTCGTGTAAATTTTGAAAGGTATAGCGAGAGGCCGTTGTTGAGTTATTAAGTGAACTTTCGTTTTGAGTATCAAAAATTCCGTCTTCATTGGCATCTGCTAAGACAAATCGTGCTTGCATATTACCTGGGGCATCCCGTAAAGAGCGGCCTAAAGAATATTTCCAATCCAGCCCCGCAAAGTTAAGAGAGGGAAAAGTATGCATACCACGAAGTTGGTTGGTATACATTTTCCGTTCTTCATATTCCACTTCTATGTCACGGATACGTAGACCTTCGGCAAGGTTCAAGTTTTCAGTATGTCCGAAACTTTCACTTATCTGATCGCTGGTGTCATTCAATAAAATCAAACTGTAGTCAATTCGGTGATTTCGATTAAAATCGACACCCAAGTTGAGCATATTTGACCATTTAACCGTGGTTTCAGTTACCGATATATCATCGAAAAAACGTACAATATTGATCGAGTCACCCACACGATCAGCTTGCTCTAGCTCGTATTCTTCTGAAACTGTGGTTTCATTGTCATAACTAGTGGTCCATAAAAACCCTAAACGCCACTTGTCGCTAATATCAACACTATTGCCCAGTGAAAATCCCACCCCAACATCAGGTCCAACACTGCCTGAAACAGGGTCATAATCGCGATTGACTGCACTGAATAAAGATAACGCTTCTGCTTGATCTAGATTGTCTAGGAACTGTTTATTGTCCCAACGTGTTTGTATCGAATCTGGCACAGCTCTGGTGCCATCATCTCGCCCTTGCCAATCATTACCGCCACCATTGTATGACAAGGCATCGCCAGCATTTTCAGAGTTATATCCTAGGCTGCCCGACATATTAAACACAAAATCATCAGGGATAGTTTTTAATCGAATGTCGACATTACCACCGCCAAATGATGCCGGCATTGAAGGAGAAAAGGCCTTCTGAACTGATAAACTTTCAATGATGTCAGAGGGGAACAAATCTAATGGAATAACATTTCGAGTGGGATCAGGACTGGGAACAGCCGCTCCGTTCAATTGAGTACTGGAGTATCTCTCACCCAACCCTCGCACATAGATAAACTTACCGTCTACTAAGGTCAAACCTGTCACTCGACGCAGTGCTGAGGCCGCATCGCTATCACCTGTTCTGGATATTTGTTCGGCCCCTAAGATATCAGCCACAAACGCTTGATTTTTACGTTCTTCTATAACAGCAGTAGCCGTACCTTTTAAGCGTGTTCCTGTGGTCACTACTTCATCAAGCACACCCTCTTCATTTTGACTTTCTTGACCTGTCGCCATTTGTGACAGTGTTAGCGAAGCCAGCACGGCAAGACTGAGTTGTGTGACGCGAAACCTATTTTCAGGCTTATTCATTTTAACCTCATTAGCTGCCAACCACTTTGCAGCCATGTAACATTGATAACTGAATATTTGAAAGACAAGGGCGCTACCGAAAGTAACGCCCTTGAATTATTGTTTTCAAACTAGCTATTTCTAACTAAAGACCCACCGTCCAACCTGCCGTCCAATCGTTATCAGCGTCTTTAACTGCACCGATAAAATCAACATTAGAGAAGAAAGTATTCAGGCTAGTGACATCAGTTGGCGTGGTTGTATCAATGGTGTAAAACCCATTGAGTACCGCACTTTGACCTGCTGCGGTAGAGGTAGATGATTGCGCTGCAAACCAAGCTTCTTGGTCGAAATCACCAGAGTTCTTGATATTCTCGCCACAGGCCAATACAGAGCTGGCAAACACTAATTGCGGGGAGTTAGTACCGTCCATATTAGCTTCAAGCGTTGTATCGCCGTCTGATAAATCAGCTTCGAAACACTCGCCCATTCCCGCAGGTCCGGTTACCACAAAGTTATACAATTGGGCATTAGTTTGATCTCTTAGTAATACACCTTCAGAGTCAGACTCGGCAGTATCAAAGGTATTACCAATAATAGTCATGTTAGCCACAGTTGGGTTAGAGAACGCCATACCGTCGCCGCCGTCACCGTCACCTTCAATCCCGCGGTTTGCGTCTGAGTTATCGTCAGCATGTTTAACTAGGACAAATTGCATATTGCCTTTAAAGCCATTATCCCAATCAACAGAATCATCTTGAATACCAGTTAGTACAAGGTATTTGGCATTAACCGCACCACCAAAGAACTCAACACCGTCGTCAGCATTTTTATGTACTTGTAAATACTCAACTGTTGTACCAGAGCCTACCGCACCAAAAGTAATGCCATTTAACTCATTATCAGGAGCAATTTCAAAACCACCGTGCATAACACGCACATAACGCAAGGTACCAGAGCTGTCGGTATCGTCATTACCACCAAACACAGCACCTTCTTGTACGCCTTCCACTTGAAGTGAACATTCTGAAGCATCTTGTGGACACTTAGTTGAGTTGCCATTACCCAACAACACTAAACCGCCCCATTGACCCGCTTCACCGTTACCTAATCCATCAACCACACCGCCAGAGATATGTTGTTTAGACGTGAAGGTAATAGGAGATGCTGCAGTACCATTTGCTTCAATTTTAGAGCCACGACTAACCACTAAATAATCATTACCAGAACTACCATAAACAACTACGCCTGGTTCAATAGTCAAAGTGGCGCTATCTACATTGTCGTCACCCACAAATACCGCACCAGAAAGTGCGTAGTGATTACCCTCAATCAAAGTAAGGTTAGAGGTAATACGACCTGAAACTTGGCAGGTGTTGGTAACACCATCGACCATTGCTATGGTAGTCGTGCCTGCAGGGCAACCAGAAACAGAGGTCACCACGCCTACTTCACCACCACCAAAACCAAATGCCCAACCTTGACGCCAATCATCTGAAGATGTGGCTACGGCTCCAACAAAAGTATTAGTGTCAAAGAAACCATCAATAGTAGTGGGATCACCACCAGCAGTAAGTAGAGCGCTTTCGGTGGTTAAACTCCCATCGATATTCAAACCTAAGTTTGAACGATCCGCATAAGCAATAAGCTGATTATTTTGCTGGTCTGCAGTAAACCAAGATTCAAGCTCTATGGTGCCATCTGGCGTCTTAAAGGCTTCAGCGCAGGCTATGACAGAATTAGATATAGTGATGTCGCCATCTGTAAGGTTGCCTTGAACTGTCTCATCGGTGTCCATTTCTAAACACTCACCCATTCCCGATGTACCAGTGATCAACATATTCATGATGTGAGCACCAGTTTGATCACGCAATAACACGCCCTCTGAGTCCAGTTCATCGGTATTAAAGTCATTACCTACAATGGTAATATTGGCAATTTGTGGGAGTGAGAAGTCTAAACCGTCACCGCCGTCGCCATCACCTTCGATACCTCGGTTTGCATCAGAGCCATCCGCAGCATGCTCTATATAGACATACTGTAATTTACCGTTATAGCCATTATCCCAATCTACTGAATCATCTTGAATTGAGGTTAACACTAAGTGTTTAGCGCTGAC
The DNA here is from genome assembly GCF_913020055.1 of uncultured Paraglaciecola sp. Lineage (GTDB taxonomy): Bacteria > Pseudomonadota > Gammaproteobacteria > Enterobacterales > Alteromonadaceae > Paraglaciecola. The sequence continues at coordinate 9,734 of NZ_CAJWCF010000110.1, read as the reverse complement.
CGAGCCACCAAAAAATTCAACCCCATCATCAGCATTTGCGTGTACTTGAACATAATCAACAGTGGTACCTGAACCCACACCACCAAAGGTGATGCCATTTAGTTCGTTATCCGGTGCTATTTCAAATCCCGCATATTTAACTACAACATAGTTAAGTGTGCCTGAATCATCTGTGCTGTCGCTACCGCCAAATACGGCACCACTTTCGACCCCCTCCACTTGCAACGAACAGTCGGTGCCATCTTGCGGACACTTAGTAGAAGGTGCATTACCTAGAATAATCACCCCACCCCATTGGCCTGCTTTGACTTCATCACCCACAACATCATTAAAAGAGGTCAAAATGATTGGCTCAGCAGCTGTTCCGACGGCTTCGATGTCTGAACCTCGACTCACTACTAAATAATCACTGCCGCTACGACCAAAAACAATAGTGCCAGGCTCAATCACCAAATTAACTGAGTCGGCATTGTCATTACCTACAAACACCGCACCTTCAAGTGCCCATACTGTGTCGTTAGATAATGTGATGTTGCCGCTTGCATCTGCATCAGATGCAAGCAACCTGCCTGAAATTGAGCGAACTTCGACGGTTTCGCTAAGTGCTGTAGAAACCTCAGAGGAGAGAAAAGCACTTGCATCGCCTGGACGATCGTCTGTTACTACCGGAGTATCATCGCCTTTATCACCGTTGTTGGTAACACTGTTATCTGTAACGCTATTATCAATATCACCTTCATTAATATTGATATCACCACCACAACCTGCCAAGACTAGGGCTGCAGCAATTGCACTAGCTCTAAAGATGTTCATAACTACCATTGTGTGCTCCAAATGCGAGTATTGATAAGAATTAAAAAACGCAAGTAGGGTAACCAATGGGCATGACACTTTTGTTACATCAAATAGATGTCATAAAAGTTTAATATTGATCGTTTGTAGAAAATATTTTGCAGCTTTATGCTGATTGATATTGTACTCAAGTAACTTGAGCAAATTTAAACTAAGGAAAAATGAATACCTTGAAGGACCTCAAGTATGTGTGAAATGAAATAAACCTTGAATAAAAAGGCAGAATATCTGCCAATACTATTTAAGGAGAACCAAACTTTGGTTCTCCTTGATAGATTTACAAGGCGATTTGTAATCGAGCACGAAACTCACTACCAGTATCATTACTTAGGTTGTCTTTAGCATCAGTAAAGGTCGCACCAACACGAATGAATTTGTTGACATAATAATTGAGACCAATTCCATAGGATGTTGCATCAGTATTACCAAGCTCTTCATCTGAATAGTGACCATCTCCATCTTCGTAACGCACAACCACTTCCCATGCCCCTGACGAGCCACCAGGCTTAACGCGTTTAAAGACACCGCTTTTATAGGGGCGTGTTTCCCCTGTGATTATCCAGCCAGCTTGCACATACAAACCATCTGAACTGACACCTAGGTTGTCTGAAGTGACATATTCAGTTTGAAGATGATAAGGCCCTTTCGAATAGGCTAATTCAACACCAGTCATATCCACATCAGCTGCACGGTTACTATAAGCTAAGCCTAAATGAAGAACTTGATCAGAGGATTTTATTGGACTGTAGGTCACTCGACCGGTCACAGCGGCGCCATCACCGACACTATCATCTTCAAATATGCCAACAGCGTAGGTAACATCACCTTGTTGACCACTAAATTGAATACCTTCGTTTCTGCCCGGAGCATAAGCTTCGGTAATTGCAGAGCGCTCAAGATAACTAATATCTTTTGAAGATTCTAAAGACTCCAAACCAAAGGGTTCTTTTTGTTTACCCACAGTTAAAACAGCTTGTTTACCCCAACCGTTGTATCGAATGTAAAGATCTTCTGGTGTTCCGCCATTGTTATTACCGACGTTAAATTGAACTTTATACGACCAATCTTTTACGTTTCCTGACAGGTATAAGCGTGCTCGACGAATGCTAAAATCATCTTCATCAGCAACACTGTTAAGTTCGGCATAATTGTAATCCCACATTAAACGACCACCCAACTTAACAGAATAATCTCCATCAGCTGTTTTAACTTCGATTGGGCCTTTGAGATTAACAACCACATCATTTCCATCTGTAGACACAACACCCGCCAGCAGAAAATTAGGTATAAGGAGCAGTACACAGAAAACAAAAAAGTTACGTTTTATCATAGTTTTTCCAAAATCAGAGATTGTAGACCATTGCCGTTTTATCGGGCGAATACCTTATGACAGTTTTGTTGCATTTTTATGACAATATGACACTTTTATATGTTTTTCATGAAATTTTAATGAATGATTTATTACAAATATTGGACTAAAAAAACAAATTGGATTTATTTTTCTAAAAACACTGCGCTTGATTTTCTCTAGAAAATTGGCAAGCTTTAGCTATAAAAAAAGCCAGCTACGAGAGCTGGCTTTAAATCTATCAATCTATATTAGAACACGATAGTCGTCTTAAGGGTTATTGTCCTATGGAGCAAAAATACCTTTAATCATAAAGAAGAAGACTATCGACAAACCGGCGCCTGCAGGCAATGTAATTACCCAAGACACCACAATGTTTCTAACAACACCTAAGTTAATCGCTGCGATACCTCTCGCCATGCCTACACCTAACACCGCGCCAACTAGAGTTTGCGTAGTTGAGATTGGCAACCCAGCACCAGATGCAATGACCACAGTACAAGCGGCTGCCAATTCTGCAGCAAAGCCGCGACTTGGGGTAAGGTGAGTAATACCCTTACCTATGGTTTTAATTACTCGATGACCAAATAATGCTAAACCAGCGACGATACCGATACCACCAAGTGGTAAAATCCACCACACTAACGTAGCTTTTGAGCCAATTTCACCACCACTTTCAACAATACTGACTACTGCTGCTAATGGACCGATAGCATTTGCCACATCATTTGAACCGTGAGCAAACGCCATACAACAAGCCGTTACTATCATCAGTACCGCAAACACTTTCTCTACATTGGCAAATTGTGCATCTCTTTTTGCTGCCGGATCAATTTTTAAACGACTAATAAATAGTTTACCTGCTATACCAACTAACACCGCAATGCCAATAGAGATAAAGTAGCCTTGATCAGTTGGAATATCTAACCCAACATGTTTCAGTCCTTTCTTAATCGTCACCAAAGCCATTACAAATCCGGCAAGACCCATGTAAAAAGGCACATAACGTTTTGCGCTTTCAAATGGATTATCAGTATCAAATATCAATTTTTGCGCTGATTGGAATATAAGAAAGGCAATAAAACCAGAAATAGCAGGGGTAATAATCCAGCTACCAACAATACCGCCTACTTTTGCCCATTCTACTGCGTCTGCGCTAACACCAACTGCAGCAAAGCCTACAATTGCACCTACTATTGAGTGCGTAGTTGATACTGGCCATCCAAGATAAGAGGCAAACGCTAACCAGATACCGGCAGCAAAAAGTGCCGATATCATTCCGAAGACTAATAATTCTGGCGTATTGATGAAAAATGCCGAATCAATAATACCTTTACGAATAGTTGAGGTGACTTCACCACCAGCCAAATACGCACCGGCAAACTCAAAAATCATCGCAATAAAAATAGCTTGTTTAATGGTGAGTGCTTTTGAGCCAACCGAAGTACCCATAGCATTGGCTACATCATTGGCACCGATGCCCCATGCCATTAAAAAGCCAACCGCAGCGGCGACTACGATTAATATAAAACCGTAACTGTTAATAATATCCATTGTCAGAATCTCTTAGTTGGCTAACATCAATTCGAGGCGAGAACCGACTCGTTCGGAAATATCGGCCAACTCGCCGACCCAATCAATAATGCTATATAAAAACATCACGTCTACCGGATTGAGATCTTTTTCAAGGGCTAACAAGCCTCTTCGAAGACCTACTTGTAATCTATCAGTATCGTCTTCGATTTCATCTAAACGTTCGATCATATCTTCAACCACTCGCAATTCTCGGCCTCGAAAACCCGTTTCTAAAAGGTCATCAAGTTCGTTAATCACTTTTTTGGCCTGATTAGTCGCATCCAAGCAACGCTTTAGGTATTCAAGAAAAGGTTCTTGAAGTTCTATTGGCACAGTAAGTTGACGCCCTAATATACGTCCAGAGATATCTTTTGCCTTATTCGCGATTTTGTCTTGCTGAGTAAGCAAGTCCAAGACATCTTGTCGTTGAATTGGCATAAAGATACCAACAGGCAAACTAATTCGTAGCTCGCGTTTTATCTCATCCGCTTCTTTTTCTAACATCGAAATTGTTTTTTGATGCTCTTGCGCAGCTTTCCAATCTTGTGCGTAAACAGCTTCAAAGAAAGGCAATAAACCTTGACTACATCTATGTACAATATTGATGTGGTCTTCAAGGGGCTTTAACGGCGATTTAGCAAACACCCCCAAAAAAGAATTAATTGGCATAACGGTTCTCTTAGATTTTAAACATCGTTAACGATAGACTATTTTTAGGACTCATCACCCAAATCTAACTATCAATTGTAAAACCACAACAATTTTAACAATTGAATGTGGCATTATAATTACACTGAAAACTTTAGAATTCTAACGTTTCCAACATAACAGAAATTTTCTTACTTATTACTACCCAAATAAGACCTTACATCCCAATTAGAATGTATTAATCTAATTACAGGAGCATTGGGCTCAGACTTTAACTTTATTACAGATATGTGACACTTTTATGAAACCGATAATATTTACTTTAGTTGGAAGCGACAAACCAGGATTAATCAGTGATTTAGCCAAAACTGTGTATGACATGGGAGGCAACTGGTTAGGCAGTAACTTTTCACACATGGCGGGGCATTTCGCGGGTTTTGTGCAAGTTGACTTGCCCCAAGAAAAGCACCAAGCACTGATCGATCGTTTATCACAACATCCCGATTTAAAAATACACTTACTACCAGGATTAACAGAACAACCTGCAGTGCAACAAACTGTGCAGATAGACATAATGGGCAATGACAAAACTGGCATTGTGCAAGAGATAACACAAATATTAAGTCAATTTAACTTGAACATCGTCAAGTTTGATTCGAGTTTAGAAAGTGCGCCTAATTGGGGCGGAGCGCTATTTAAAGCCAAAGCCATAATAACTGTGGCGGCTGATTTTGACTTAGAAGCGTTACAAGAATCCCTTGAAAGTGTCGCAAACGACTTAATGGTAGATATCGAGATACAATAAACTAGGGGCTGTCATTAAGTTGTCATAAATGCAGTAGACGATTGATTACGTTATATTTGTTAAGAGTGATACATGCCTAATACCCAGAATATTTATTATCCCAAGGAACTCAGTTGGCTTTCTTTTAATCAGCGTGTGTTACAAGAAGCATCTGATGTCAATAACCCCATAATTGAACGCATCCGATTCCTTGGTATTTATTCAAACAATATGGACGAATTTTATCGCGTTCGAGTCGCAGATGTTAAACGTAAAATATACATCCACTTAAACGAAGGGGAACTTGAAGAAGCTGAACAAACCAAGTTATTGATGGAAAAAATTCAAGACAAAGTGTTGGGTATGACAGAAGACTTTGATCGAATTCATCTAAACGTGGTCAAGGGTTTAGCCAGATACAATATATTTTTGCTGGGAGAAGAAGACCTCAACGACTACCACACACAATGGTTAAGTAATTATTTTAAAAATAAGATTTTACGGCATATCGCGCCAGTATTACTAACCAAAAAAATCAAGCTGGTTTCCAGATTAAATGACTTTGCGACTTACCTGTATGTTGGTGTTCACAAAAATGATAAAGCCATTGCTTATGCCACCATTGAGGTGCCAAGCCAAAATATGTCACGCTTCGTGGTCATACCGCCAGAAAAAAGCCGTAAGAAAAAATACATTATTTTGTTGGATGATATTATTCGCTTGAACTTAGAAAGTATTTTTAAGGGTTTTATTGAATTTGATTCCCTTGAGGCTTTCTCGTTTAAAATGACCCGTGATTCAGAATATGCGCTGAACGATGAAATTGATGAAAGTTACGTAGACAAAATGTCAGAAAGCATGAAACAAAGGTTAATTGCCGAGCCTGTTCGGGTAGTACACGACAGCAGAATGCCCAGCGAAATGCTCAAGGATTTAAAAAAACGCTTAAAAATTTCGTCCTACGACAGCCTTATTCCAAGTGGCCCTTACCGTAACTTTAAAGACTTTATTGGCTTTCCAAATGTGGGCCGTGATTATTTAGAAAACCAAGCATTACCGGCTCTCACCTCTAAGGATTTTTCTGACTACGACACCGTATTTGATGCGATTACAGCTAAAGATATCCTTTTGCATTATCCCTACCATCGTTTCTTACATGTCACTGAGTTTATTCGCCAAGCTGCATTTGATCCCAGTGTGAAACACATTCGATTGAATATCTATCGAGTGGCAAGCCAATCAAGAGTCATCAGTTCTTTAATTGATGCAGTAGACAATGGCAAAAAGGTGACTGTGGTGGTTGAGCTACGCGCTAGATTTGATGAAGAAGCGAACATTCACTGGTCGAAGAAAATGACTGATGCCGGTGTGCAAGTTGTATTTGGTATGCACTCTTTGAAAATCCACAGTAAATTGTGTGTTGTCACCCGTGAGGAAAAAGGCCAATTAGTCAACTACGCCCATTTTGGCACAGGTAACTTCAACGAAAAAACTGCAAAAATTTACACCGATTTTAGTTTGTTTACCCGCAACCAAGAACTCGCTAATGAAGCAGAAGCAGTGTTTACCTTTATACAACAACCCTACAGGCGACAAAAATTTCAGCATTTACAAGTTTCTCCGCTCAATGCGCGAACCAAAATACAAGCATTGATACGTCAAGAAATACAAAACGCCAATGAAGGAATGAAAGCTGAAATAACACTAAAAATCAATAACCTAGACGATAAGTTACTGATTGATGATTTATATAAAGCCAGTCAAGCCGGGGTGAAAATCAAAGCCATTATCCGGGGAATGTGCTCATTAGCACCAGGGGTAAAAGGATTAAGCGAAAATATCAGTGTTATCAGTGTTGTTGACCGTTTTTTAGAACACCCAAGGGTAATGGTGTTCGAAAATGCAGGAGACAAAAAAATGTTCATCTCTTCTGCGGATTGGATGACCCGCAACATGGATTTTCGAATTGAAGTTGGCTGCCCAATATATGACGAAGATTTAAAACGTAGAATAATGGATATATTACATTTGCAGTTAAAAGATACACTTAAAGCCCGAGTTATCGATAAAGAACAAACCAATCAATATGTGCCTAGGGGGAATCGTAAAAACCTACGCTCCCAAACTGAAATCTATCGTTATCTAAAAGCGCTTGAGAAGGACAAAAATGCCTAATACAAATACGGTACTTAATTCGACGTTCGATAACGTAGAGTCAAGAGACACAAGTAAAGTAGCAGCATTAGACATTGGGTCGAATAGTTTTCACTTAGTGGTTGCACGTATTGTGGCAGGCTCAGTTCAAATATTGCACCGAGTAAAACAGAAAGTGCGCCTAGGAGATGGTTTAGGTTCAGACAACATTTTATCTAAAGAGGCCATGCAGCGTGGTTTAGATACATTAGAAGTGATTGCAGAGAGCTTGCAAGGTTTTGAACCTGAATGTGTCAGAGTCGTCGCCACCCATACATTAAGAAAAGCCAGTAATGCCAAAGAGTTTTTAAAGGCCGCTAAAAAAGTCTTTCCATTTCCTATCGAGATTATCTCTGGAGCAGAAGAAGCCCGCCTAATCTATCAGGGAGTAGCCCATACCAATCATCAAGAAGGACAACGTTTGGTGGTGGATATTGGTGGTGGATCAACCGAATTTATTATTGGTGAGGGGTTTGAGACTAAGGTATTACGCAGTCTACAAATGGGCTGTGTGAGTTACACCAATCGATTCTTTAAACAAGGTGAAATCAAAGTAAGATCCTTTAATAAGGCCATTACCAGTGCTCAACAAGAATTGGAGATGATTGATAAAAATTATAAACAGATTGGTTGGAATACCTGTATTGGCACATCAGGCACCATTAAAATAATTATCGAGCTAGCTGCTCAACTAGATAGTACAAATAGAGAAAACCATGTCTGTCTAACCGACTTGCTCACATTGAAGGATTTGTGTTGTGCGGCTGGCAATAGCAAAGATTTGCAAATTGAAGGTCTGTCTGATGATCGCCGTCCTGTATTTGTCGGTGGTTTAGCTATTTTAATTGCCGTATTCAAAAGTTTGAATATCCAGGAAATGGAGTTTTCTCAAGATGCGTTACGTGAGGGAGTGTTATATGAAATGGAAGATCATTTAACCCATCCTGACATCCGGCAACGCAGTGCTGAAAGCTTAGCCACTCGTTACGATGTTGACGTGGAACAGGCAAAACGAGTGCTTGCCACAACCATGGAGCTATATAAGCAATGCAAAAAAGCATGGAAAATCGACAATAAAGAACTTAAAAACATGTTGGCTTGGTCAGCGTTATTACATGAGGTAGGTTTACAAATTAATACCCGCGGTATTCAGCGCCACTCAGGGTATATATTACAAAATATCGAATTACCTGGATTTGGACAGGAACAACAAAATTTATTGGCCACGTTAGCTAGGTTTTATCGCAAGAAAATCAAAGTAGCGGAAATACCTGAGTTTACTCTCTTAGCACAAGAGCAAGTGTACAGGCTTATTGCGTTATTACGTTTAGGTGTGCTGCTGAACATAAAACGCCAAGACGATATTTTACCCGAGATGTCACTAAAGGCAGAGGGAGACAAGTTACACATTCAATTTCCCGACACCTGGTTAGAGCAAAAACCGGTATTCAGTGCCGATATTCAACGTGAAAGTGACTACATTCAAGAGCTCGGTTTAACCTTGAGTTACAACTAACAACACTGCACTAAGATTAAAAAGGGAAAAAGAACTCAAGCTATATGGAATAGTCAGTACCTAACCTGACAGAGAACTTTGTGCCATTTGCAGTCGTTGGGCAGAAGTTCTCTGACTGGCAGCTCTGAGCCTATCAACAGACAGTGGGAGGATTCGCTTTTCTAACCGTTTAAATACCAAGTACGCGCTGAAAGCAGACATCAAACAGGGTGTCTAGATAATTTCCCATACCCGTCCCAGGCCTGATGGCAGACCTGGTTAGAAGGGGCAATCATTCCGTAATTGTTACCATAAAACGAATATGAACAGCCGAAATAAATGTAGTTTAGTATTTTTCAGTGACATTGAACAATACCTGCGAGCCGACAAATGTGACAGAAAAACCGATAATACTCATGACTAAACTATGCTCTATACGCTACTTTAATTCCCCATGTGCTGAACGTTACGCCGCCACCCGCCCATCTGCCACCGGAATCCCTATAGAACCCATACATAGCAGTTAACCCCCCCGCGGTTTCCTCCATGAGAGATTATCCGTCGCCTGTCCGCAGGCAACGTGTTGAGAGGCATTTTTTTGAATGACAGGCAACCGATAATCTAAATCAAACCGGAAGTAAACTAAAACACAGCTACGTCCGCTTTGGTGACTCTTCGGATCATAGCAATGGATTGGCCGTTGAACCGCTTTTCGCTCTAAAGGGACGAAACCACAATAAATAGCTACGTCCGCTTTCTTGTTCTTGTAGGTTATCTGCACTCTGTCACCCTCATGAAGGCACAGCTTACTTCGCTGTTCATTGACAGATGGCGGATAA
>NZ_CAJWCF010000109.1 GCF_913020055.1 uncultured Paraglaciecola sp. | reverse complement strand
TGATAGTCGATTTTAACAACCACTATCTTGGCTCATTTGAAGCCGTTATGGGAGGAGAGGGTCCATACCATTAATCCGTATAAAGAACTGACCACTCAGAATGCACCAGCCATTTTTGCGTAAGGCGTCACTATGCAGTAATGGTTAATCCCTTTCAAGTAGTGGGAACGAAGCGCAAGAATGGCTGGTGCTTTCCCTTTAGGGCGAGTTTTAAAAGGACTTACTCTGCGTTGCTCGAATTCGCAATAGAATAACTATTACTTCATTCAAGCGCCTTGATTAAGTCCTTTTAAAATCTCGCTGAGAGGTCACTTCTTTATGCGGAATGGTATAACAACTAGAGCTTTGTTCAATCACCTTATTAACACCCAACAAGGCTTTAATTTTATCAATCGGCGTAAGCACTATCACATTACCTGTGAGTACTAATACAAACCCAATCACAGTGCTGGTTTGCCAAATAACCCCTTCAAACATCATGCTCAGCGTTACCGCTACTACGGGAAATAACACCACGGCATAACTGGCTTTTTCTGGGCCGATGTCCTTCAACAATACAAAATAACAGGCAAACGCGATAACGGTACCAAATACACTTAAATACAACAGAGATGCAATATACGGCAGCCTAGTGTCTAGGCTAAATTCAGAGCCGTTTATCAGAGTATAAGCGAGCAAAAATACACTTCCGTATAACATGCCCCAAGCATTGCCCTGCATAATACCAATATTGTTTTTAGAATTTCGCACACTGGTCATATTGCCCAATGAGGCGACAAAAGTGCCACCTAGCGACAGCCCTAATCCAATCATGGCTTCACTGGCAATATCCAGCGTTTTAACGTCTTGCCAAAACAATCCAACAATACCGGCTAGGCCTAATAAGGCACCAATAAAAATACGTGGAGCAATTGGGTTACCAAAAAATATACGGGTATTAATAATGTTCATCACTAATAACGTAGAGAACGCAATGGAGGTCATAGCCGAGGTTAGGTAGTCTTGTGCCCAATACAAAATCAAATAATTAAAGCCAAAGTTACAACAGGCTAATAACATAAAGAAAATATGATTTTTAAGGCTGAACTGCATAGGCAATTTTGCAAATAAACAATATCCCCACATCAATAACGCCGCAATGGAAAAACGGTAAACGAGCGATACTTCAGGCGCAACCACACCCAATTGAAACTCGATGGCTAACCATGTAGAGCCCCAAATCAGTACTGTGAGAACATATAAAACCGCGCTTCTCATTTTCTATTACTTTCCTTTACTAAAGAACACAAAGCTAATTTACCTCGTAAACTGCATACTAAACAGATACAGTTAATTAGAAATACAACCTATACAGATTGAGATGATACTAAATTATGACTACCTCCACCTTAAGAGAATCCAATACTTATTTGTATCAGCAAGTCATCAATTTGATAACAGAGATGCGTGTCAATGGTACGTTGCAAGCGGGGCAAAAGCTGCCGTCTTTACGTAACTTATCCAACTCTCTTTCGGTCAGTATACCCACAGTTAAACAAGCTTACATCGAATTAGAGCGACAAGGATTAGTATTAGCCAAACCTAAGTCTGGATATTTTCTCACACAACAAAACAAATCAGTGCAACCTAAGAAAGCCCGTTTACCGAGTAAACCTATTGCTGTGAGTCGCCAACAATTAATCGAAGACGTGTTTAAGTCGATTCATCAAACTCAAAACTTACCCCTAGGTGTGGCTAACCCTGTAGCGGTGTTACCTATCACTAAGACCTTAAATCGCACCATGCGACGGGTTATGTCTGTGATGGGAGATAAAGCTCTATTTTATGGACCTGTAGCCGGCTACGAACCACTGCGAAGACAACTGGCTTTTAGTTATATGGAATACGCCCTCACCTTAGGCCCAGATGACATTATTATCACCAACGGAGCGCAAGAGGCGCTGAATATAGCATTACAATCCGTCGCTAAAGCTGGTGATGTGATTGCCGTTGAGTCGCCTTGCTATTTTGGTATTTTAGAATTAATTGAAAACCTTGGTATGTTGGCGTTAGAAGTGCCTATTTGTCCAGAAGACGGGTTAACAGTGCAAGACTTGCAAAAGGCCATAAATATACATCCAGTCAAAGCCTGTGTTTTTTCAAGCACTATCGCCAACCCCATGGGTTGTGTATTAGCAGATGATGCCAAACAACAAATAGTCGAATTGTTAGAGAAAAACGACATCCCCTTAATCGAAGATGATGTGTATGGAGATCTATATTTCACTGAAAAGCGTGGCACACCGGCACAAAAATACAGTAAAAAGGGTTTAGTGATCACCTGTAGCTCTTTTTCAAAAACCGCTGCGCCAGCCTATCGCATTGGCTGGATAGCCACCCATAAATTTAGTCAAAAATGTGTTCAGATAAAACGCGCAATGTCATCTTCGTCTTCACATATGAACCAAATTACACTTTTTGAGTTTGTTAGAACCGGCGATTACGAGCGATATCTCAGCCAATTGCGCAGCGTGTTACTCACCAACAAATCACGTATGCGCAACAAATTACAACAACTATTAGGTGACAACGCTCGTATCAGCGACCCCAAAGGTGGCGCCGTATTATGGCTAGAGTTCGATAAGTCCATCAATAGCGCTGAGGTGTTTCAACTCGCTTTACAACAAAATATAAGCGTGAGTCCAGGCACCTTGTTTTCCCCTAGCAATCGTTATCAACACTGTATTCGATTGAGTTATGGGTTGCCTTGGGATGACAGAGTCGAAGAAGGGCTTAATGTGTTTGCGAGTATCTGTCTTAAAGCAAAACATAACACCAACAACTTATGAATAAACTGGTGCGATTTATTAGAAATAACTTACTTTATAAAGCGGGATGAAGGGTATTTGTTTTGTTTAGCGTTTTATTAAGCCTGCTCGGCATCCTAGCTATACCGTTATCATTCAAATTTCTAAGTATCCTCAGGTTGTTGTTCTGTATACCCTATTTGGGTAATGGATGACGTTTGAAAAATTGCCAAATCAAATGCGAAGCAGGCAGATTTTCTTCCGTTTTACCTAAACCATATTCACTTAATTTTTCAGCCATAGGCGATCCTGGCCAAGTGTGTCCCGCCTCAGTTGAGCGATAAAAATCAATATCAGCATTACTTTTGCAGTTTCTATATTGGATAAATTCGACTGATGGAGAATGTTGAGTTTGGGTAATCGACTGGCACTGATTGTTATTTACCCAACCAGCTAATGCATCCTCAACCCCCATTTGCCAATACACAGGCGAATCACTTCGAAGAGCATAGTGATTAACCCTATCCTTTTCACCGTGAAAAGTAATAGTTGGCACCCCACGAGAAGGTTTGCAATCCTTTGGATACCTAATACCCGCCACAGGACCAATAGCGGCAATAGTTAAAGACAGGTCACAAGCTAATCGACTACTCATACGAGCCCCTCCAGAAAAACCTGTCGCAAAAATCTGTGTGGCATCTATTGAAAACTGTTGTTTTAATGTCTCGATAAGCTGGCGAATAAACAACACATCATCCGGGCCTTTTTTGAGATTAACATTCCATGTAATGGGCCCATCGGTTTTACGTTTGAATAAGGCAAGTGGCGAAACCACTATAAAACGTTCAATTTCAGCCAAGGTTTCGAATTCGGACAACTCCACTTGTGTATCCGGATGAGCGTTAGTACCGTGAAAATTAAGTATCAATGGATAGGCATTATCTGCAGAGTAAGTAGACGGAATAAATAAACGGTAATTTCGCTGATCATTAGCAATCTTAATGGTTTTTAGCGAACTTGATCCCTGAGCATATAAGCCACAACTTGTTGTAAGAAAAATTAAGACCAATGTACTTAACACAAGGCTTTTACTTAATAATTGAGACATAAAAAATTACTTCCATAATGACTGGGGTTGTTTTGTAGCAAAATTTTACGATGGCTGTCTATCCGACTGATTTAACTGAGAAATAAACCATGGAAAGAATAAATGAAGGTTCCTTGCCCATAACGTAAAATTGTTAAGGTTGTTTAGCTAACTTTTGGCAACTTGTCAGGTGTCATTACCACAGCTTTATATTGACATTTTTAGGTAATATTTTAAGTAGGCCTTTATTACCTTTAACACCATAAATTATGAACAACATGCCAATTACCATTGAAGACAGGCCCTCAATGACACTTTGCTGGCCAGAATACACCATGATTGGCATTAAAATTAAAAACAACAAACCTACGATTAGTCCTAATATTCTTATGACCAAAATATACTCTCCTTAGTAATCTGCCTAAGACTTAAACATAACACCAAACTAGCGGACTAAGTAGTGCTTGCTGTTATGTGTTTTAAATTCATCAAGAAAATATACTCAATTAAGTTACCAAACATTATTGAGTACATAACTGGGTGTAGCTATTACAAATTACTCAACACCCGCCACCCTAGCGGTAACTTGTATCTCAATCTTCATTTTTCATCTATCAAGCCTGCTTCAAACATAGTGGCTGCGGGCCTGATTTCACCAAAGTACTGATTAAGCAGTGGCCAACAGGCATCAAAGTCGTGTTTGTTGGGTAATATGTAGGTCACTCTTACTACATGTTTAAGCCCACTCCCCGCTTCAATAAGAGCTTGTTCTATATTCTGCAAACATTGTTGGGTTTGGTTTGCGACGTTTTCTGAAATCGACATATCAGCATAGTTGTAACCCGTAGTACCTGAGACAAAAACATAGTCGCCATCTACTACTGCACGGGAGTAACCAATTTTGCTTTCAAATTCAGAGCCACTAGATATCAATTTTCTATTCATATTTATCTCCTAAAACAAAAAAACGAGGCCTATAGCCTCGTTCTAATTAAATTGAATATTGAAGTCCTATCAATTAGACATATTCCACAGCAATAATTTCAAACTCAATCTTACCTTTAGGGGTTTGAATATTAACTACGTCATCTAGGGATTTACCAATCAATCCACGGGCGATAGGTGAGCCTACTGAGATCAAGTTGTTCTTAATATCGGCTTCATCCTGACCTACTATTTTGTAGGTGATTTCTTCGTCTGTTTCTAAATTGATAATAGTCACAGTGGTGCCAAAGATTACTTTGCCGTTATTGGTCATTTTGGTGACATCAATAATTTGTATGTTAGACAGCTTACCTTCAATATCTTGCAGGCGTCCTTCACAAAAACTTTGTTGCTCACGAGCAGCATGATACTCGGCGTTTTCTTTCAAGTCGCCGTGTTCTCTAGCTTCAGCAATAGACTTCACTATTTCTGGTCTTTTAACTGTCTTTAAATATTTCAACTCTTCACGGAGCAATTCTGCTCCTTTAGCTGTCATTGGATATAACGTCATATCAACAACTCTCTTATTTTTGTTATCTAATTCAATCTAATGGGTACTAAAAACGACTTTTCAAGCAAAGGACAAACTGAAACTCAGCTTATACTTTGCTTGTCGATGTTAGTGAATACGCTTGTGTAGCTCTTGTACTGAAGTCACACGTGCTCTGTCATCGGCTTTGTTAGCGTTAACTGTAGCAAAAGCGGCGTTCATTGTGGTGGTATAAGCCACTTTGTTCAATAACGCTTCTTTACGAATATACACAGAATCATCAATCGCTTGGCGACCTTCAGTGGTATTCACTATGTAGCAATATTCACCATTTTTGATGGCATCTACTATGTTAGGTCGACCTTCGCTAAGTTTATTCACTACGCTACATTCAACACCGGCTTTATTTAACACAGTCGCCGTGCCTTTAGTGGCTTCTAAAGTAAACCCTTTAGATAACATAGCTTGGCCAAGTTCGATTACGCGGTTTTTGTCGTTCAAGCGAACTGACAACAATGCTTTACCACCAACGGGGATAGGCTGACTTGCTCCTAAATTGGCTTTTGCATACGCCTCTTCAAAACTTTCACCAACACCCATCACTTCACCTGTTGAACGCATTTCTGGTCCGAGTAATGGATCAACACCTTGGAATTTAGCAAAAGGTAATACTACTTCCTTAACAGAATAAAACGGCGGGATAATTTCTTTAGTAATACCTTGCGAAACTAAAGACTGACCAGCCATAGCTCGTGCACCAATTTTGGCAAGAGGCATACCCGTTGCTTTTGATACGAAAGGCACAGTTCTGGCAGCACGCGGATTCACTTCAATCAAATATACTTGGCCATCTTTAACTGCAAATTGGGTATTCATTAAACCAATAACACCTAATTCCAATGCCATGGCTTTTACTTGTTCACGCATCACATCTTGTACTTCAGCACTAAGAGAATAAGGTGGTAATGAACAGGCAGAGTCACCAGAGTGAACCCCTGCTTGTTCGATGTGCTCCATAATGCCACCAATTACCACGTCTTTACCGTCGCAAATAGCATCAACGTCGACTTCAATCGCATCATCTAAGAAGCGATCTAACAATACTGGTGAGTCGTTAGACACTTTCACTGCATTGCTTAAGTAACGTTTAAGGTCGTTAATGTCGTAAACAATTTCCATTGCACGACCACCTAAAACATAAGAAGGACGCACTACCAATGGGAAGCCAATTTTGTCGGCTGCCACTAAGGCTTCTTCTAGATTTCTAACCGTGGCATTTGCAGGTTGTTTAAGGTTAAGTTTGTTAACCATTTTTTGAAAACGTTCACGATCTTCAGCTTTATCTATGGCATCTGGTGAGGTACCAATAATAGGTACACCAGCGGCTTCTAATTCGCGGGCCAATTTAAGTGGAGTTTGTCCACCGTATTGCACGATTACGCCTTTAGGCTTTTCAATGCGTACAATTTCTAACACGTCTTCTAATGTCACTGATTCGAAATACAAACGGTCAGAGGTATCGTAATCGGTAGATACTGTTTCTGGGTTACAGTTAACCATGATGGTTTCGTAACCATCCTCACGTAACGCTAATGCAGCATGTACACAGCAATAATCAAACTCAATGCCCTGCCCTATACGATTTGGACCACCGCCTAACACCATGATCTTGTCATTGTCAGTTGGGTTAGCTTCACACTCTTCATCGTAAGTAGAATACATATAAGCGGTATCAGAAGAAAACTCTGCAGCACAGGTATCTACACGTTTGTAGACTGGATGAATATCAAATCCTCTACGCACTTCGCGTACGTCAGATTCATCTACACCAGTTAATTCAGCAATTCTAGAATCAGCAAAACCTTTACGTTTGAGTATGTTCATTAAATCTTTGTCGATTGAAGATAAACCAGACTCATGCATTTGTTGTTCAAGGATGATCAATTCTTCAATTTGCACCAAATACCATCTATCGATATTGGTTAATTCAAATATTTCATCCACTGACATACCCATACGCATCGCATCGCCTATGTACCAAATACGTTCAGCACCCGGCTCGCGCAATTCACGAATGATAGTGACTCTCGCATCTGGCGCAGTAATATCAATTATCGAATCTAGGCCATTCACGCCAACTTCTAATCCACGCAACGCTTTTTGTAGTGATTCTTGTTGGTTACGCCCAATGGCCATTACCTCGCCAACAGATTTCATTTGTGTGGTTAAACGGTCGTTTGCACCGGCAAATTTTTCAAAGTTGAAACGTGGTATTTTTGTTACCACATAGTCGATAGTAGGTTCGAACGATGCTGGGGTTAATCCACCAGTAATATCATTGGCTAACTCATCGAGTGTATATCCAATAGCTAATTTAGCTGCCACTTTAGCAATAGGGAAACCCGTTGCTTTTGAGGCCAATGCTGAAGATCGAGACACCCTTGGGTTCATTTCTATAACCACTAAGCGGCCAGTTTGGGGATCAACACCAAACTGCACGTTAGAACCACCGGTTTCAACACCAATCTCACGTAATACCGCAATAGCTGCGTTACGCATGATTTGAAATTCTTTGTCGGTCAACGTTTGAGCTGGCGCAACAGTAATAGAATCACCAGTGTGAACACCCATAGGATCAATATTTTCAATGGTACAGACTATGATGCAGTTGTCAGCTTTGTCTCTGACCACTTCCATTTCGTATTCTTTCCAACCAATTAATGATTCATCAATCAACAATTCACTGGTAGGTGATAAGTCTAATCCGCGACGGCAGATTTCTTCAAACTCTTGCTTATTGTAAGCAATACCGCCACCAGACCCCCCCATAGTGAAAGACGGGCGAATAATACAAGGGAAACCAATACGCGTACTGACATCAAAAGCCTGTTCAATAGTGTGAGCAATCTCAGCATGAGGACAAGCTAAACCAATAGACTTCATGGCTTTATCAAAACGTTCGCGATCTTCAGCTTTATCAATGGCATCGGCAGTAGCACCGATCATTTCAACGCCAAACTCTTCAAGCACACCGAACTTGTTTAAATCAAGTGCGCAGTTTAGAGCCGTTTGTCCACCCATAGTCGGCAATACTGCATCTGGGCGTTCTTTTTCGATGATCTTTTTCACCACTTCCCAGTGGATTGGCTCAATATACGTGGCATCCGCCATTTCAGGATCGGTCATAATGGTGGCTGGATTTGAATTCACCAAGATCACTCGGTAACCTTCTTCGCGCAAAGCTTTACAAGCTTGTGCACCTGAATAATCGAACTCACAGGCTTGGCCTATTACGATAGGGCCTGCGCCTAAAATCAAGATGCTTTTTATGTCGGTACGTTTTGGCATGTCTCTAATTACTCTACTAATTTCTTGTACTTTAACTGGTGCGCGCGTTATCGGCTCTGCTGCATCAACTCGATAAAATGGTCAAATAAGGGTGCTGCATCATGTGGCCCTGGGCTTGCTTCTGGGTGCCCCTGAAAACTAAATGCTGGCTTGTCTGTTCGATGAATACCTTGCAAAGATTTATCAAATAATGACACATGAGTCACTTCTAAAGTATTCGGCAAATTATCTTCATCAACAGCAAACCCATGGTTTTGACTGGTAATCATAACGCGCTCGCCTTTGATATCCTTAACAGGATGGTTAGCACCATGATGACCGAATTTCATTTTGACTGTTCTTGCACCACTAGCGAGTGCTAGTAACTGATGACCTAAACAGATACCAAAAATAGGAATAGATTTGTCTAATAGTTGTTTAATCGCCTTAACCGCATAATCACAAGGTTCTGGATCACCCGGGCCATTTGATAAAAACACCCCATCAGGTTTTAAGGCTAAGACTTCATCAGCCGTTGTTTTGGCTGGAACCACAGTCAACTTACAACCACGGTCAACCAACATACGTAAAATATTGCGTTTCACACCAAAATCATAAGCAACCACGTGAAACTCTGGGTTTTCTAATCCGGTTTGATAACCTTCACCTAACACCCAGCTTCCATCTAACCATTGGTAAGATTCATCGCAGGTCACTTCCTTGGCCAAATCCAAACCTTTTAAGCCCGCAAAAGCTTGTGCTTTTGCTAAAGCGACAGATTCATCTAATGGAATATCATCAAGAGTGTTGCTGGCAATAATGCAACCATTCTGAGCACCTTTATCACGCAAAATTCGCGTTAATCTACGCGTATCTATATCTGCAATACCCAGAATATTATTCTCTTCTAGATAGTCAGATAGACTTTGTTCGCTGCGAAAATTACTAAGGAGTAACGGTAAGTCACGAATAATAAGGCCTTTGGCCCAAATTTTATTTGATTCACAATCTTCAGAATTTATCCCCGTATTACCAATATGCGGGTAAGTAAGAGTGACAATTTGTTCTGCATAAGACGGGTCAGTTAGAATTTCCTGATAACCTGTCATTGAGGTATTAAATACCACCTCGCCAACCGACACACCAGAAGCTCCAATTGCAGTACCTTTAAAGACAGAGCCATCTTCAAGTACTAAAAGGGCAGAAATAGCCAAATCAACCTCCAGGTTAGATATTAAACAGTTTTAACCTAGGACTCTGACTTTTCAAGACAATTAGCAGAGTCCGTAGATATCCATATAAACAGTTGATTTACATGAATATTTAGTCAATTTGCAAATTATTTTAAAGTGAAATCTAAACGACCGCACTGAATTTTGGCAAATTCGCAATATTATACATACTAGGGTGTTTCAGGTCTATTCACATTTACAAAAAATGCATAAATAACCGTTTCATCATACTTTTTATACATAAGGGCTAAAAACAACTGTTCTTAACCGAACATTTTGCTTATTTAAAGCCTAATACGTCTTCCATATCGTACAAACCTGCTGGTTTATCAATTACCCAACTCGCCGCTTTGACTGCGCCTTTAGCAAAGGTTAATCGACTTGATGCCTTGTGCGTGATCTCCAACCTTTCACCGATATCGGCAAACAATGCGGTATGTTCGCCTACTACATCACCTGCCCTTACTGTGGCAAACCCTATAGTTTGATGGTCTCGTTCACCTGTTTCACCTTCCCTGCCGTAAACCGCACATTCAGATAAGTCTCGTCCAATTTCATCAGCAATGGCTTCACCAATCGCCATTGCAGTGCCTGAAGGCGCATCCTTTTTAAATCGATGATGGGCTTCCAAGATCTCAATATCAGCAGTATCGGCCATAACTGCTGCTGCTTTTCTGACTAAATTCAGCATCAGATTCACCCCTATACTATAGTTCGCTGCAAAAACAATAGGGATATGTTTTGCTGCAGAATCCAACGCGGCCTTTTGCTGTGTATTCAAGCCTGTAGTGCCAATGATGATGGGTTTGTTGTGTGCCACACAAAAATTCAGGTTGTCTGGTAGAGCAGCTGGTAAAGTAAAATCAATCAAAACGTCTATTTGTTGGATGTTTGCAGATAGATCGGCGCTCACCAACAAGCCTTTTTTACCTATACCTGCGAGCTCTCCTACATCTATTCCTACTAAAGAAGAGGTAGCTCGCACGCCAGCAGCGGTCAATTTGTCGTCCACACTGAGCTCGATAGCTTCTATCAAGACTCTGCCCATGCGGCCATTGGCACCGAAAATAGCAATATTATTCATAGTGTTTAATTCATTTTTTTATTAGTAATTTATGGATAGATTGTGCCTTAATTATGTCTTTGATGCAGTAAAGGAAAAGGTAACTTTTTTGTATAACTAACCTCAGCTTCGCATAAGGAAAGCAGCACTTAGCTTTAAAGTCGGGTAGTATTAAACTCAATATACTCATTGTTATCACTGTTTATTTGGATTACCCATGTTAGAAAGTAGCTTTACCAACCTAAACGAGCCTATTAACCAGTTACCAGCAATACAGAGCCTAGATACACAATCCCTATCTGAGCAATACGCACCGCTAAATCGTTTAATTAACTTATGCGTTACCCTGTTTGTTTGTGTCTTGGGTTTGGCCATTTATTTTCAACCTTTTATCCCATTACCAAATGGTTTGCTTAATGTATTACCCTACATCATTTGGGCTGTGGCTATATTAGGCTTTTTAGGCACTTGGTTCAGTCATGCGCAAGATCAAGTGAAATCGTATGCCCTTAGAGAATCAGATCTACATTATTCAAGTGGTTTATTTTTTAGAAAAATAGTCAGCCAACCTATTACCCGTATTCAGCACATCGAGCTCAAACGAGGCCCTATTGAAAGAAAAGTCGGCTTAGCTACGTTACAAGTATTTAGTGCCGGAGGTGAGATGCATACCTTCCAAATACCTGGACTACCAGTAGATATAGCCTTACAACTTCGCCAGTTTATATTGCAGCATAAAGATGTGGTTAAACATGGATAACCAAACCACTTCCGTTGCCACTGATAACATTGACACTGATAGCCTAAGTAATGCTGACAAGTCACAAACCCTAGATGATTGGCAAGTTTTATCGCCCGTAGCCATTTTGTATTTTGCGGTCAGTGTGTTCAAACACCTCCTAGGTAACTTTATCTACCTTATCCCTGCGTTTGCTTTCAGTTATAAAAGTGTACTTGAACATCCTTATATCTGGTTACCCGCTATTTTAGTGGCGTTTGGGCTGTTATCACTTTTCGCTTTTCTCAGCTTTAAAGTGTATCGCTACCGATTAACTGAGGACAATATCGAAATCCGTTCGGGCATATTCAGCAAAAAACATTTAAACCTGCCATTTTCCCGGGTACAAAATGTCAAAATTGAACAACCCATTTATTATCGTCTTACCGGCCATGCTTGTTTACAGTTGGACACCGCAGGTTCATCTAAAAACGAAGCGAAGTTGGTGGCAATCAAACTAGATTTTGCCCAACAGTTAAAAACACGCATTCAAAACCATGTGCACGACATTTCATTAGATACAGAGAATTTGTCTGCGGATACAACTGGGATTGAGAATGATTCAGTAGATAGTCAAAAACAGGAAGTTGAGCTTAATCAACGAAAGTTATCCGACTTGGTTATTCATGGTATTACCAGCAACAGGATTTGGATTTTTTTGGGCGGACTGGCACCCTTTTATGACAACATATTCGAATCTATGGGCGAATGGTTAACAACCTTAGGAATTGATTTAAGCGACCTATTTAGCCTGCAAACACATTCTCTACTCGAGGTTGGCTTGGCCGCCCTTTCACTGACTATGCTGATCATGTTTGTATTAGTCAGCTTTTCGGTAATAGGCGCGATCATTAGTTTTTACGGTTATACACTGAGTAAGCTAGATGACAAATACATCAGGCGCAGTGGACTGTTCACTAAACACGAAGTCAGTATGCGTTTAAGCCGCTTACAAATGGTAGTCCAGAAACAAGATTGGCTAGATGTACTGCTAAAACGCATCAATCTCAAATTTGAACAAAGTAGCTCCTTTGCAAGCAACTTGAACACCTCTGCTGCTAGTAGCAAAATTATTGTACCGTCCATCAAACCCCATGAATGCCAAGCGCTGATAAATGATGCCTACCCCGGCAACATTCTCAATACGCTAGTCAGTGATGATGGGTTTGAAGCTATTAGCAAACGTTTTATTTGGCGTAATATTGTATATGTCTTAATGCCCCTGTGGTTAATCAGTGCAGGCTTTACCCTGATGAATGACAAACTGATGATAGCAGCCTTGATAAGTGGATTGTTCGTAGTCCTAAGTGGTTTAGTTGTTTTACGCTGGAAGCGCTGGGGGATCGCCAAAGATGAAAACTTTGTGTACCTGAGAAAAGGCCTAATTGGAGTCGACTATTATTGTTTCCCAACCTACAAGCTTCAACAGACTCAGTTCCAACAAAACTTTTTGATGAAGAAAAGGCAATTAGCCACAGTAAAATTTATTCTGGCCTCTGGCTCGCTTAAAGTGCCTATGCTCCCTGAAAAGTTAGCCTATAAGCTTATAGATGAAGGGCTTTATCAAGTAGAGTCTACTCAAAAGTCTTGGATGTAATAAAAAGCCGCTACATTTAGCGGCTTTTAAAATACTTTAATTTATTGTTCGAAGATAATAAGACTCAAGCAACAGGCAATTATTCTAGCCTGTTAGAACAAGCTATGAAACTAAGCGTTAACGTAACATAGTGTCTAGTTGATCTACGATTTCAGACCAATCAGCATCATCAGCTTTTGATTGTTGTAAAAATGAAGATTGTGATGGCGACCAAAAGGCTGCTTGATGTAATTTAACATCACTGGCTATCGGCGCATTTTTACTAATAAATTCTGCAATAGATGCCTCTGAGCTGGCTAGGCCAAGTTGCTTAAACAATTGCTCTAACGAATGGTTTTGTGATTCCATTTATACTCCCCTCTATTCAATCGTATACGATACATAACGTTAGCCACTGACGACTAATGCCGTTACGTTAACATATCACTACTGCGATGCAGATTCTTCAAATTCTTAATTGTTAGTAAATTGCTCTGACAGGTTTAGTGTTCAACGAACATATTTGAAGCGCCTCTTTTACATTTGCACTTTGGGGATGGGACAACAGCTAACAAAAAGGCCGCTTTAAAGCGGCCTTTTGTAGATAAAAAGTCAATTAACGATTAATTAGTTAAATCATCAAAAAACTTTTTCACACCATCAAAAAAGCCACTTTCTTTCGGGCGATTTTTGGCAGTATCTTTACCTGTTCCCATAGAACTTTCTAGTTGCTCTAGCAGTTCTTTTTGGCTGACACTTAAGTTAACAGGAGTTTCGATAACCACTTTACAAATTAGGTCACCGACACTGCCACTGCGTACTGACTTAACGCCTTTGTTACGCAAGCGGAACATTTTCCCAGTTTGGGTTTCAGCAGTAACTTTTAACTTAACTTTACCTTCTAAAGTTGGCACTTCAATGTCACCGCCTAATGCCGCTCTGGTGAAACTTAATGGCACTTCGCAATACAAGTTATTACCTTCACGGGTAAAAATCTTGTGGTCTCGCACATGAACTTGTACATACAAATCACCTGCTGGCGCGCCCATTTCACCGGCTTCACCTTCGCCAGATAGACGAATTCTGTCACCTGTATCAACACCGGCTGGTACTTTAACCGATAAGGTTTTAGTTTTTTCTACGCGGCCTTGACCATGACAAGGTTTACACGGATCGGAGATGATCTTGCCTCTACCCGAACAAGTGGGACAAGTTTGCTGTACAGCAAAGAAACCTTGGCGCATTTGCACTTGGCCTTGTCCATGACAAGTGGGACAAGTTGTTGGGCTTGAGCCTTTTTTCGCGCCTGAACCATCACAGGTATCACAACCCACAAGTGTAGGTACACGAATTTCGACACTTTTGCCTTTTACCGCTTCTTCAAGTGAAAGTTCTAAGTTGTAACGTAAATCAGAGCCTTGACGAGCACGAGATTGACGACCACCGCCTCCCCGTCCACCACCAAAAATATCGCCGAATACATCACCAAAAATATCGCCAAAGTCGCCACCCTGACCACCGCCACCGCCGCGATTAGGATCAACACCGGCATGACCATATTGATCATAAGCCGCGCGTTTTTGCGAGTCAGTTAGCATTTCGTGTGCTTCTTGCACTTCTTTGAATTTTTCTTCCATAGCTTTATCACCCTGAGTTCTATCTGGGTGGTATTTCATCGCTAG